>JAZNKF010000022.1:0-17750 GCA_045578425.1 Acutalibacteraceae bacterium
TGCGGCAATCGGTAAGCTTTCTTCGGCTTGCGGCACTTCATTTTCTAAAGGCATTTCCGAAGAAGACGCTTCGGAAGGTTCAGTGTGCAAAGCGGAAATTTCTATTGTTTCTACAGAAGAGACGGATGCCTCGACAGTCGATGCGGATACGGGCACCTCGGTATGAGCTGTTTCTTCTTCGCGAGGTGCTTCTGTATCTGCTGAATGGGTATCTTGTGCAGAAGAAGTACAGCCGAGTGCTTGCATGAAAGCGGCACGCGCCTCTTTTAATTCCTCACGTGTATACTCTTTGCCGGGACGCATCGAGACAATCGGCGTAAGCTCTTCAATTGTAAGTTTTGAAAAATCAATGGGCCTTTCCATATAGACGGCACCTCCGTTTTTCAGTTTTTAGCAAAATAAAAACCATAGTTTCCCTTATCATAGCAGAAAAAAAGGGTTTTGTCAAGTTTTTAGGTCCAATCGGATGCTATCGACGTTTGGGCGTTGGTGGAAAAATGGGGGATGCGCAGTTTTTAAGACCTGATGCAGAAATCGGTTCTCCGCCTTTATAGAGATGCGAAACGTCGCCGATCCCTGCAAAATGGGCAATAAAAACATCAGATTCCGGGCAATGGTTTTCCATATAAACGGTCGTGACAGAGGATGGCGGCAAAAACATCGTATGCCACCACAGCGGTGTTGCAATGCCGCCTAAATGGGCAAGAAGCACATTCCCAAGCCCCATATGACAGAAAATAGCAATCGTTTCCGTGCTTTCCTGATAGCCCGGAAGTGCTCTGAAAAGTCTGCCTTCGTGCAAAAATCCATGATTTTCCAATAGTGCATCCAGTGCATTTTCTATGGTTTTGACCGTCTCAAAAATCGGATTTCCGTTGTACATGGAATGCGTATGCCAGTTGTCTTTGTCTGCCGCCGCAGGATTTTGTGTCCATACGTGCGGAAAAATATCCCAGGGAGAAACAGTTTTTCCTTCAATTTCGTAAAACAAGTTTATTTCAGAGAGCCAGGGAAGGGTGTGGATTTTCTTCCCGATTTTCTTTGCGGTCGGTTTTGCCGTATCCTGTGCACGCCCTAAGGGAGAACAGTATATTTTATCAATATTTTCTTTAGAAAGACGGTCAGCTAAAAGTGAAGCTTCGCGCCGTCCTTTTTCTGTAACGGTATCCTTTTCGTAATCCGGATCGCCATGGCGAATCAGTAAGATGCGCATAAAATTCCTCGTTTCATTTGTTTTATTTAGATTTTGAAATCGTATCTATTTTACAAGGATTTTACTCTAAAGTCAACCCTTTTTCTGCAAAATGGAAAAATATGGAAAATTTATTGACGAAGCAGTAAATTTTTGCTATACTATAATAAAGAAAGGAGAGTATAATGGAAGAAATGCTTCGTCGTTTTAATACGGACGTTTGCACAGAAGCATACACGTTTTTAGGCTGTCATCCGAAAGGAGAAGGATTTATATTCAGAGTCTGGGCGCCGCATGCCCGAAAAGTCTGGCTCGTGGGCGACTTTACGGATTGGGATGCATCTGCAATTCCCATGCAGAATATAGGCGACGGTATCTGGGAAGGTGAAAGCCCGAAAGCGAAAAAATACGATAAATATAAATATAAAATTGAGAACAGAAAAACAGTGTATAAATCAGACCCTTATGCCTTTCATACGGCGACACGTCCCGAAACGGACAGTAAAGTATATCCGCTTTCCTTCGAGTGGACAGATGCGGAATACCTTTCAAATCGAGGGGACAGCATCAGAAAACCAATACTTATTTATGAAGTGCATTTATCTTCCTGGAAACAGTACCCGGACGGTAATTTTTACGCATACCGTGCGCTTTGCGACACGCTGATTCCTTACGTAAAAGAAATGGGATATACCCATATTGAGCTTATGCCCGTGTCGGAATATCCCTACGACCCATCCTGGGGCTATCAGGTAACGGGATATTATGCACCCACCTCGCGTTACGGTACACCGCACGAATTTATGGCGTTTGTCGACCGCTGTCATCGGGCAGGTATCGGTGTTATCTTGGACTGGGTTCCCGGTCATTTTCCCAAAGACGAAAGCGGGCTTTACCGTTTTGACGGGGAAGCTTGTTACGAATATGCCGACGAGCGCAAAGGTGAGCATAAAGAATGGGGCACTTGCGTGTTCGATTACGGCAGAGGAGAGGTGCGCTCTTTTTTGCTTTCCAACGCTCTTTTTTGGCTCAAAGAATATCACGCCGACGGTTTGCGTGTGGATGCCGTGGCGTCCATGCTGTACTTGGATTATAACCGCGCCCCCGGCGCGTGGATGCCCAATATCTATGGCGGTAACGGCAATTTAGAGGCCATGTCGTTTTTTCGTGAACTCAATACCGCCGTTTTGTCCTCTTGTCCGCACAGTTTGATGATAGCGGAAGAATCCACGGCATGGCCAAGTGTTTCTCATGCGGTGGACGCGGGTGGTTTGGGCTTTTCGTATAAATGGAATATGGGCTGGATGAACGATATACTGCGCTACATCTCACTCGACCCCTTGTTTCGAAAAGAAGTACACGACAGCCTAACGTTTTCGCTGGTTTACGCTTTCTCCGAACGGTTCATTTTGCCGCTGTCACACGACGAGGTGGTACACGGAAAATGTTCGTTGCTTAACAAAATGTTTGGCACCTACGAAGAAAAATTTGCAGGATTGCGGTTGCTTTTGGCATACACCGTGGCACATCCCGGCAAGAAATTGTTCTTCATGGGCTGTGAGTTTGGGCAATTTATCGAATGGGACGAAAAAAAGCAGTTGGATTGGTTGTTGTTGGATTTTGAAAGTCACCGCCAAATGCTTCACTTTACCAAGATGCTCAACACGTTTTACCGCGTGCAATCGCCGCTGTGGGAACAAGATACCTCGTGGGAAGGGTTTTCATGGATAGCACACGACGATAAATCGCAAAGTGTCGTAGCCTTTCGTCGTATTGATAAACAAGGAAAAGAAGTGGTTGCCGTGTGCAATTTCACGCCGATACGGCGGGAAAATTACCGTATCGGTTTGCCCGAGAGCGGCAGTTATCAAGAAGTCTTCACAACCGACGCCAAAGAATTCGGTGGCGGGGGTATCGGTAACGGTACGGTAAAAACGCAGCGTATTCCGTTTCACGGGTTTGGGCAATCCGCAACACTCAACTTGCCGCCGCTGTCCGTGGTTTTTTTAAAGCAACGCAAAACAAAAAGGAGAGAATAAACCATGTTTCGAAAACAAGAATGTGTGGCTATGTTGCTCGCAGGCGGACAAGGCAGCCGCCTGTTTGCACTGACCAAAACGGTTGCCAAACCCGCCGTACCGTACGGTGGGAAATACCGTATTATTGATTTTCCGCTTTCCAATTGTGTCAACTCCGGTATCGAAACCGTGGGGGTACTCACACAATATCAACCGCTGGAACTCAATGATTACATCGGTTCGGGCCAACCGTGGGACTTGGATCGTCTGGGCGCGGGGGTACATATCTTACCGCCGTATCAGCGCAACAAAGGCGGCGATTGGTACAAAGGTACTGCCAACGCCATTTATCAAAACATGGTATTTATAGAACGGTACGACCCCGAATACGTCTTGGTGCTTTCGGGTGACCACATTTACAAAATGGATTATTCCAAAATGATAGCCGAACATAAGAAAAACCACGCCGATTGCACCATTGCCGTCATCGAAGTGGAACTGTCCGAAGCGAGCCGTTTTGGAATTTTAAACACGCGTGAAGACGGCTCTATCTACGAATTTGACGAAAAACCCAAAGTCCCCAAAAGTAATCTCGCATCCATGGGTATCTACGTGTTCGGTAAAGAAAAACTCAAAACCTATCTGACTGCCGATGCCAACGACAAAACGTCGGCAAACGATTTCGGCAAGAACGTTTTACCCGCCATGCTTAGTGCGGGTGAGCGAATGTTTGCCTACCGTTTTGAAGGGTATTGGAAAGATGTCGGCACCATTGATAGTTTGTGGGAGGCAAACATGGATTTGCTCAGCCCCAAAGTACCGCTGGATTTGTCGGATAACACATGGAGAATTTATTCGCGCACCGCGGGGCTCCCGCCGCATTACGTGGGTAGTGAAGCAAGCGTTCAAAACAGTCTTATTTCCGAGGGTGGCGAAATTGACGGCAAAGTGGATTTTTCGGTGTTGTTTTCGGGGGTTACGGTAGAAAAAGATGCCGAAGTGCGCGATTCTATCATCATGCCGGGTGCCACAGTAAAACGCGGTGCTACCGTACAATATGCCATTGTGGCAGAAAATGCGGTTGTCGGCGAAAATGCGGTTGTCGGCGAACGTCCGGAATGTGTGGACAATCTCAAAGAATGGGGCATAACCGTAGTGGCGGCGGGTGTTCATATCGGTGATAACTGCACCGTTCGGGCCAAAGCAATGATAGAAAAACATTTGACAAAGGAGAACGTTTTGCATGAATCATAATACCGCACTCGGACTGCTGTTCCCTAATATGCACGACGAAGCCTTGCCGGAACTTACCGCCGTCCGTGCCATGGGCTCTGTCCCTTTTGGCGGGCGGTACCGTTTGGTAGACTTTGCCTTATCCAATTTGGTAAATGCCGGTGTTTGCAAAGTTGGTGTGCTGACCAAAAACAATTACCAATCCTTAATGGACCACCTAGGTTCCGGCAAGGCGTGGGACCTTTCGCGCAAAACACGCGGGCTCTATTTCCTGCCGCCGTTTGGCGCGGGCGAGGAAGGGTACAGCGGTCGTTTGTCCTCTCTTTCGGGCATACGCTGTTTTTTGGAAAGTTGCAGGGAAGAATATGTCATTCTCTCCGACTGTCACGTGGTTGCCAACATTGACCTCAAAAAAATGTTGCACGCTCACGTAGAAAATCGCGCTGACATCACGGTGGCATACCTTGTCGGCACGTTGCCGAAATCTCTTTTATCACCGGTGTTGCATGTTTCTTCCAACGGCCATATCACCGATATCCACATTACCAACCGTTGCAACGATACCGTATGCTACGGCATTGGTTTGTACGTGATAGCGCGCACGTTACTGTTGCAATTGGTGGAAACGGCTGTCAGCCGCAACCGCCTACGCTTTGAATGGGATATTTTGCAACGTCATCTCGGTGATTTGCAGTTGTTTGGTTATCGGGTAACGGAATGGGCACGGGTCATTTCTTCGTTGGATACGTATTTTGACGCCAATATGTCGTTACTGGACCCCGTTGTGCGAAAAGAACTGTTTTTAAGCCGTCGTCCCATTTATACCAAGGTACGGGATTGCTCACCTGCTGTATACGGACTGCACGCAGGTGTCACCGATTCACTGATTGCCGACGGCTGCCGTGTCGACGGCGCGGTGGAACACTCCATACTGTTTCGGGATGTTTCGGTGGGCAAACACTGCCACGTTCAAAACTGCCTTTTGTTGCAGGGCGGCATCATTGGTACGGGAAGTCGGCTTGACTGCGTAATCACTGATAAAAACGTATGCTTGCGTGAAAACCGTTCTTTGCAAGGATGCCAAGGATACCCCGTATCGGTACGAAAGGGGAGTGTTCTATAAATGAACGTGTTATTTGCGACAAGCGAAGCACGCCCCTTTGCCGTTTCGGGGGGGCTCGGAGATGTTGCTTCGGCACTTCCCAAAGCATTGCGCTCGCAAGGGGTGGATTGCCGTGTGGTTTTGCCTTTGTACGAAACGATATTGCCAAACGAGCGAGAAAAACTCGAATTTCTGACGGCGTTTTCCGTTCCTTTGTCGTGGCGCAATCAACATTGCGGTGTGTTTAAAATCATAGAAAACGGTGTCACCTATTACTTTTTAGACAACGAATACTATTTCAAACGCTGTGGCTTGTACGGTCACTATGACGATGCCGAACGTTTTGCGTTTTTTTCGCGCGCCGTGCTGGAAATGATACGTTATATCGATTTTACACCGAACATTCTCCACGCCAATGATTGGCAATGCGGACTCATTCCCGTTTACCATACCGTTTTTTACGTCAACGATTCACCGTATCGCGATATGCGCACGGTATACACCATTCATAACATTCAATATCAAGGCAAGTACGGCATGGAAATTCTGGGTGACGTCTTTGGACTCCCCTTTGAAGCGCGTCAACTGGTTGAACAAGATGGGTGTATCAATTTGATGAAAGGGGGCATCGAAACCGCTCACCGTGTCACCACTGTCAGCAAAACCTATGCAAACGAACTGCAAGACCCGTGGTTTGCACACGGATTGGATTCCATTTTGCGTCATCGCGCGTGGAAACTCAACGGCATTCTCAACGGTATCGACACAAAACAATATAACCCCGCTACCGATTCGTTTTTGTATGCGCCCTATTCCGCAGAAAATAAACAAGGCAAAGGCATTAATAAAAGACTGTTGCAAGAATGGCTGTCTTTGCCGCAACAAGAAAAAATACCGCTTATCGGTATGGTCAGTCGTTTGGTATCGCACAAAGGATTTGATTTGGTGCAAGGTGTATTCGAACAACTCATGAACGAAGATGTGCAGTTGGTTATATTGGGCTCGGGAGAGGAACGTTACGAACACTATTTTCACGAAAAACAACATTGGCACGGCGAAAAATTTCGATTTTGTCAGGGATTTGTGCCGGAATTGGCACAAAAAATCTATGCCGCTTCCGATTTGTTTTTAATGCCGTCGCAAAGCGAACCGTGCGGGCTTTCTCAAATGATTGCCTGCCGTTACGGCGCTGTACCCATTGTGCGTGCCACCGGTGGGCTGAAAGATACCATTACCGATTGCGGCAACGGTACGGGAAACGGTTTTACTTTCGAAAACTACAATGCAGAAGATATGCTGCACACCGTCAAGCGGGCGTTGCACACATACCGTAATACCGGTGATTTTTTTGCGGTTACCGACCATGCCATGCGCAGTGATTTTGGTTGGACACGTTCTGCCACGGAATACATCGACCTCTATCAAAGCCTTGTTAAGTAACTCTTGAAAAGAATAGAATTATCGTGTATAATAAAAGGGAACTTTGTCAAAAAGTTCCCTTTTGTTGTAGAATTGAGGTGAAACGCATGGCTTCCTATTCTTCGGTAGCAGTGATCATTCCATCGCTCAGTCCGGATGAAAAATTGTTGACTTTGCTGGGCGATTTGCGCAAAGCAGCGTTCAAAACCATTGTTGTCGTCAATGACGGCAGCAGCGAACAATACGCTTCTTATTTTGAATCCGCGCGGGATACGTTTGGTTGCACCGTGCTGACACACGCTGTCAATCAAGGCAAAGGCCGCGCTCTCAAAACCGCGTTTAACTATTTGCTCAACCAAGAAGAGCCTTGCCATGCCGTCACCGTGGACGCCGACGGTCAACACCGCATTGCCGATATTATGGCGGTCGCACAAGCCACCCTTGAAAATCCCGATTCGCTCATTATGGGTTGCCGCGATTTTTCGTCGAACAACCAAGATATTCCGGCGCGCAGCCGTTTTGGCAACCGCACAACCAGCCGCGTGCTGCGGTGGATATGCGGCATCTCGCTTTCCGATACGCAAACGGGATTGCGCGGTTTTTCCCCTGCCGCCATGCGCCGCTTTTTGGCAACCAAAGGAGAACGCTTCGAGTACGAAATGAACATGATTCTCGACGCCAAAGACGCCAAAATTTCGTTACGAGAAGTCCCGATTGAAACCGTATATATTGAAGAAAACCGCACCTCTCATTTTAATCCTTTGCTGGATTCTCTGCGCATTTACGCTGTGTTTTCCAAATTCATTCTTTCATCGGTGCTGTCATGGGTTGTCGATATCGGTTTGTTTTCACTTCTGTTTTGGTTGTGGTGTTTGTTCGGTCTGCGGGAAGATGTCGGCATTGTCGCATCCGCCTACCTTGCTCGTGCCGTTTCGGCATTTGTTAATTACTCGGTCAATAAACACCGCGTATTCAAAAGTAACGACTCCGGTCACGCCACCTTGTTGCGGTATGCGGTGCTTTGCATCTGCCAAATTACCGTTTCTGCCTTTGCTACCAAATGGTTGGTATCGCTCTTCGCATTGAATGCGACACCCATCAAAGTAGTGGTGGATATTTTGTTGTTTATCATCAGTTTCCGCTTGCAACGCGGTTGGGTTTTCCGCTCCTAAACCGGCGAAAATCAAAAACAGCGCGGCGTTCGCCGCGCTGTTTGTTTAGAGTTCGAGTTTTTAAGATTGCACAAGCGTTCCCAACTGTGTTTCGGCATTGGCAATCACGTTGTTCAGCGAAGAAGCCAACAACGGATAGGCCTTTGCTAATTCATCGGGGAGCAAAGAGGGGATTTTCCCGCCCGAAAGCGACGAGGGTGCCATTTGTGCAATACGGGCGGCCGTCATTGGTAACGAAGCGGCACAAGCTGCTTGGTACAAAGCGCTCGGCACGGCAAACACCGCAGCGGGTGTGCGGGTGTCGGCACTGTATAGGGAACGAAGCGCCGCATACACCGCCACGTTTAAGTAAGCGGAAATTTCTTCTGTCAATTCTTTGCGGTTGCAGCGTTGTAATATCTCAAACAAAACCGTTACCGAATTGAGCAACAATTTCTTGTTAAGCACGCACAACATACCGTTTGCCGACCGACTGCCTTTGTTTTGCGCGGTGGATTCGGGAATATCGTCCACGGTAATCATGGCACCGGACTTGTCGGTGGTGCGCCCTAACAAATAATCGCACGAAACGTTATAATAATCGGCAATGCGCACCACAAAATCCAATCCACATTCACGGATACCTTTTTCGTAGTGTGAAAGCAAAGCTTGTGAAATTTTTAAGGATGCGGCAACTTCCTTTTGGCTCAAACCGCGTTCTTTGCGCAACAACGTAATCGTGCGCGGAAAACTGGCATGCATAGGGGCATTCTCCTTACTGAATTATACGCTGGGTTTTTAATTATACTGTAAACAATACAGTTTGTAAAGTGTGAAAATGCCGATTTTGGGAGGAAATTTCTGTGAAAAGTTACAAAATTCATCTCATTCGCCACGGTCTGACCGAAGCGAACGAAAAAGGAGAATATCTCGGCAAAACCGATTTGCCGTTATCGCCTGCGGGGCTTGCGGATTTATTGCAAAAAAAACAGCAAGCCATCTACCCCAAAGCAACGCGTTTTTATACCGGTCCGCTTACACGTTGCAAACAAACCTTGTCGGTGCTGTATCCCGATGCCACCGCTCACGAAGCAGCAGGGCTTACGGAATGTGATTTCGGCGACTGGGACGGCAAAACCGCCGCACAGTTGCAACACGACGAAGCGTTTCGCGCTTGGATTGCGGGGACAAATTCCGAAATTCCAAACGGCGAAAACGCCGCCGATTTTCAAAAACGCGTGATGGAAGAATTTGAACGCATTGTGCAGGAAGTTTTACGTAGCGGCGATACCGATACCGTCATCTGTACGCACGGCGGTGTCATCATGTTGCTCATGGCGGCGTATGCGTTCCCGCGTGCCGAAATGTCGGCATGGGGCGCCGAAAGCGGTTGCGGTTTTACGTTACGTATTACACCGTCGCTGTGGATGCGTGAACCGGTTGCCGAAGCGATTGATTATGTACCGTTAATTCCGGGAAAGTGAAAAAACACGTGCTGTCAAAAAACAGCACGTGTTTATCTTTTATATAGCCCCACTCTGCCGTAATATCCCTTGGTGTAACCTGCTACTAACGTAAACAGGTGGGTTGCCGCCCAAAAGAGTCACGCTCCCTTCGTCCCATGCAAGATGGGGAGGTCTGCAATCAGCTTTCGGAGAAAGGCTCCCGTATAAAAAGTGTAGTAGGGTTATAAAGGGATGGTCCGCGTACAGGGTAGGGGTTTGCCCTATGGGATAAAGCTTATTCGGCAGGTTGTTCCATTTCCTCAATTTCATAAAGGTCCGCCAAGCGTTCCTCAAAAATTCCGGCAATTTCTTCAAATTCGTCGTCGTCTTCAATCGGTAACAACAAATCTTCACCGTTTTCTTCTTTAACGGTCAAAATAACCAATTCGCCGTCGTCGTTGAGCAACTCTTCAGGATTGTGGTAAACGGGCAATAACGCCACGTAACGACCGTCGTCTGTTTCGATGGCATCAACAATTTCAAACTCGTGTTGATTTCCCTCGTCGTCGACAACCGTAACAATATCATTTCCGTATTCTTGGGACATATTCATTCTCCATTCTTGGGTAAAGTTTTCTGCTCTTTAATTTTACCGTTTTTCCGGCAATTCGTCAAGTGCAAAATAATATATAAAAATTTTCAAAAAAGTTCAAAAAAACTATTGACAACTACCAAAAACCGTGGTATAGTAAAGGTGACAAAAGGAAGAGATACAAGTCGAGAAAACAAAAAAGGAGTGAGTCCCGTGTACTAAGGTGCAGCGCCCCAAAATTTTGAAAGAGGTGAGTCCAAAGGTTTACTAAGAACGCACCCCGTAAAATTTAACTCTAACAAATTGATAATATAAGGATGATTCCTATGCTTCGAACGAAAGGATTTTTCAAAATTATTTAAGAAGGGAAGAGTCCCATGCACTAAGAATTCGTTCGCTTGAACGTGGAACCAGCGATAGAATATTTTGAAAACCAATCAATAATATAGTGACAAATTATTTTTCAAGCCGTCATGCGGCTTGCACTTACACAAGTAACAAAAAAATGACCGCCGTTAGCAGTCCTGCTAACGGCGGCTTTTTGTGTATAATTATGAGAAAAAGGGGGACAGTAACCACATAAAGGTAGGTGGTTACTTGAAAAAATCCGCGCAATATCTCATCATTGGCTCACTGGCGGGAGTTGCCAACGGCTTGTTCGGCAGTGGCGGCGGTTTGTTTTTGGTGCCCCTGTTTACCAAGTGGAGCAAAATAGAACAAAAACGCGCGTTTGCCACCTCGGTTGCTGTAATTGTCCCGTTGTCACTGGTTTCTTTGCTGGTGTTTTTGTGGCGCGGCCACTTGGATTTTTCCGCCACCTTACCCTACTTGATTGGCGGCGCTGTCGGCGGCATTCTTTCGGGTTTCTTCTTTTCCAAACTTTCTGCCACCTTGCTGCGCCGCTTGTTCGGTGTATTACTCCTATACGGTGGTCTCAGGGCGGTGTTTTTGTGGTAGCATGGGTTATCGCAGCGGCTGTCGGTTTGCTCACCGGTATTGTCAGCGGTTTTGGTATCGGCGGCGGCTCATTGCTTATTTTGTATCTCACGGCAGTGGTAGGGGTCGACCAATACACGGCAGGCGGTATCAATTTGTTGTACTTCTTGTGCTGCGCCCCCACAGCACTGATTTCACACATTCGCCACCGCCGTGTCGAGTGGCAAGCCGTCGTTTGGTGTTCCCTTGCCGGCGCAATTACGTCGGCTGCCGCGGCATATTTTGCGGCGGGAATCAACACCGATTGGTTGCGCCGTTTGTTTGGCGGGGTACTGCTGTATATCGGTATCCGTGAACTGTTTGCCAAATCTCCAAAAAAAGAAAAAGCCGAACGTTGAACGTTCGGCTTTGCTGTTTATTCAGCAGTGTAATTATCGAAATATCCTTGGATATACACAAACGGCGTACCTTTATCACCGGAACCCGAAGTAAGGTCACACAACGAACCGATAAGGTCGGTCAAACGGCGGGGAGTAGTACCTTGCGCTGCCATGTTACCGACAAGGCTGGAATCGTCTTTTTCGGCAATCTTGTTTTTAATAGCCGTTCTGAGTTCTTCGCCTTTGAGGTTTGCAAAATCATTGTCGGCCAGATATTTGAGTTTAAGCTCATTGGGCGTGCCTTCCAAACCGGCGGTGTAAGCAGGGGAGACAACCGGGTCGGCCAATTCCCAAATCTTGCCCACAGGGTCTTTGAACGCGCCGTCGCCGTAAACCATAACTTCCACGTGTTTGCCCGTTTTGTCAAACAGACGTTTTTGAATATCTTCCACCAAGTCTTGGCAATCACGCGGGAATAACTTGATTTTATCCTCGGTCGATTTATTAGAACCGAGCAAACCGTATTTTTCGTTGTAACCGCTTTCCCCAATAGGTGCGTTCATAATTTGGTCCATACCGTAAACAATCTCAGCACCGGCTTCTTTGAGGATTCTTCTTGTACGGAAACGGGTGTGAATGTCACAGTTGAGAACTTTTTTGGTGTATTTGAGGATAACGCGGGGGTCGTTTGCAAACACAAACTCAACCTCGGCACCGCTTTCTTTAATCAGTTGCTCATAATATTCCACATAATCCATACCGGTAAAGGGATGTTTTTCGTAACCGAAAAGTTCACGGTATTTTGCTATGTCAAGAACATCCGAGAACGGATTAACGCCGGCTTCGTCAATCTTGTCAAGGCTGACAAGATGGTTGCCCACCTCGTCACTGGGATAACTCAGCATCATAACGATCTTATCGCATCCTTTTGCAATACCGCGAAGACAAATCGAAAAACGGTTGCGGCTGAGGATGGGAAGGATAACGCCAACAGTACCACCACCAAATTTGGTGCGCACGTCACTGGCAATATCGTCAATGGTAACGTAGTTACCTTGAACACGAGCAACAATAGACTCGGTAACGGCAATAATGTCGCGGTCGCGAACGGAAAAATCACCGTTATCAACGGCTTGCGTAATGCTGTCGACCACAATTTGTGCAAGGTCCTCATGCTCACGGATAATGGGGGCGCGGAGTCCTCTTACAACAGTGCCTATTACACGGCTCATACAAAGCACTTCCTTTTTACATTTTGATTCAACTCTGTGATTGTATTTTAAATCACAAGCAATATTTTATCAAAGTTGTTTTTTGCTGTCAAGAAAAGTTTTCCCATTTTTTGTAATTTTTTCAACTTTAAAAGTTTACCAAAACTCGTGTTACTTCATATCTGTATTTTTGCAGCATAATCGGTTACTTTTATAACGCAATTTCAATATGTTCGCCGCAGCAGGGAACGGTGAGATACGTAAATCCAATCTTTTTTAACATAGTTGCAACAGTATCCCACTTATCACCCACACGATTTACGGCGTGCGCATCCGACCCAAACGATATTTTCCTTCCGCCAAGCGTGTAATATAACGTCAAAACGCGTTCGTCCGGTAACGTATCTTGCGCCAATCCGTACGATGAGGTATTAACTTCCAAAATTTTATCTTTGTCGATAATGGTTTGTAAAATATCACAAATTTGTTCTTCGTAAGTTTCAAAAAACAAAGAGGCATCCATGTTATCCACATACCGCAACACGTATTCAATATGTGCCACGATATCGTAATGATACGGTGCATCCAAACTTTGACGCACGGTTTCCAAATACGTTTTACAAGCATCCTCTTTTTTGAGCACTTTTCGCAGCCAGGCATAATCAATACCGCCAACGCTGTGTACGCTGTTGATTACAAAATCAGGTGCATACGTATCCAAAATCTTTTGATATTGCTCATAAGCCGAGGGGCTCGGTGCAAATCCAAATTCACAACCGGCGAGAATTGTCATTTTTCCTTTATATTTTTTTTGTAATTTTTTAGCGCAGCGCAGATAGTTGACAATATCCGTTTTAGCAATCAACTTATTAACGGAATCTAAATAATCGGCATTAAAATGTTCAGCTATACCGTAATAAGCAATTCCTTTTTCATATGCGGTTTTCACCATGTTTTTTAGCGCGTCAACACCGTCAAACGAAAAGGTGGAATGGGTATGTAGATCAATCTTTGTCATACGGTTGCATTCTCCTTTTTCTTTTAAAAACGTAAAATCGAATCCACGCGACAATAATCGACAACAAACTGATACTGTCACTGACTAACGCAAAATACAAACCGTTGATGGCCCCGTTGGCAATCCAAAGCAGAAAACCGAAAAACGAAACCAATCGAATGTGAGATTCCTTTTTCAAAAAAGTGGAAATACTGATAACCACGCCTGCCGCAACGGCAAATAAGTCAAGCCACGAAGTGTACCCGGCCAAACCGGCCACAACGGTAAACGAAATAAACAGCAATAACCAAAGAATGCTGTTTGCCCATCTGTGCGTGAGCCCCAAGTAGAAAATAATTGAACGTAAAAACGATGCCAAGCATACGGCGGCGCTGACAAAAGCACCTTGGAATATGAAATACAGAACCCACGAAAACGAGCAAAAAACGCTGTATAGCAAAATTACGCGCCGCGTCTTGGCTTGGTACATAAGTGCTGCTAAAATAAGCGAAACAATACCGAAAAAATTGTAATACAAAAACTCGCCGACTTGACTCATGGTAAGGGATAAGGGAATTATGTCAAACACCACACTCGCTCAAAATATCTTGCGACAATAGCATATTCCAAAACAAGCGATTTGTCAATCAAAATTTAACGCCATCTCAACGTGCGGGATGCCTTCTTCCAAAAACGGCTCCGAGGTGGGTACAAACCCAAACTTTTCATAAAACCCCATCGCGTGTTGTTGCGAATGAAGCCGAACAAGGGAACAAGTCATATTTTGCTTGATAAAATCCAAACTTTGCCGCATAAGCTTTGTTCCCAAACCCTGCCTGTGCTGCAACGAAAGCACCCGCCCGATGCACACGGTGTTCGGCTCGTTTTCGGGATAAAATGCGCGCAGATACGCCACCACTTCGCCGTCATTTTCCAAAAACAAATGATAACTGTCATAATCCACTCGGTCCATATCCTGACAAAGGATATCTTGTTCCAGCATAAAGATTTGCGACCGCGCCCGCAAAATTTCATACAACTGCACAAGTGTCATCTCGTCAAACGACTTTGCAATAAACTCCATGCTTTTCTCCCAACTTATACCGTGATTTTCTCTTCAAAAAAGCAACTGTGGTATCCGTTTTCACACAAAAAAGAGAAAGTTTGCCGTAATTTATCTTCAAACTCCGGTTGATAGTACTGATAATCCTCATAAAAAAACTGCTCGTGAATCATCACCCAAACGGCATCTCGGTCCAACTTTTGCGATAGCAACTCCAAAATTCTTTCGCTGGAATACACGTTCAAAATCACATCAATCGGCGCAAAAGTTATTCCGTTTTCAACCACCATTTTTCCCGCTCGAAGCTGTGATGCCTGTTCTTCCGCCAATTCATAAGAGGTTCGTGGCATTACGTCGTTTCCAAAAAGCCCCAACAACCCTTTTACGTGATTATCCGCAAGGGCGCGTAATCCATCGGATGTAGCAAGGCAAAAATGAACGGTGGTGGTGTCGGCCAACGCGTCGGGGGAGGCAAACCGCACAATTTGTTCGTGCACAGCTTTGCAATCCGCATATACCTCGTCATACCCCGAAAATTCATACGGTTTCATGCTCTCCCACTGCGAATGAAACGATAACTTTAACCAATCGGCATTCTGTTTCCATTCCTCGTAATATTCGTCCGTTACTTGCGAAAGGTTAAAATCGCCTTCAATCGTGCGATAAAACAAATTCAACTGCACTTTAAGCCCCCACTCATTGTGCAACCGTTTGTACACGGCAAGATACGGATGTTCAAACAAACTGCCGTATTTATGCTCGGTAATTTCTTTCAAAAAACGAATGTTATCATCTACCGTAAAACAAAACGTTTTCATAAAAAGCCCCCTTTTAAAAAGTTACATATATCTAAGCATCTTCGCAATCCGCTGTGCCAAAGCATATTTTTTGGTCGGGTGTATGTCGTTACTTTGGCAAACATCGGCAGAAATAACGGTACTCACCTTTCTCTTGGTAAACTGAATATCAAACTGTGACCGCTGAACCGCTTTCCAAAACTTATCGTTGCGCACGTCGTAATCGGCAATTTGAACAATAACAAAGGGGAGTGCAGGAGCCATAAAATCTTCGCGCCATCGGTCGATCAAAAGCGAAAGTTCTTTTCCGTAAGTCACCGATTCTTCGCCAAACGTATCACTCTCACCTTGATACCAAACAACCGCCGAAAGCGCAAACGGAATAATTTGAGTTAACAGATCGTTATACAGCACACCGTCACCGTTAAACACCGCAAACTCGCCATCGTAATGCCCGGTGCCTTTGGTTTTCAGCGGAATGTTAATTCCGTGCTCCTCAAACCATCCTTGGGGCACCCAACTTTCAATCACCGAACCGCCTTGATAACTCACAAGAATACCAACAGCGACGTCCTTTTCTTTTGCCAAAATGTTTCCCGCAAAAAAGGCGAGAGCCGACCACTCTTTCACCGTATCTTTTTCGGCGACCACCCAACCGTCGGCGGCTTTAAAATAATCGTCACCAAACGAACGGTCGGGGGAAAATAGCCTCAACTTATCGTTAGACTCGCAAAACTCCAAAGCGTTTTCGGCGGATTTCGTCAAAAAAGCCATGTTGGATTGCCCCGAAAACAAGAAAACTTTTCCCACGTAAATATCGTCAAAGTTAATCGTTTGACCGTTTGCGCAAAAAGTAAGCGTGTAAGGACCGCCACAGTCCATCGGCTCAAATTCCACCATCCAGTTTTCATTTTCGGAAATAACCGTTTTGGTAGCACCCGCAAAAGTGATTTGCGCCGTTCCCGCCCCCGTACCGAAAATGCGAATCGGCTGCGAATGTGCAAACACCATGTGCGACGAAAAAACAGAGGCTAATTTCATAAAATGTCACTCCTTAACAAATCTAAACGGAGTATAACATATTAACCGAACAATCGCAAGAAAATTTATATCCGAAAGCAAAAAAAGAACGAAGCGTACGCTTCGTTCTTTTTGGAGGTTTTGAACTTAGTGGTATAAATCAAATATGTCTGAAAACCTATTTCAAACTACTCATTAATAATTTAAAACGTAGTACTCTTCCGGTTCCTCATCGGCATCCATTAAAATTCCGACTTCATTTTCCATCCAAGTAATTGTTACTAAATTTTGCGCGTAAACTCCTGCACCATCATTTCCTAAGCTGAAATTCACTTCATCCAATATTTTTTCATTTGAATTTTTTAAAACCAACTTAGCTCTTACCGAACCAAAAGACCACTGAGGGCTGCCTACTTGATACAAATAAACGGTATACTTGCTGTCAGGACTGCTTTCGGATGTGATTACGACTTCCTCGTTGTTCTGCCCTGTTGAACAAGCAGAAAAAGCACAAATCACAAAAATAGCAAGAAGAACTGTAATCACTTTTTTCATATTATCACCACTTTGAGTGTATTATATGCTTGTGTCAAGTCAGGAACAAATTTAGCCATCGGCTCCCTTTGACGAGGGAGCTGTCAGCGAAGCTGACTGAGGGAGAGATAACTACCCCTCCGTCACGGCACCGCCGTGCCACCTCCCCTGACAAGTGGAGGCGCCCGTTTACAACTTGTGGAAGTCATTTCCACAAGTTGAATTTTCCGCATAACAACAAGCTTTTTCTTATATTTAATATAATATTTTTTATTATCATTTTCAAGTTATATATACAAATAGAGTTATCCCGAAATTGCGAGATAACTCTATTTTTGATGGTATGACAAAAATCATACCTCGGTAATGAAAATCATACCGAACAAAATGCCGTTGAAAACTCTGTTTTCAAGCAGTAAAACCGCCAAAAGTATGATGGCTATTCCTGCCTTGACTTTATCGGAATCATTTCAACCTAGTTTCAATATAATGATTTTTTGGTAAACCCATCTTACGAGTATTGATGTAAATCTCTTTAGCTGCTTGTAACTCGCCGCTATAGATAAAAGCATTTATTGCAGAATTTATACCAACAACTGATTGCTTATGTATGTCAAAAGGTGTGATTAAGTTTCGCCACTCACCAATTAAAAAGTCGTT
>JAZNKF010000023.1:0-80021 GCA_045578425.1 Acutalibacteraceae bacterium
AGGTTTGGCACCTCGATGTCGGCTCATCACATCCTGGGGCTGAATTCGGTCCCAAGGGTTCGGCTGTTCGCCGATTAAAGTGGTACGCGAGCTGGGTTCAGAACGTCGTGAGACAGTTCGGTCCCTATCTGTCGTGGGCGCAGGATATTTGAGAGGAGCTGTCCCTAGTACGAGAGGACCGGGATGGACGCACCTCTGGTGCACCAGTTGTCACGCCAGTGGCACAGCTGGGCAGCTACGTGCGGATTGGATAAACGCTGAAAGCATCTAAGCGTGAAGCCAACCTCAAGATAAGATATCCCATAGCATAAGCTAGTAAGGTCCCCGGAAGACTACCGGGTTGATAGGCTGCATGTGTAAGAATGGTGACATTTTCAGCTTGGCAGTACTAATAGACCGAGGGCTTGACCTAACAAGTCATGAAGAATCACAAACACGTCATTTCGATGCAAGAATACGTGACAGGGTTCGGCGAAACATTCGGAAACAATCTTTATTCAGTTTTCAGGGTATACAAAGCTCTGAATATAGTTGGTGTCGATGGCGGTGAGGGTACACCCGTTCCCATCCCGAACACGGCAGTTAAGCTCACTTGCGCTGACAATACTTGGCTGGTAGCGGCCCGGGAAGATAGGTAGATGCCAACACAAAACAAACTCCGATGAGAAATCGTCGGAGTTTTGTTTTGTGAGTGAATAGTGAAAAGTGAAGAGTGAATAGTGAAGGTGTCGCGCACGGCGCGACGGATTGGGAATAGCACTTAACAGTTTTGTTAGGTGTTTTTTTGCAATATTTGTGTAATAAATATCAAAATTAACTAAGTCTATTGCTTTTGGAATTGAAGCGTGATACAATACTACTATATTTAGTACCAAATATAACTAAGAGGGGATGAAGCGGATATGAATTTTCAAAAAATTATTTCTGTTTTACTTTGTGGATGCTTTTTACTCGGCACAGGAGTGGCTTCGGTGAGTGTTGGCGCCGCGTCGGAAAAAACATATTCCTTGGCAGAGCATACCGATAAGTACAAAACGCAAGGAAGAACTTCTATCTCCGGTGGCGAATTGCTGGTGGATTGGAGTGCTTCGGGCATTGAATTTGAAGCGGACTGTTCTGGCGATGTTTGGTTGGATTTAAATGTAGAACGCGCACCTTCCAGTGAAATTGAAAGTTGCTATTTTACCGTGATTGTAGATGACAAAATGAAGCCGCGCGATAATTATTGTGTCTATAATGGTGATCAAGGGGAAAAATCATTCAAGATTGGTTCTGCACTGGAAAGTGGAAAACACACTTTTAAAATTTATCGTCAAACGCAAGTGGACGCGGGAACTACTATAAAAATGAGAGCAATTCGTTTAACGGGTGAATTGTTACCGGCACCTGCGAAAAATGATTTGTACATAGAATGTATTGGTGACTCTATTACCGTAGGTAAGGGTAATTTGAGTTTTAATGGCGTAACCGGAACAAAAGCAAAACATATGGATGCTACGAAAAGTTATGGTTATTTAACCGCACAAAAATTAGGTGCTGATTATTCGTTGGTTGCTGTTAGTGCTATTGGTGCGTCTGTTGGCTGGACATCGTACAATATGCAACAAGTTTATCCTAAATTATGTTATCCCAAGGACAAAACGACAGAGTACAATTTTTCACGTCAGCCGGATGTGGTTGTATTAGCACTTGGGACCAATGACTTTCAATGCCACAGCCAACTAGGCGGCAGTTGGGATGATGCTAACGTGCAAGCTGGTGTAAAACAAGGTTTTGCCGATATGCTGGCTCTGGTACGTCAAAAAAATCCCGAAGCCAAAGTTGTTTGGATTCACGGTATGATGAACAATCAGGTCGGTCATTTGATTGAAGAGGTAATCAGCGAAGCCGGCGGTGCATCGAGAGGATTGTATACCTTACATTTATATCAAAATAATGCTGGTGCAACGGGTCACCCAAATGAAGCGGCACACAAAGATTATGCAACGGAATTGACGGCTAAAATACGGTCAATTGTTCCCAATGCAACGACGACTACCAAAACAACAACTACTACGGCTGTAACGACAACAACCTCAAAATTAACTACTAAAACGACAACGACTCCAACAACTACCAAAACGACAACTACAACTCCTAAAATCACAACGAAAAAAACAACAAAAACCACTACGACTTCTCCTGAAGTAACGACTAAAAAAACAACGAAAAAAACCACTACAAAGCGGACACGAAAAACTTTTACGCTGGCTCCCAAAACCACTACCAAGAGGACAACGAAAACTACTGCGACTTCTCCTGAAATAACAACGAAGACAACAGAAGAAACTACCACTAAAAAGACAACCACTTCGAAAAGGAATGATGAGAAAACAACTTTGGAAGAAAAGCCTTTAAAAACAACAACTTCTAAAGTGGTATCTAGCAATTCAAAAACAGAAGAACAAACAGAGGTAAATGAAGTGATAGGTTCGACTGCCGATGGTGAAGAAACTTTAAAAACTACCACTATTGCTTCGGACACCGATGTAACAGATACGAATGAAGATTTCCCTGTTGTTGACAGTACCACAATTGACGATGATGACGAAACCATTGCCGATGAGACACTCTCTGCTGATGGCACCCCGGAAGAAAACACACCTAAAAATAATGTGATTGCTAAGGTGATTGCGATTGTTGCAGTTGCAGTCGCTGCATTGGGTGGCGGTACATTTTTCATTTTCAAAAAACGTAAAAACAAATAATTCTAAAAAGGATCGACAAAAACACTCAATCGATTGATTGAGTGTTTTTCCTTGTTTTTTTGTTTAATGTGTGTCATAATGAAGAAAACAGTCTGTGAGGGATAACTATGAATTTAATCGATATTTCAAAAGAGTTGTTGAATGCTCCGGTATATGGGAATGACCCGGCACCGAAAATTCAGCCGTTGACACGTATTTCCTTGGGTGATGCGGCAAATACATCGGCTATTTCTGCTTGTTTGCATAATGGAACGCATATGGATGCTCCCAAGCATTTTATACCGGACGGAGCGCCGATTCATCAAGTAGAATTGGACGCTTGCATTGGGGAATGTGTGGTTTTGGAATGCAATGGTTTGCTTTTAGGGGACGAAGCGGAAAATTTGTTGCCGTATTGTAAAAAGCGCGTTTTATTGAAAGGAACTGTTCAACTATCACCCAGTGCGGCGTTTGTCCTTTCGACCGCGGGAATTATGTTGCTTGGTGTGGAATCCCAATCGGTTGCACCGGCTGAATATTCGCAAGAAGTACACCGCCAATTATTAGGTACGGGTATGGTTTTGTTGGAAGGATTGGATTTGACCAATGCCAAAGCCAACGAAACCTATTTGTTGATGGCGGCACCAATTAAAATTGCCGGTGTAGATGGCGCGCCGGTACGTGCGGTTTTGGCGGAACCCAACCGCATTGATTGGTCGGAAAATTTTTGGCGTTGAAAATGTCACATCTTTTTTCTTGCTGAATATTCTGTTAATACAGCCGTATTAAACGTTGAAGGGGAGAGTATCGGTGAGAAGAAACAGTTGTAATGGTGGATATTTTGCCGCGTTTGGAGCAGGTGTTTTGGTTGCTGTGATTTGCCCGGTACGCTTCATCTTGATTGTTGCGGCCATCTGTTTGGTGTTGACCGGCATTTCGTTAATTCGGTGCTGAAATTATGTGAAGGGGGATTTGGTGTGCAAATTGTTGTTGTAAAAAGTCCAAAATTCTTCGGAGGCATCCTGCGTCGGTTCTTTAAAATTAAAAAGAAAGATATTGATTAAACAAACCCCCGCCGAACATTCGGCGGGGGTTGCATATTTCTTTTTTTGTTTGCATATAAGTGGGATACAACGAAAAATGCAAAAAGGAGAGAGACGTATGGAAATAGAAACTACCATCCGCACCATCGCAATACCGGAAACGGTGTTTGATGATGTCACTGAATGCCCTGTTGACTGTAATTTTACCTTACCCGATTATTTGCCGGAAATTTCTACTGTTTTGAAATGTTTAATGAAACCGATGGTTCAATCGCATCAAATTAGTGGGGACCGTGTTATGGCAGACGGTACTATCTACTTACAATTTTTGTATTTGGATGAAGAACGAAAGTGTGTGCGCAGCTTTGAATATTCACAGCCTTTTACCGCGGCGTTTACCGTCAAAAACCTAAAAAATGTTGATGATATTACACTTGTTGTAAAACCCGGTTACTTGAATTGCCGTGCAACAGGACCGCGTGGAGTGGATGTTCATGGGGCGTTTTCGGTCAGACTGACAATTATGTCGCAGATGCCGATAGAGGTGGTAGAGTCAACCGAAAACAAAAATGTTTTTTATAAAGGTGAAAAAATTCATAGTACTTTACTGGACGCTTGTTCACAAAAACAGTTCACTATTAACGAAGTGTTAGAGATTGGCAGAAATTTACCGGCAGAACAGTTATTGCGTAACGAGGCGGTTGCGGTGATAACAGAGTGCAAACAATTGCCGGAAAAGGCGATTGTAAAAGGGGATATTTTGCTTCGAACCTATTATGTTACCGATACGCAAACCGGTGTGATTGGTTGCACTAAAAGCCGTATTCCGTTTAGTCAAATTTTAGATGTCGATGGTTTGACAGAAGAAAAGAAATGCCACTGTCAAGCAGAAATCTTGTTATGTGATGTACATGTTACGCAAAATGCCAACGACGATAACAGTTTGTTATCGGTTGTGTTGAAAGCATCCTTAATATTACGAAGTTATTTTGAAGAATCTTGCACGGTGATGACCGATGTGTTTCATACCGAATATCCGTTAAAACTGCAAACCCAACGTCTGATGCCTACACAAATTATTTCTTTACAAAACGGTACGCAGACTGTTCGTCAGACTATTGATTTGCCGGACGGCGACATTGCCGAAGTTGTTGATGTTTGGTGCGACATGGCATCTAACGAAGTAGTTTGTGAGGAAAATTGCGCAATCGCCAGAACTCGTTTAAATGTTTGCATGATAACGCGTGATGTCAATGGGATTCTTGCCTATTATGAACGAACAGCCGATACCGATATACCGTTTGAGGAACGCTGTGAACAATTATCGGTGCAGACTACACTTATTGACTGTGAGTACCGTCTTAACGGAACACAGTTAGAACTGCAACTGCAAATTGCCTTTACGTGTAAATGTCTGTCTTCACACACGTGCTTAGCCGTTACGGCTTTATCGGTTGATGACAGTGCACCGTATAATCAAGAAGCGGGGATGGATGGCTGTTCTTTAAAAGCTTATTTTGCAAAAATAGGAGAATCGGTTTGGGATATTGCCAAAAAAGAGCACACTTCACCATGGCAGTTGCAAGAGGAAAATGAATTGACAGAAGATATACTGAGGGAAAACCGAGTTTTGTTGATACCTATGATTTAGTAAAAAACGCGTACTCTACCGAGAGTACGCGTTTTTCCTTATACCAATATTGTGAACAACACACAAACAGCAATACCAATGATGGTGGGGAGTAAAAAGGCAACTGCCGTCCATTTAAGGCTGCCGGTTTCTTTTTTGATACTCCACAAGGTGGTAGAACAAGGCCAATGAAGCAACGAAAACAATAACATACTCACAGCAGTTTGCCAGGTCCATCCGTTTTCTATGAGAATTTGTTTGACAAAAGTAAGGTTTTCTATTTCGACCAAACTGCCTTGTGAAAGATACCCCATCAGCATAATGGGCACCACAATTTCGTTGGCGGGAAAGCCTAGAATAAACGCTGTTAAAATAATACCGTCCAATCCCATGAGTTTTGCAAAAGGGTCCAAAAAAGAGGAAAAGTGACGTAATAAACTACTATCACCGACTGTAATATTGGCGAGTCCCCAAATGACGATACCGGCAGGTGCCGCCACGGCAATCGCTCGCCCTAAAACAAACAACGTGCGGTCACAAAGGGAGCGAATAATCACTTGACCGATTTGCGGTTTTCGAAAGGGTGGCAATTCCAAAGTAAAAGAAGAAGGTAAACCTTTAAGCAAAGTGACGGATAACAATTTTGTGACGGCAAAGGTTAATAAAATTCCCAAAAGAATCACAAGCGTGAGTAATAAGGCAGCCGTAAAACTTGCCGTTATACCGGCTGTACTGATAAAAAACATGCTGAGAATTGCAATCAGTGTGGGAAATCTCCCGTTACAAGGTACAAAATTGTTGGTAAGGATGGCTAACATTCTCTCGCGAGGGGAATCAATGATACGTGCCCCTACCACACCGGCGGCATTGCACCCAAATCCCATGGACATGGTCAGCGCTTGTTTGCCGCATGCATGACAGCGGTGAAACGGACGGTCTAAATTGTAAGCTACGCGCGGCAGATAGCCAATGTCTTCCAGCAAAGTGAAAAGAGGAAAGAAAATTGCCATAGGAGGGAGCATAACGGCTACGACCCAAGTTAATACGCGATAAGCACCATCTACAACGACACCTTGCAACCAGCTCGGTGCTTGTGCTAACACAAATAAATCTCTTAATAAATTTTCACCTTTTAGAAAAAGTGCGGATAACCATTGCGAGGGAATATTTGCACCGACAATGCTTAACCAAAAAATGACGGCTAATAATAAAAGCATAAGAGGGTATGCGGTGCGTTTTCCTGTTAATATACGGTCAATACGTCGATCGGTTTCGTTATAGTTTGCGGTTTTGTAAGTGACAACATCGCGTGAAAGCGCTTCGGCTGTGCTTACCAAAGAAGATACAACGGTATCTTTAAAAACAGTTTCTGTAATCCCGCTTTCCGAAAGTTCTTGCTTTGCTGTCGTGACCGCTTCTTGTATTGTGGGATTTTCCAAAAGATTTATTTGTAAAAAGTCATTAATTTCTTCTAATAAGCGGTCATCGTTTTCCAGTAGTTTCAGTGCTACCCACCGACTGTTCAAACGACCGTTCAGTAACGAGAATAACACGGGAGAAACACGCGCAACAGCACTTTCTAGGGCTACGGGATAGGTGACAGGCGACTTGGAAACGGTGGGAGAATGAACGACCTTATCCAGTGTGTCTAATACCAGGGAAAGGCTTTTTTTCTTGCGTGCAACGGTGCTGATAACCGGAATCCCAAGACGTTCAGACAGTTGTGAAATATCTATCTGTATTCCTTTACGTTGTGCCTCGTCCATTAAATTGACGCAGACTACCACATTGCTCGTAATTTCCATAATTTGCAGCACCAAATTTAAATTGCGCTCTAAACAGGTGGCATCACACACGACAACAACGGCATCGGGTTTACCAAAGCATAAAAAATTTCGCGCTACTTCTTCTTCGGCAGAATGTGCCATCAACGAGTATGTACCGGGAATATCCACCAAGACATATTGGTTTTCACGTGAAGAACAATGCCCTTGGGCATTGGTGACGGTTTTTCCCGGCCAATTACCGGTATGTTGCTTCATGCCGGTCAATCCGTTAAATACAGTGCTTTTTCCGACGTTAGGGTTACCTGCCAAAGCAACAACCTTTTCGTGCAATGATAACTTTTCAAGGTGTAAACCACTGTCGACGGCATGTGTTCCGGCAGATTTTGCGGTCAGTCCCATAGCGGTTCGTCCTCCTCATCTACTAAAATATCAATATCGTGGCAATCTTCACCGCGAATGGCAATCACTGCGCCGCGTATTAAAAAAGCAAGTGGGTCTCCGGCGGGACTTTTTCCAACACATTCCACAACGGTGTTTTCAATAAGACCAATATCCAACAATCGTCTTCTCATGGTGCCGTTGGTACGTAGTTGATAAACAGTGCCGTACTCACCCACTTTTAATTCGTGTAACTTTCGTATTCTGTTCATACTTTTATGCCTCGCAAAAATAGTTTCTATTGTTATGGTATGCATCAACTGACTTCCTGTTCCAATTTTGAGGACAAGGATTGACTTGACAGAGGAAATCATGTAAAATAAATCTATATTGCAAATAAAGGAGAATCTTTATGCCTCCCAGAAAACACGCAAAACATAAAAAGAAAGCGACGGCGCGGCGAGCATTAACAGTTGTTGCTTTGTTAGCAATACTGGCTATCGTTATCGGTGTTGTGATATTGGCTGTGAACGGTATTGGTAAAGCCGTTAGCGGTGGTGAAAATAAAACAACCACTACCACCGGTCCTAAAGCACCGGCAGTCGTATCTACGGCAACGGTGGGGAGTTCCGGTGACGTTTTAATTCATAATGGTGTACGCGCAAGTGCTTACCAAAACGGCGTGTACGATTTTAATTATTGCTTTGAAAATTTGGCACCGTATCTTAAAAAAGCGGATTATTCCGTGGTGAATATTGAATTTTCCGTGGCAACAGGTACAAAATACTCCTCGTTACCGTTCCGTGTCCCTGCTGAGGTGGTGACAGCTCTTTCCAAAACCGGTTACAAACTCGGTATTACCGCAAACAACCACATTGCCGACGGTGGTGTTGCCGGTATGAAAAAAACCATGGAAACTTTAACGGCAGAAGGTATGGATTTTACCGGCTCGCGTCTTAACACGGCAGACAAACGGTATTTGATAAAAGATATTAACGGTATCAAGATTGGATTTTTGAACTATTCTTACGGGAGTTATTGGAATACCAACTGTTTTTCTAACACCAACTTGCCTGCGTTTTATGCCGATGCCGAAACGCTGATTAAACAAATGCGTGCCGAGGGCGCGGAGTTGGTATATTTGTATATCCACTGGGGACAAGAATACACCTTGACTCCCAACGAAAACCAAACCGCGATTGCCAAAAAAATGTGTGAGTTGGGTGTAGATTTGATTGTGGGCGGTCACCCGCACAAAATTGAACCGATAGAACTGATTACCGACGAGGCAACCGGTAACACGACGGTTTGTTTGTATTCATCCGGTAACTTGTTATCCGGTCAACAAATTGAGTGTATGGCGGGCGGTACCAAGGCGAACAGTCCTAATTGTTTCCAAGATTCGTGGCACTTTGCCGGTTGCGATTATCCCGATGTAGCCGACCGCAGCAAAGATACTCATCGTTTGGAGCACGGCACCAACTGTAACGATAACGGTCATACCGAAGACGGCGTGATTTTCTATGCGACGGCGACTCGGTATGAAGACGGTACTGTCATGCTTACCGGTGTGGATGTGGTGCCGGTTTGGTGCATGGGACGGGGGATGATACGCGCCGCGTACCCCACCAATACTTTGTTTGAAAAATATATTGCTTTGCCATTGGAAAAGGGCAAGGACTGGAAAACCGCATTCGGGCTCAGCGATGCCGAAGCGACAGAAGCGGGTTATTCCTATGACCGTACGATGAAACTGTTGGGTAGCGGTATTGCGGCAGTAAACACACATTGTCAAAAACAAGTTGATACCTACGTTGAAAAATTCAAGCAAGCGCAATTGACAACACAAGCGCAATGACGAAAAGGCTTTCTTGCCATAAAGGGCAAGAAAGCCTTTTTTGGAATATCTTTTCTGGTCACAGCATAGGTTGTTTTGGGAGGGAAGCCTATGTTTTGCAGAATTACGGACATGCACGACAAAGAAGTAATTAATATTTGTGACGGAATGCGACTTGGTTGCGTTGACGACGTAGAGGTGGATACTTGTACCGCCCAGTTGACGGCCATCGTTATTTACGGAAGACCCAAGTTCTTTGGATTATTGGGTCACGAGGAGGATATCGTGATTTGTTGGAAGGAAATTGAGGTGATTGGAGAGCAAACAATCTTGGTTAATCACCCGTTACCGCTTTGTTCGCCAAATGCTTGCGGCAATCGCAAACGACGAAACAGCATTTTAAGCGGAATTTTCGGAAGTGCTAATTAAATTTTAAAAAAAGACTTGCTATTTGTAATCGTTTGTGATACAATATCACGGCATAATGCATACGGGTAATTTTGCTCCGGTGGTGTCGCAAGCGCGATTCCGGAGATGCGATTGAAAATTTGTAATCAATCGTCAGTTCCCGTAGAGGTTAAAACCAAGGAGGATTTCACATGTCAGTCGTATCCATGAAACAGTTGCTGGAAGCCGGTGTCCATTTCGGTCACCAAACCCGCCGCTGGAACCCCAAAATGGCGCCCTACATTTTTACCGAGCGCAATGGTATTTATATCATTGACTTGCAAAAAACAGTGCGCAAACTCGAAGAAGCGTATGCTTTCATTCGTGATGTGTCTGCTGAAGGCAAAACCGTCTTGTTTGTCGGTACCAAAAAACAAGCGCAAGATTCCGTTGCCGAAGAAGCTGTCCGTGCCGGTGCTTACTTTGTAAATGCTCGCTGGTTGGGCGGCATGCTCACCAACTTCCGCACCATTCGCGGTCGTATTGCTCGTTTGAAGCAACTCAAAGCTATGTCGGAAGACGGTACGTTTGATTTGCTCCCCAAAAAGGAAGTTATCAAATTAAACCACGAAATCGAAAAATTGGAAAAATTCTTGGGCGGTATCAAAGGCATGGACAAAATCCCCGGCGCTTTGTTCATTGTTGACCCCCGCAAAGAGAAAATTGCTGTTGCCGAAGCGAAAAAATTGGGTATTCCGATTGTCGCTATCGTTGACACCAACTGCGATCCCGACGATGTCGATTATGTCATCCCCGGTAACGACGATGCTATTCGCGCTGTGAAACTCATTGCCGGTGCAATGGCAAGCGCCATCATCGAAGGTCGTCAAGGCGAACAAAACACCGCCGAAGAAGCTCCCGCTGATGAAGTAACCGAAGAAGTTGCCGCCGAGGCAGCTGCTGAATAAATAGATTGCCCGTAACGGTGCAAGGAGGAAAAGAACATGGCCTTTACTGCTAAAGATGTACAAGCGCTGCGTGAAAAAACCGGCGTTGGTATGATGGATTGTAAAAAAGCGTTGACCGAAGCCAATGGCGATATGGAGAAAGCCGTTGACTTGTTGCGCGAAAAAGGTTTGGCTGCTGCTGCTAAAAAAGCCAGCCGTATTGCTGCCGAAGGTTTGGTGTATGCCACTGTCGATACCGCTAAAAAAGTCGGCGTTGTGTTGGAAATCAATTCCGAAACCGACTTTGCTGCCAAGAGTGATAAATTCCAAGAATTCATTGCCGAAGTGGCCCAAGTTATTTTGGATACCAATCCTGCCGATGTGGAAGATTTGCTCACCAAACCCTGCGGCGGTTTGACTGTTGCTGATTCGTTGCGTGATAAAATCTTGGTTATCGGTGAAAACTTGAGCATTCGTCGTTTTGTGCGCTATGAAGGCGATTGCGTTGCCTACATTCACGGTGGCGGCCGTATTGGCGTTTTGGTTCGTTTCGAAAACGAAGGTGTTGCTGCGGATGATGCCAAATTTGTGGAATGCGGCAAAGACGTTGCTATGCAAATTGCTGCTCTTAACCCGTCTTATTTGGATAAGAGTACCGTTCCTGCTGCTGACCTCGAACACGAAAAAGAAGTGTTGATGGCTCAAATTCAAAACGATCCCAAAATGGCAAACAAACCCGAACAAATCATTGCCAAAATGGTGGATGGCCGTATTGGTAAGTTCTATGAAAACAACTGCTTGTTGCAACAAGCCTTTGTGAAAGACGGTAACTTTACGGTCGAAAAATACGTTGCCGAAGTTGCCAAGTCTTTGGGCGGCGCTCTCAAAGTGGCAGAGTTCACTCGCTTTGAAAAAGGCGAAGGTTTGCAAAAACGCGAAGACGATTTTGCTGCCGAAGTGGCTTCCATGGCGAAATAAGTTAATCAAACAAACAGCCGATGATGCGAAACCTCGCATCATCGGCTGTTCTTTTGCTGTCAATTATAAAGCATAAAACAAAACAGAAATGCCATGTAAAATACTACCCAAAATAACAAATAAATGAAAAACGGAATGGATATATCGTCCTTTTTTACCCAATCCGTATAGAATTGCTCCTACGGTGTAGGCGATACCACCTGCAAGAAGATAAAAGAAACCGGCGGGTGTTAAAGCAAAATATGTTATTTTCCCGGCAGCGATAATGCACCAACCCATACCGATATAACAAATCATAGAAAAGGTGGCATATTTTTTCAAATCAATCGCGGTAAGCGTCGTCGCCAAGGCGGCTAAGGCCCAAACTACACCAAATATAACCCAGGCAACCGTTGGATTGATGCGGCGAATAGCACAGAGTGTAAACGGTGTATAGGTGCCGGCAATTAAAAAGTAGATAGTACAGTGGTCCAGCACTTGAAATACCTTTTTCGCCATAAGCGGAATCAATCCATGATATATGCTTGACATGGTATACAGCAGTATCAATGAAGCACCGTATACTGCACTGCTGACCACTGCCCATGCATCACAAAATAAAGCGGAATACACGATACAGACGGCAGAAATAACTACGCTGATACCGCCGCCAACAATGTGTGAAATCATGTTGAATAGTTCTTCGCCACGGGTATAATCGGGTAAGGAACGGTTGATAAGTTTGGTGCGCTTTGCCATGAGAGTCCTTTCTGCGGCTATTCCGCTAAAACAAAAATACGGGCTTATTATAAAATATTGTTTTCGAAATGTCAATTGACCTACTTGTCTTTGGCGGGTAAAAGCAGTATAATTGTTTCAAAAGGTGGGATAACCATGCAAGCGGTAATTTGCTGTTTGAATTCAAAATATATTCACTCTTCACTGGCACCTTGGTGCTTGCTTGCCGGTGTGCGTACCTATGCCGAAAAGGGCATCGTTGCAACGGTGGTGGAAGGCACCATCAACGAACCGCTTGAAAACGTAGCGAGGCGGATTGTTGAAAAACAACCCGATGCGGTTGGCTTTTGTTGTTATATTTGGAATATTTTATCGGTAGCCGAACTGACACGACGCGTGCATCAACTGTTGCCAAACACGCGGATTGTGTGGGGTGGACCGGAAGTGAGTTATTGTGCCGAACACGTTTTACAAACCCATAAAGAAGTCGAATTTGTGTTGTCCGGCGAGGGCGAAAAACCATTTGCTCTCCTTTTGAATGCGTTATCTCAACAAGAGGATTACGTGAACGTGCCCGGTATTTCTTATCGTTTGGGTGATGAAATTATTATCGGTACGCCATATGTTACCAATGAAATTCCGCCAAGTCCATATCTTTCGGAATATTTTGAAAACCTTGGTGGACGGATAGCGTATTTAGAAACCTCGCGTGGTTGCCCGTTTTCTTGTGCGTTTTGTCTTTCGGGTCGTTGCGGAAGCGTACGGTATTATCCTTTGGAACGCGCCGAAAAAGAACTTTTACTCTTAGCCAACAGTGGAACAAAAACCGTTAAATTAGTAGACAGAACGTTTAATGCCAATCGCGAACGCGCCTTGTATTTGTTCCGCTTTATTGTCGAGCACTACGGCAAAGAAATTCCTGCCGATGTATGTTTCCACTTTGAAATTGCCGGGGATTTACTGGATGAAGAAACGATTACCGTTTTATCCGAAGCACCGGTAGGACTATTTCAGTTGGAAATCGGTATTCAATCGTTCCATGAGCCAACTCTTGCCGCTATCTGCCGAAAAACCGATTGCACACACCTTTCCCAAAACATTCGCAAGGTATTAGCTTGTGACAATGTGTCGGTCCATATTGATTTAATTGCCGGTTTACCGCACGAAAACAAAGAAATTTTTGCCGAAAGTTTTAATAAAGCTTATTCTTTGCAACCGCACATGTTACAGTTGGGATTCCTCAAATTACTCCACGGTGCGCCCATGCGCGAAAATACCGAGCAATATCCTTGCACGTTTTCACCGAATGCGCCGTATGAGGTAACATCCACTCCGTGGTTGACCACCGAAGAACTGCAAAAATTACATCTTGTGGAAGAGGTTTTGGAACGGTTATACAACAGCGGGCGGTTTCGCCGTACGTTGCAGCATTTGTTGAGTGTAACGAAAAAGTCGCCGTTTGCCCTTTTTTCGCGATTAGCCGATTGCTTGCCAACGGAGTCGCTTTCGTTAGATGCGTATACAGAGGCGCTTTATGCCGCTTGCAGTACATGGGATGGCATAGATAAAGCGGTACTTCGTGATGTTATGGCCTGTGACCGTTTGGCAACCAATCCTTCGGGATTGCTCCCTGCTTGTTTGCAACAAAACGAAACCTTGCGCAAACAACACAAACGGCTTATGGAAACCGATGAACGGTTCAAACGTCCCGACAAGGTAAAACGGGGTACCGCGTGGGTGGACGATTCTTTGGTGTATGCCGATTATCAAAATCCGCACCCCGTCACCGGTGAATACCGCCTGCATCGCTTTAATGAACGGATTTTGGCACGCCACACACGATTTTTACTGTTTGATTTGGACGGAACGCTTACCGACCCTGCAGAAGGTATTACCAAATCGGTGGTACATGCTTTGCGGCATTTCGGGATTGAGGAAACCGACAAAAATCGTCTGCTCTCGTTTATTGGACCGCCTTTGCTTGAAACCTTTAAACAGGAATATGGTTTAACCGATGAACAATCGTGGGAGGCACTGCGCGTGTACCGCGAATATTTTGCGGATATCGGTTTGTATGAAAATAAAGTATACGATGGCATACCGGAATTTTTACGCGATGCACAGCTGGCGGGATATGAGTTGATTATGGCAACGTCTAAACCGGAAATGTATGCTTGCCGTTTGATGCGCCGTTTTGGACTGACTTCGTATTTTTCTTGTATTGCCGGCAGCGATATGGCAGAAAAACGTGCTGATAAAACATCGGTTATTCTTTCGGCGCTTTCGCGGATGGCGATTACCGATTATTCCCAAACCGTAATGATAGGTGACCGCTGTTTCGACGTTGAGGGTGCCAAATCTTTTGGTATGTCGTCGGTAGGGGTGCTGTATGGCTACGGTAGTCGTGAAGAATTGGTTAAGGCGGGGGCGGACCATTTGGCACAAAACGTAACGGATTTAAGGAAATTATTTTTATAAAAAAGTCGAAACCCGCAAGGTTTTACCTTGCGGGTTTAACTATCGTTGCTTTTTGATTGTTTTCGACGGTTGATAAAATAATTATATAATGCCATCCCTGCCAAACTGACAGCCCCTGTAATCAAAAACAAAAGGATTGCCGATTGATAGTTTTGTTGTTGCATAAGATTACCGCCGATGGTGGAAGATACCACCGACGGAATACGTGCAATCAATGTGATAATCAAAAATTCAGGTAGTTTTAGTTTTGTCAATCCCATAAAATAGGTGAGAATGTCTTTGGGTGTTCCGGGAATAAAAAACAAAATAAAAGTCAAACGCTTCAACTTTTTTTCACTGTTAATAAAGCGGAGATTATCAATTTTGTCACGGCTGATAAAAATTTCCACCAACCGTACCCCTAAGCGTTTGGACAGTGCAAATATCAGTGAAGAAGCAATGGCGACACCGCCTAAACAAAGCAGCGTACCTTCCACGGCCCCAAAGGCATATCCGATACCGATTTCTAAAACTTCACCGGGAATAAAAGAAACAATAACCTGTAAAACTTGTAATCCCAAGGCAACCAGACGGCCTGTCCAACCAAAGGAATCGATAAAGGCTTTAAATTCTTCGGGTGATTTTTCAAACGATAAAAATTGTCGAGTAATAAACACCGAAAGCCACACAAAAACGGCAAAAGCGATAACAAGTGAAAAAGCGGTAACAAGCCGTTTTCGCTGCACGGTAAGCGGCACTTTTTTATCCAAATGCTTCACCTCTTTTGACAGCTTTTTTGATAGTATACCGCACAAAACAGGTCAAAATCAATACTTTTTATCCAAAAATAGGTGTAATGATAAAACACTTGAAGAAATTTTTGCTTTGTGATATAATTCAATTAATTATTGCTATAAGGACGTGCTCATATGAATGTAACTCTTATTGCTCAAACACCATTCCCGGAACATACGGTGGCTGCGGCAGCTCGGCTTTGCTATTCTCCTGCCGATATTGCCGGCATCCGCGAGGGCTTGACGGAAGAAAAAACGGCGTCTTTTGTGGATATGCTTGCCGAAATTGGGCACGAAAGCCCCATTGAACATGCTTCGTTCACCTTTGGAATTGAGGGTGTATCGCGTGCCTTGTTGGCACAGATTACGCGCCATCGTTTGGCATCATACAGCGTGCAAAGTCAGCGGTATGTGGCAGAAAAACAGTTTGAATACGTTTTGCCGCCGGAAATTGCAGCGGTTCCCGAAGCAAAAGCGGTTTTTGAACAGGCCATGGAACAAGACCAACGCCAATACGAAGAATTGACAGCTATTTTAAAAGAAAAACACAAAGCCGCGTTTTTGGCATCCGGCATGGAACAAAAAGCTGCCGAACGTGCTGCCGAAAAAAAGGCTATTGAAGATGCACGCTTTGTGTTGCCCAACGCTTGCACAACTAAGATGATTGTCACTATGAATGCACGCAGTTTGCTCAATTTCTTCCGTCACCGTTGCTGTAATCGTGCTCAATGGGAAATTCGCGAGCTTGCGGAACGCATGTTGCGCTTGTGCGTAGAAGCAGCACCGCATTTGTTTAAAAATGCAGGTCCTTCTTGTGTTTGCGGTGCATGCCCCGAAGGTAAAATGACCTGCGGTGAGGCAGCGGCAATGCGCAAAAAATACCGTGCACTGCAAGAGGGGGAAACCAAATAATGGGTCATCTGGTAGTGCTGGATGGATTGGACGGCAGCGGAAAATCCACGCAACTTGCACGGTTGAACGAGTATTTTACCGCGCAAAACCGCGAGTATACACAAATCAGTTTTCCAGATTATGAGCAGCCTTCTTCCGCTTTGGTGCAAATGTATTTGCAGGGGGAATTTGGCAGTTCTGCCGATGCGGTTAATGCTTATGCCGCGTCCTCCTTTTATGCGGTGGACCGCTATGCCAGCTATAAAAAATTTTGGCAAAAAGAGTATGAGTCGGGAAAATTGATTTTAGCCGCACGATATACCACTTCCAATGCCATTCATCAAATGGGAAAATTACCTCGAAAAGAATGGGATGCCTATTTGGGGTGGCTTGAAGAATACGAGTATGAACTTCTTGGATTGCCGCGTCCCGACAAAGTGATTTTTTTGGATATGCCGCTGGAAATTTCGCAACGGTTACTTTCGTCACGCTATCAGGGTGAAGAAAGCAAAAAAGATATTCACGAACGGGATTTAGCGTATTTAAAAACCTGCCGCGAAAGCGCGTTATATGCCGCCCAAAAATGGGGATGGGTTGTGGTTTCTTGCGGCGAAAACGGAGAACCGTTTCCGATGGATGTTATCAGTAATCGCCTGTATAAGGAGTTTTAAAAATGGTCGTTGTGTTCTTGGCACAAGGTTTTGAAGAAATAGAAGCATTAGCGACAGTAGATGTACTACGTCGTGCCGGTTTGGACGTTGTTACGGTTGGTATCGATGGTTTGTCCGTTACCGGATCGCATGGTATTACTGTCACGGCGGATACTACCAACGTGCCGCCTGTCAGCCAAATCCAAGCGGTGGTTCTACCGGGCGGAATGCCGGGGGCCACCTATTTGGATGCATCGTCAAAAGTGGATATGTGTTTGCAACAAGTAGGCAATGAATGTTTGCTTTGTGCTATTTGCGCTGCACCGTTGGTACTCGGAAAACGCGGGTTACTCAGTGGTAAACGCGCCACGTGTTATCCGGGCTTTGAATCCTATTTGCATGGTGCTTTGATTACGGGTGGCACCGTTGAGACTGATGGAAACTGCATTACCGCCAAGGGCGCGGGTGTTGCGATTGATTTTGCATTAGCTATCATAACGCGGTTGATTTCATCCAAAAAGGCTAAAGAGATAGGGGACACCATGCAATGCCATTAGAAGATATTCGGCGGTTAAAAACCCGCTTGCGCGAACAGTATCGTGCTGTTCGCACCAATATGGAACCTGAATTTCGTCGGGATTGCGACCGCCGTATCGCCGAACGCGTGCGCGCTTTGTGGCAGTACCGCGATTGTCGGCAAATACTGGTTTATGTATCTACACCCATCGAAGTGGACACGTATCCCATTATCCATCAAGCGTTAGCAGATGGGAAGCGGGTAGCGGTGCCGCGTTGTGTCCCCGATACCCGTCAGATGGAATTTTATTATATTTCCTCATTGGAAGATTTAACACCGGGGACTTTTGGCGTTTTGGAACCCCAACCGGAAAAAGAAAAATTAGTAACCGATTTTTCTCGTTCTTTATGTGTTGTTCCCGCGTTTTGTTATGATTTTAACGGATACCGTTTGGGCTATGGGAAAGGGTATTATGACCGTTTTTTGGCAGGCTACGAAGGGGATAGGATTGGCATTTGTTACAGTTCCTGTATTCGTAGAAGATTGCCTCACGGTCGTTTTGACCGTCCCGTACAACTGTTGATAACCGAAAACTTTATTCGCCGTACTATGTAACACGGAGGTGTTTTTATGCCAAGCGAAAACAAGCAGCCGACAATTGATGAAATTTTAGATGAATTACAAGGTCTTTCGTCCAATACGGAAGAACCTTCTGTACCTGTGGCTAAAAAGCCGGTGTTTGAGTTGCATTTGAATTTGGATGATGAATACGGAGCTCCCGAACCTGTAACCACGGCGGTGGCCGTTAAAGAACCTTCTACGCCACCAAAACCGGAACCCACGTCTATTGCCAAAACGGAACCTTCGGTTCATTCGCAAAAATCCATTCGTCAATCGGAGCAAGAAGGTTGCTTGAAAGCTTTTTTATACGCGGCGTGCGTGTTTATACTTTCGGGTGTGCTGACGTACTTTATTGTGACAGGTGGCTTGGATTTTACGGGATTAAACCGCTCAGAACGTACCATCGATGTCACAATCGAAGAAACCGCCAAAACAAAAGAAATTGTACATATGCTCGAAGAAAAAGGGCTTATTGAACAACCGGCGGTGTTTCGGTTATATGTTTTGCTGACCGGAGCAGGAGATAACTGGAAAGCAGGAAATTATAGCGTATCGCCCAATATGGGATATAAATTACTTATGCGCACGCTGCAAGCGGCAAAAGAACGCGAAACGGTTTCTGTCCTGATTCCCGAAGGATTTACCATTGATAAAATTGCCAAACGCTTGGAAAGCAATAAAGTGTGTACAGCGGCGGAATTTTACCGTGCGATCAATGAAGTGGATTACACCAAAGACTATCCCTTCTTAAAAGAAGCTAAAAAATCTTCCAAGTATTCGTCGCGTGTGTATAAGTTAGAAGGATATTTGTTCCCGGATACGTATCAGTTTTACGTTGGTTGTTCCGGCGAAACAGTGGTACGCCGTATGCTGGATAATTTTAATACGCGTGTAGGTACCAATATTCGCTCTATTATGAGTGCCAAAGGTATTCAAATGGACGATTTAATTGTGCTTGCATCGATTGTGCAAGGCGAAGCCGCCAATAAATCGGATATGCAAAAAGTAGCTCGTGTTTTGGATAATCGCTTAAAAAACAAAGAGCAATACCCCAAGCTGCAATGCGATTCCACCGGTGATTATATCAGTAAAATGTTATCCGGTAACAGTGCGCTTTCCGTATCCAACAAGGATTACGACACATATGAGTGCGACGGCTTGCCGGCAGGTCCTATCAACAACCCCGGTTTGACGGCAATTCAAGCGGTATTGTCACCGTCGGAAGATGTCAAGGATTGCTTTTATTTTGCCACGGATTACGATACCGGAAAAACCTATTTTTCCAAAACGTTTGCCGAACACGAAAAAATATGTCGACGTTACGGAATTGGTGCGTATGGATAATGTGAAATTCCCGTTTCCTGAACTGTTGGCACCGGCGGGGGACGAAGAACGCTTGCATGCGGCATTGCTGTTTGGCGCGGATGCGGTATACTTGGCAGGCACCCATTTTGGTATGCGCAGTGCCCCTGCTAATTTTGATGAAGATGGACTGAGACGTGCTGCTGATTTGTGCCATTCGCGCGGTAAGAAAATGTACGTTACGTGCAATACTTTGCCGCGAGAACAGGAATTAAATTTGTTACCCGATTATTTATCCTTTTTGGATGATATTGGTGTCGATGCGCTGATTATTGCCGATTTGGGTGTTTTTGAATTAGCCAAACGCTATGCCCCTCATTGCGCGCGGCATGTTTCTACACAGTTTGGTGTGGTCAATTCTGCAACCGCACGTATGCTCTATGACTTGGGGGCTTCCCGCGTGGTGCTGGCACGGGAATTATCACTATCGGAAATCGCCGATATTCGTGCAAACACACCGTCTTCGTTGGAACTGGAAGCGTTCGTACACGGTGCGATGTGTATGTCATATTCCGGTCGTTGTATGCTTTCGGCATACTTGACCGGTCGCGATAGTAATCGCGGTGATTGTGCGCAACCTTGCCGTTGGAAATACGAACTGATTGAGCCAAATCGCCCTGATTATACCTTCGCTGTTGAACAACACGACCGCGAAACGTTTTTGTTCAATGCCAACGATTTATGTATGCTGGACCATATTCCGCTGTTGCATCGTGCCGGTATTTCCTCTTTCAAAATCGAAGGACGTGCCAAAGCTGCTTATTACGTAGCGGGTGTTACCAATGCCTACCGCTTGGCACTGGATGGGTATAAGCAAAGTGGTTGCGAAGAGTCGTACACTCTTCCCGAATGGCTCCGACACGAGCCGTATACCGTCAGTCACCGTCCGTATAGCACGGGTTTCTATTTTGATGAGCCATCACAAAACACCGTATCCGGCGGGTATATTCGAGAATATCAAGCCGTTGCCGTGGTAACGGGATATGCGGATGGTTGTTTGCTGTTATCACAACGTAATCGCTTTTTTGACGGGGATATGTTGGAAGCACTTATTCCGGGGCAACCACCTCTTTCGTTGATTGCCAAAGGATTGCAAAACGGCGAGGGAGAACCTATTGCATCAGCTCCTCATGCAACAATGTCTTTGCGCCTACCGTTTGCCGAGTCGTTGCCTGAGGGTACCTATCTTCGCAAAAGAATCAAAGACTAAAACAACCTCCGACAGGGAATACTTTCCTTGTCGGAGGTTTTGTATATGAACAAAAGAACAATCGGTGTTTTAGCAGCATTACTATTTGCGTTCAGTGGTGTTACGGCAAAACTTTATCAGCTAAATACTACAACGTATTTGTCTGTTGTGGAAAATCAATCTACACTTAAAGTGACGGTCGCAACATCACGCGGTACGCTGTATGACTGTAATTTACAGCCGCTTACTAACCGTGAATCGGTGTATGCCGCTTCCGCTTCTGCTGTTCCTACGGCGATGGCAGTATTGTCCGAGTCTTTACCATCCAACGAATGGCAAGGCATCCAAGAAGAATTAAAAAGCGGGAAACCGGTGGTGTTCACTTCGAAAATTCCGCTGGTGCCGACAGCGGGTATACAACAATTTACAGTTCCTGCACGGTATGGCGAGGGACAACTGGCGGCTCATGTCATTGGATATGTCGGGGATGATAATCATGGTGTTTGCGGTGCCGAATTGTTTTTCGATAATGAACTTTCAAAATCTTCGGGGAGCGTTACTGTCACGTATCGTACGGACGCTAGGGGCAATGTTTCGGAATTAAAACCGATAAAAGTGGAAAACACGCTGTATCGTTCCCGTGCCGGTGTGGCGTTAACCATTGACAGTCGCATACAAAACATGGTGGAAACCATTGCCGGAGAAAAACTTTCTCAAGGAGCTGTCGTGGTGATGGAACCCGGCTCGGGTAATATTTTAGCCATGGCGAGTTTTCCGTCGTTTTCTCCTTTGGCCGTACCCGACTATTTGGAAGCAGAGGATTCTCCGCTGTTTAATCGTGCTGTTGCGGCATATAATTGCGGTTCGGTGTTCAAGACCGTTTCCGCTATGGCAGCGTTGGAAGCGGGAATACCGCTTACACGACAGTTTTTATGTAACGGCATGTTGCCGGTGGGGAGTAATCGCATTAAATGCCACCAAATATTAGGACATGGCTCTTTAACGCTTACAGAAGCATACGCGCAATCCTGTAACCCGTATTTTATCCAATTGATTCAAGAAGTTGGTAGCGAAATGTTGTACCGCATGGCGTGCGTTTTGGGGTTTGATAGTCCGTTGTTACCTGCCGTGAATTTTTCCACCGCCCGTGCCCAGTTTCCAACCTTGCAAGAACTGTCGCAACCCACGGTACTGGCTAACGTTTCTTTTGGTCAGGGTGATTTGTTGGCAACGCCGCTGCATATCGCGCAAATGACGGCGAGTGTGGTTAATGGCGGAAAATTTTATCGACCAAACTTATATGCCGGTAGTGTCAATGTTTCGGGAAAAGTTACCGAAACCGTAATAGACCCACCAACACCGGTTTGTTCACAAAAAACGGCGGATACCATTAAAGAAATGATGATAAAAGTAGTCGCAGAAGGTTCCGGTGCTTCGGCAATGCCTTTGGTGGGCGGAGCCGGAGGGAAAACCGGTACGGCGGAGACCGGTTGGGTTGGTAAAGACGGAAAGACCATGATACAAAGTTGGTTTACGGGTTTTTATCCGGCTCGGTCGCCAAAATACGTGATTACCGTGTTGGCAGAAGACAGTGGACGTACCGGTGAGGCGGCGGCACCGGTTTTTGCCGATATCTGCAACTATCTGTACCGCATGGGGTATTTGGAGGAAAACACTTGACAAAAAGTGTAAAAAAAGGTATACTCATTTCGTTAAAGCGCTGAAGGAACTAACCGTATTTTCAAGGTATACAGAGAAGTTTGCTACGTTTTTGCGTGCTGTGAGGCAAACTGCCGGCGTTATACGGGTGCCATTCCGGAGCTCCCGCCCGAAATAAGGGCGGCGTATGCCTGCGTTAAAGGTAATCAAGTGGCGTTGCTTTTGGTAACGCAATTTGGGTGGTACCACGGATTCTCCGTCCCAAACATGGGGCGGAGCTATTTTTTTAGAAAGGATGTTTTTGGTATGCAATGGACAGGTCTTAACGAACTGCGGGAAAAATATTTGAGCTTTTTTGAAAGTAAGGGGCATCTGCGTTTGCCGAGTTTCCCGTTAGTACCTAAGGGCGATGCATCCTTGTTGTTAATCAACTCGGGCATGGCTCCGATGAAAAAGTATTTTACGGGAGAAGTAACACCGCCGCGCAAACGGGTGACAACCTGCCAAAAATGTATTCGTACGCCCGATATTGAACGGGTGGGTAAAACCGCGCGTCACGGCACCTATTTTGAAATGCTGGGCAATTTTAGCTTTGGTGATTATTTCAAGCATGAAGCTACAGCGTGGGCATGGGAATTTTGTACCCAAGTGTTGGAAATGCCGGCAGAACGTATTTATGTTTCCATTTACGAAAACGATGACGAGGCTTTTGAAATTTGGACCAAAGAAGTTGGTGTATCCCCTGACCACATTGTTCGTTTAGGCAAAGAAGATAACTTTTGGGAACATGGCTCCGGTCCGTGCGGTCCTTGCTCGGAACTGTATTTTGACCGCGGGGAAGAATATGGTTGCGGTTCACCTGACTGCGCCGTTGGATGCGATTGTGACCGCTTTGTAGAGTTTTGGAATAATGTGTTTACACAATTTGATAACGACGGTAACGGCAACTATACACCGCTTGACCATCCCAATATCGACACCGGTATGGGCTTGGAACGTTTAGCGTGCATCATGCAAGGCGTTGCTAACTTGTTTGAAGTGGATACCGTGCAAAATATTATGAAACATATCAGCCGTATTGCCAATGTCAATTACGGTGAGAGCGAACGTACTGACGTTTCGTTGCGTGTCATTACCGACCATATTCGTTCTACTACTTTCATGATTGGTGATAGTGTTTTACCGTCCAATGAAGGACGCGGATACGTGTTGCGCCGTTTGTTGCGTCGTGCGGCACGACACGGTCGTTTAATAGGTATTCACCGTCCGTTCTTGTATGAAGTATGCGAAACGGTTATTCATGAAAACCTGTCGGCTTATCCGGAACTGAATGATAAAAAAGACTTTATCGTTAAGGTGATTCGTAACGAGGAAGAAGCGTTTGAAAAAACCATTGACAGCGGTTTGGCACTGTTGGAAGAATGCTTGTCTTCTGTCAAAAATAATGTGCTTTCGGGCGAAGTGGCGTTCAAATTGTACGACACCTACGGTTTCCCGATTGACCTTACCAAAGACATTTTGGAAGAACGCGGTGTCGCGGTAGACGAAGAAGCGTTCAATGTGCTCATGGCAGAACAACGTGCACGCGCGCGTGCGGCACGAAAAGATGCAGGTGCCGATGCCTGGAAAGGCAATGCCGGTATTGCCGAGCAACTTACCGCCGGTGAGTTTGTGGGTTATGCACAGCTTTCTTCGCCCGCAACCGTTACCGCGATGGTTTGCGGTAATGAAACGGTAACGGTACTCAATGAGGGCGAAAAAGCGGTTTTGGTACTGGATACCACGCCGTTTTACGGTGAGAGCGGTGGACAAGTAGGGGACGTTGGTGTCATCGAAACCGATACCGCTCGTTTTGAAGTGACCGATACGCAAAAAACCGCTAACGGTGCCATTTTGCACGTGGGTGTTTTAACAAGCGGTGAAATGTCAGTTGGTATGTCGGTGACGGCATCGGTTGATGCAGAAAATCGCGCTGCAGTGGTACGTAATCATTCGGCGGCTCACTTGTTGCAAGCCGCTCTTCGTACGGTGCTTGGAAATCATGTCGAACAAGCGGGACAACTGGTCAATGCTGAGCGTGTTCGTTTTGACTTTACCCATTTTTCGGCGCTTACGGGTGACGAACTAGCACAAGTAGAGACCTTGGTTAATCAATGGATTTTAGGCGGTAACAAAATCGAAATTTCCGAAATGTCAATTGACGAAGCGCGTAAACAAGGTGCCATGGCATTGTTCGGAGAAAAATATGGCGATGTAGTGCGTGTTGTAAAAATGGGCAATGTATCCATGGAACTGTGCGGCGGTACACATGCCGATAACACCGCCAAAGTTGGCTTGTTCCGTATTATATCCGAAACGTCGGTGGCAGCAGGTGTTCGCCGTATTGAAGCGGTAACGGGTAACGGGGTTTTGGCTTTGCTCAACGGTTATCGCGATGAACTTGTCAAAGCAGCCGAAACCATGAAAGCAAACGGTCCCGATGACGTTGCACGTCGTGCAGCACAATTACAAACAGAACTCAAAGACTGTCAACGCGAATTGCAAACCGTGCGCGCCGGACAAGCCGCTAACCAGGTAAAAGAATTGTTTAATACTGCGATTGATTGCAACGGTATACAATTAGTATCTGCCGTACTCAAAAACGTCGGCGGTGATGAACTCAAAACACTGTGTGACAGCAGCAAAGATTTCGCACCGGAAAAAGCCGTTGTGGTTTTGGCGGGTGTGTTCGAAGAAAAAGGAACCGTCACCTTTGTTTGCTATTGCACCAAAGGTGCTGTCGCGGCCGGAGTCAACGCCGGTAACATTGTGCGTCAAGTAGCAACCGTTTGCGGCGGTAAAGGCGGTGGCAAGCCCGACATGGCAATGGCAGGCGGCAAAGATATTAGCAAAGTAACAGAAGCTTTGGCAATTTTGCCGTCAATTATCGGACAATAAGGAGTGCTTACTATGGATTGTATTTTTTGTAAAATCATTGCAGGAGAAATCCCTTCCCAAAAATTATACGAAGACGATACGGTGTTGGCGTTTTATGATATTCAACCTGCGGCACCGGTGCATTTTTTGGTAATTCCCAAACAACACATAGCGGATTGCGGCCAAATCACAGCGGAAAACAGCGGATTAGTAGCACACATTTTTGAGGTGATTGCCAAATTGACTGCCGAAATGAATCTTACGGATTATCGTGTGGTGAATAATAAAGGAATCGGCGCGGGACAAACGGTCTTCCATTTGCATTTCCATGTTTTAGGCGGAAAAACCTTGGAAGGAATGTGTTAAGCGCTTGACGTATATTGTATTAGATTTAGAGTGGAACGGTACGTATTGCCAAAAACTAAACGGATATTTTAATGAAATTATCGAGATTGGTGCGGTAAAGGTTTCACCAACCGGTGAGATTGTTGACCGATTCGATGTGCTTGTTCGTCCGGTTGTCAGCCGCAAATTAACATCGCTTGTTACCAATCTTACCGGGTTTACCGATGACGATGTTCGCAAAGGGATTCCCTTTACGGATGCTATGGAACATCTTAGGGATTTTGTGGGAAACAAGGCATTGGTGATGACGTGGAGCAATACCGATTTGATGGTTCTCATGGAAAACTACCGCTATTTTTACGGGCGGGAAGAAATTGATTTCATGGGTGCGTATATCGATTTGCAACTCTATGCGCAAACTCGTTTGCAACTCGGCACGTCACAACAAGTGGCACTGGGAAAGTTTGCCAAAATGCTTGGTGTTTACGACGAGTCGGTAGAATTGCACCATGCCATTGACGACAGCGAATTAGCGGCAGTGGTTTTTCGCCATGTTTACGAGGAACCGTCGTTTGAACAAGCGGTACAAATTGTGGACGGAGAGTTTTATAAACGGTTGACGTTTAAACCAACTTTTTTAAAAGACATTCACCATCCGTTGATTCCTCGCGGTCAACTGCACTTTTCTTGCGAAGATTGCGGAAAAAACTTAAAACGGACAGATGAATGGCGGTTTACTCATCGGTTCTTTTCGGCACATTTTTGGTGCGCTGCTTGCCAAACAAAGTATTTGGGTCGCGTCCAAGCACGTCAAAAATACGATGGTGTGGAAATTAAAAAACGGTTGATAAAACAACTGCCGACACCGGAAAAAACGGAGGAAATATCATGAACATTGTGGTTGTGGGTTGCGGAAAAATCGGTACTACCATTGTGACCAGTCTTGTCAAAGAAGGCCACAATGTAATTGCTGTTGACCGCGATTCGGCGGTGCTGGATAGACTTACCAACGTTTATGATGTAATGAGTATCTTTGGTAATGGGGCAGACAGCGATGTTTTACAAGAAGCGGGTATTAAAAAAGTAGATTTGTTTGCAGCCGTCACCGGTTCCGATGATACCAATATGTTATGTTGCTTTATGGCAAAAAAAATGGGCGTTCCGTATACCATTGCTCGCGTACGTAATCCCGAGTATAACGATAATAGTCTTGATTTTATGAAACAACAACTGGGATTGTCAATGACGATTAATCCGGATTTGTTAGCCGCCAAAGAGTTATACAAGTTGCTCAAACTTCCCACAGCAGTTAAAGTCGAAACCTTTTCACGCGGTAATTTTGAAATGATTGAACTGCGTGTTAAGGAAGAATCAGCATTGGTGGGGATGAGTTTACGCCAAATGCGGGAAACTTATCAAGCAAAATTTCTGGTAGGTGTTGTGCAACGTGATGAAGATGTGTACATTCCCGACGGTAATTTTGTATTGCAAAGCGGGGATAAAATCGGCTTAACCGCCAACATTCACGAAATGCAGAAACTGCTACGCCAGATGGGGTTTGCCACCAAACAAGCGCGCGACGTTATTTTAATGGGCGGTAGCCGAACGGCATACTATTTGTCAAAAATGTTGATAGCAGGCGGCAACTCCGTTAAAATCATTGAACGTGACCCTGACTTGTGTCAGGAATTGTGCGAATTGCTTCCCAAAGCGGTTGTTATTCACGGTGACGGTGCACAACAAGAATTATTGTTGGAAGAATCTTTGCCGGAACACGATGCGTTTGTTGCCCTAACCGGTATGGACGAAGAAAACATTTTGATTTCTATTTTTGCCTCTTCTTTGAACGTTCCTAAAGTAATTGCCAAAGTCAATCGCGACGAACTGGCAACCTTGGCGGAAAAATTGGGGTTGGACTGTATTGTTTCGCCCCAAAAAATCATTACGGATATTGTGCTGCGGTACGCCCGTGCTTTGCAAAATTCCATGGGCAGTAATGTAGAAACCTTGTATCGGCTTATGGACGGAAAAGCGGAAGCATTGGAATTTAACGTAAGTCCCGATTTTCCCAAATTGCAAGTACCTCTTAAAGAATTAGAATTACTGCCCAATTTGCTGCTCGCCGGAATTATTCGTAACCGCAAAGCCATTATTCCCGCGGGTAATGATACTATACAAGTCGGTGACCGTGTCATTGTATTAGTGGCAAACAGACAATTGCAAGACTTATCGGATATTTTGGCGGAATAAAGGGGGAAGATTATGAATCGAAATGTTTCCCTGTATACGATAGGGCAAATCATAAAATTGGAAGGCCTTTTTTTGCTGTTGCCGTTGTTGGTATCGGTCTGTTATAAGGAGTTTTATTTAGTAAAACCGTTTTTATTTACCATTATTATTGCACTCGGCTTGGGCTTTTTGCTATCCGCAATTTTTCATAAAAGCAATACGCCGATGTATGCCAAAGGCGGCTTTATCACGGTGGCTGTTGCATGGATGGTATTATCACTCATCGGTGCGTTGCCGTTTACTTTTTCCGGCGAAATCCCTTCGTACATCGATGCTGTCTTTGAAACGGTCAGCGGCTTTACCACCACCGGTTCTTCCATTTTACCTGACCCTACCGTGCTGGGCAAAGGACTGTTGTTTTGGCGCAGTTTTACCCATTGGGTGGGTGGCATGGGTATTATCGTCCTTATGTTGGCGGTAACCCCGCCGGAATCGGGCCGAGCCATTCATATCCTTCGCGCAGAAGTTCCGGGGCCGATTGTGGGAAAACTGGTTCCTCGGCTTCGCGATACTGCCAAGATTTTGTATTTGATTTATTTTTTTCTTACCGTGGTACAAATATTACTTTTGTTATGTGGAGGGATGCCGCTGTTTGACAGTGCGATACACGCTTTTGGAACGGCGGGTACCGGTGGTTTTGGTATTAAAGCGGATAGCATTGCCGGTTACAGTCCGTATCTGCAATGGGTAATTACGATTTTTATGTTGCTTTTTGGCTTGAACTTCAATTTGTTTTATTTGTTGCTGTTACGCCGCGTGAAATCTTTTTTCAAAAGCGGCGAAATGTGGACATATTTTGGTGTTGTTGCCATAGCCATTGCCGTTATTACATGGAATATTTCCCCCCAATATCCCCAGTTTTCCGAAGCTGTACGCTTATCGGCGTTTCAGGTTTCTTCTATCATTACCACGACCGGTTTTTCCACCGCCAATTTTGATTTGTGGCCCCAACTTTCTAAAACGATATTGCTTTTACTGATGTTTATTGGTGGTTGTGCCGGCTCTACGGCAGGCGGACTAAAAGTTTCACGAATTATCTTGCTTTTCAAATCCATGCGCCGTAATTACAAACGGATGGTTCACCCGCATTCTGTCGGTGTGGTGCAACTGGATGGCAAACGTGTGGACGACGATACTATCGGCGGTGTTACGGTGTATTTTGCATTGTATATGTTGATTGTTGCTATTGTTTTTCTTTTATTATCTTTTAATGGCTTTGATTTAGAAACCAATCTTTCAGCAACCGTAGCTTGTTTTAATAACATTGGTCCCGGTTTGGCGGGTGTTGGTCCGGCATCGAGTTTTGCTGCTTATTCCGATTTTTCCAAGGTGGTATTATCGTTTGCCATGCTGTTCGGAAGGCTGGAAATTTACCCACTGTTGATTGCACTGAACCCTGCTGTTTGGACAAAAAAATAGCTGCAAAAAACCGGTGTGAACTGCGCGCAGTTCACACCGGTTTTGTATTGTATTAAAATCCGCGGGAAGCGCCGCCGCCGCCAAAACTTCCGCCGCCACCACGGAAACCGCCACCGCCAAAGCCACCGCCGCCATGGTGGTGGCCGCCAAAACCGCCGATGGGGAAAAAGAAGAATGAACTTCCCGGAAATCTTTTTTTCCCTAAAAACAGGAGTATCAGCATAAGAAATAATATAATAACAGGAAACCAACTGCCCTCGTTTTCCAACTCATCAACAGGGGTGTAATTGGGGTCGGGTTCTAAACCAAATTCGATATATACCTCGTTGACAAGTGCATCGTACGTTGCCGCCAGCCCGGCAGAAAAGTCGTTGTTTTTAAAATAGGGGACAGCATAATTGTCCAAAATAATTCCCGAACGGGCATCCGTGATAGCCCCTTCCAGCCCATACCCCACAGAGATATCCACCTCGCGGTCTTGTACGGCTAACAACAATAAGATACCGGTGTTGTTTTCTTTGTCACCAATTCCCCAAGCACGGCCCAGTTGTACGCCATATTCGTGGATATCTTGACCGCTAACCGTGTCTACCGTGACCACTACGACTTGCGCTTTTGTTTTTTCATATAATTGCACACCGGCACGATAAAGTTGCTCTTCGGTTTCGTTGCTCATTACCCCGGCAAAATCATTGACAAAAAAACGGTCTGTGGGGATTAGTTCAGTTGTTTCTGCCGTTACGGGAAGAACCAGCATTCCCAAAGCAAGGACGACGGCGGCAATGGAACATATTACTTTTTTCATACGTTTTTAACTAAAATCAACAACCGGTGTTTGCTGTGAACTCTCCGGCGCTTCATACATTTCTTTGGCATCAAAACCAAAAAGCTTTGCCATGATATTGGAAGGAAAACGTCGAATTTTCACATTGTAGGTTTTTACCGCTTTGTTGTAATCGGTGCGAGCGGTAGAAATGCGGTTTTCTGCGCCTTCCAGTTGGTCTTGCAAGGCAATAAATTGCTCGCTGGCTTTGAGTTCGGGGTAATTTTCCACCACGACCAGTAAACGGCTCAAAGCGGAATCCAGTTGTGCGTTAGCTTCTAATTTTTCGTCAATGTCGGCATTACCTGCCATTTTGGCACGTGCGTTCGCCAAATCGGTATAAATTTGTTCCTCGTGCGCGGCATATCCCTTGACGGTATTCACCAAATTGGGGATAAGGTCTGCACGGCGCGTGAGCATTACATCGATGGTACTTTCTTTTTCCTCAACGTTTTGCTGAGCGTTTACCAAACCGTTGTAAGAGGAAATCACCGTGACAATAATGACAATGACCAGTGCTACGATAGCGCCTATAACAACACTTTTCTTTTTCATAATGAACCCTCGTTTCTTTTGCGTTTGTATATATTATATCGTATTTTGTTGCGCAATACAATCATAATTTATTATATTCCCTTACTTCGTCAGAATCCGCCAATCACAAGCAGTATAATAAAGCAAGAAAGGGGAGATAACCGTGCCGGTCATTTATGCTGATGTACTAATTGCTGTAAACTGGTTAGTAGATGATATGCTCCTTTCGGCAACGGCTTGCGTATTACGTTTACCTCTCGTCAAAAAGCGGTTACTGGTTGCGGGTTTATTGGGCGGGGTAAGCGGTTTGTTGATTTTGTTACCGCCCTTTCCCGTTACGGTTTCGCTTCTTATAAAACTGTTAAGTGCTTGTCTGTTGACATCGGTCGCTTTCCCGTGGCGCGGCATAAAATTGTTTGCTAAAACAACAACCGTTTTTTTTATTATTGCCGCTCTGTTTGCCGGTATACTTTCCGGAATTTGGTTACATACTTCGGGCGAATTGTTTTTGGTGCGAAACGGCATGGTGTATTTTTCGGTTTCGCCGCTTTGGATAGCGCTTTTTGCGGGAATCAGTTACGGGGTTGTTCGAATTTATGACCGCTTGACTCGAAAAAACGCTCCTAAAAACTGTGAATATACGTTACATATCGAAAACAACGGCAAGCAATGTACGTGTCGAGCACTGTATGATACGGGATTACATCTTAACGAACCGTTTTCAGGTAAACCGGTCATTGTGGTAGAACGAAAAGTAATCGAAAATTTGCAAGATAATATGTTGGCCGAAGCCTTGCAAACACATGCTACACAGACACCTCAACGGTTACATGGTGTCAGGTTGATTCCCTATCATTCTTTAGGAGAAAAAGGGTTATTACCGGCGTTTTTGCCAAAAACCATCACAATTTGTGCAATAGGACAGTTGCCAAAAGATATTTCGGGCACGTACGTGGCGATTGCAGAAAATTTGGGGCGAGGAGAATATCGAGCCCTCATCGGAAACGGGTTAGTGTAATAAACGGAGGAAAGCATACGATGATTTTTAAAAGAGTTCAAAAATGGCTGCACACTGTTTTTAGACGTGGTTATCTTAAATTAAGTGAGGGCGTTTATTATATCAACGGCGCAGATACTTTGCCGAGTCCTCTTTCCGAATTTGAGGAAAAAGAGGCTTTGCGCCTTGCTGCCGACGGAGACACCGAAGCGCGTGATAAACTCATCACCCATAACTTGCGACTAGTGGTATATATTGCACGAAAATTCGAAAGTTCGGGTGTAGGGATTGAGGATTTAATTTCCATTGGTACCATCGGTCTCATTAAAGCGGTGGGAACGTTTTGTCCCGAAAAAAATATTAAACTCGCCACCTATTCCTCGCGGTGTATTGAAAATGAAATACTCATGTTTTTACGAAAAACGGTACAACTCAAAAAAGAACTTTCCATTGATGAACCGCTAAACGTAGATTGGGACGGCAATGAATTACTGTTGTCAGATGTTCTGGGAAGTGACCCCGATGAGGTGAATCGTAATATTGAGCAAGAAGCGGAATGTAATGTGCTCATGGAATGTGTGTCCCGACTTTCCGCTCGCGAACAAACGATTATGCGTCTTCGTTTCGGAATTGGGGGAGAGCAAGAACATACGCAAAAGGAAGTGGCGGATTTGCTGGGGATTTCGCAATCGTATATTTCTCGATTGGAGAAGAAAATTATCAAACGGCTACGCAAGGATATGGAAAAAGCAGAATAAAACCGGCATTTCTGCCGGTTTTATTCTGCTTATAATTGCTTTTTTATGCGGTCCAAAGCCCCTTTTTCCAATCGTGAAACCTGGGCTTGCGAAATACCGATTTCGTTTGATACTTCAATTTGGGTAAGACCTTTAAAAAATCTCAAGTTCAATATTTTCTTTTCACGGTTATTCAATCCTCGAATAGCTTCTTTGAGTGCCAATTCGTCCAACCAATTTTTATCATCGTTATCATCGCCTACCTGGTCCATCACGTAAATTGTGTCGCCGCCGTCGGAATAAATCGGTTCATATAACGACACCGGTTCCACAATCGATTCCAATGCCGTTACCACCTCTTCTCTTGGCAAATCCAGCTCGGCGGCAATTTCTTCAATGGTAGGGTCCCGCAGGAGAGAGGCTGTTAGTTGCTCTTTGCATTGCATGGCACGGTAAGCGGTATCCCGCATACTGCGACTGATACGAATAGCATTATTATCACGTAAATACCGCCGAATTTCACCGATTATCATGGGTACGGCATAGGTGGAAAACCGTACGTTTTGTGTAATGTCAAAATTATCGATGGATTTGATGAGTCCAATGCATCCCACCTGAAATAAATCGTCTAGATTTTCCCCTCGTTGTGTAAACCGCTGGATAACGCTTAGTACGAGACGCAAGTTTCCGTTGACCAATTCTTCACGTGCTTTTTTGTCGCCTTGTTTTGTCAGTTTTAACAGGCGGCTTTTTTCTTTTTCTGTTAAAACCTTTAACGTGGATGTATTGACACCGCAAATCTCCACCTTGTTATACAACGTTTGAGTCACTCCTCTTTGACAGTTTCAAGAAGAGTATGCTCCTTTTTTTCAAAGACCATACGCTGAAAGTAAAGAGGATGTTATGTAAATTACAGGTTTTGTAAAAAAAGATTGTGATATGCATAAATCTGTGATATACTTTTATTTATCTATAATGTTATTGAAATTGCAGAGGGAGGTATTACGGTGGAAGTTTTTGATGCTTTATTTTCACTTATGTGTTCGGCGATAAATTCGACACCCATTGATCAAGAAACATTGACAAACCTTTCAGAAGAAACACTTGCCGCCGTGTACCGTTTGAGTGACCGACACGATATGGCGCACATTGTGGGAGCGGCGTTGCTATCTTGTAAACCATTATCCCCAAATGAGATAACCGATAAATTTCAAAAGAAAATGTGGATGGCGGTTTCGCGATATGAACGTATTCGTTATGAATTGGAACATATTTGTGAAACATTAGAACAGGCCAAAATTCCGTTTATTCCGTTAAAAGGCGCGGTGATTCGTCACTATTATCCCGAACCGTGGTGGCGTACCAGTTGCGACATTGATATTTTGGTTCATGAACAGGATATAGAACGTGCTGTTTTAGTACTGAAAGAAACATTACAATATACTTCAAATGGGAAAAAATCGTACCACGATGTTTCCTTGTTTTCGAAAAACAATGTTCATTTGGAACTGCATTTCAATCTCAAAGAGGGACAACCTCGTTTGGACAACCTCCTTGTAAAAGCATGGGAGTATGCGGTGCCAACACAGGGGAAAACGTATCAGCATGAGTTTACGGATGCGTATTTAAAATTTCATGTTGTTGCACATATGTCATACCATTTTTTGAGCGGCGGTTGCGGCATTAAACCAATACTTGATTTGTGGCTGTTGGATAAAAAAATTGCCGAGGATACGGTTTTTGACGAGTTACTGAAACAAAGCGGACTGACAACTTTTACCCAAAAAGTACGCAAACTCGGCAAAGCGTGGTTTGAAAACGAAATGATGGATTCTGTTTCCCTTGATATACAGCAGTATATTTTTAGCGGTGGCGTATATGGTACGACCAAAAACAAAGTGATTGTTCAGCAGCAAAGAAAGGGAGGAAAAACACAGTATTTGTTTTCCAAACTGATCATTTCGCGGGAATTTCTCGAATCGCAATACCCGGTTTTAAAAAAACATCGGTGGCTGTCACCTGTCATGCAAGTTTGCCGATGGTTTCGGTTGCTGTTTTGCGGGGGGATAGAACGTTCCAAACGTCAAGCAGAATTGAATTTCCGAACAGATGCCGGGCAAGCGCAGAAAATCAAACAACTATTGGCAGATATTGGATTACATTGATAAAAAAATCACAAAAACCATTTACTTTAATGTCTTTTTGTGGTAAATTATAAGGAAAAGATATGAAACAAATGCTCAAAAAACTATCTTCCTCACAAATTATTTTATTGAGTTTCCTTTTTGTGATTCTGGTGGGAACGTTGTTACTTTGCTTGCCCATCAGTACCAAAACAGGAGCGTCTGTTCCTTTTTCTACTGCTTTGTTCACTGCGACCACCTCTACGTGCGTAACCGGATTGGTAGTGGTTCCTACGGTGTCATGGAGTTATTTTGGTCAGGCAGTTATATTGTTACTCATTCAAATCGGCGGATTAGGCGTAGTGACTATTCTGTCAGCTCTTTTTATTGCTTTGCATAAGACAATCGGTTTAGGTAACCGCTTGCTATTGCAAGATGCCTTTAATCTAAATACGTTGTCGGGACTTGTCAATTTTGTCAAAAAAGTCTTTTTGGGAACTTTTTTGGTAGAAGGAGTCGGTGCACTGCTGTATATGACGGTTTTTGTCCCTGAATTTGGAGCAAAAGGCATTTGGATATCGATTTTCAATGCCGTTTCGGCTTTTTGTAACGCAGGCATGGATATTATCGGTGAGAACAGTTTGAATAATTATGTGGGAAATGGATTGATTAATTTTGTTACTATGTCGCTTATTGTTCTTGGCGGCTTGGGGTATATTGTTTGGTGGGATATCTTGCGTGCCTCAAAATGCGCTGTGAAGAACAAAACGGGAATGTGGCGCAATTTAACACTGCACAGCAAACTGGTGATAACTACAACAGCCTTTTTACTTGCCTTAGGTACCGTTTGCTTTTTGGGATTTGAATATCACAATCCTAAAACAATAGCAAATATGAGTTTTTCGGAAAAACTTTTAGCGTCTCTTTTTCAATCGGTAACCACCAGAACAGCAGGTTTCACGACATTACCACAAGAAAATCTTACCACGTCTTCATCACTTTTGTCGATAATACTCATGTTTATCGGCGGCTCTCCTGTCGGTACGGCAGGCGGTGCCAAAACCATAACGGTTGCTGTGCTGTTTCTTGCCACGCTTTCCACGATAAAAGGAAAAAACGATGTTTGCATATTTAATCGTGCTATTGCAAAAAGCACGATTAGCAAATGCGTTTGTATAGTATTTATTTCTCTGTCCATTGCCCTTACTTCCACTATTTTGCTTTCACTTACCACAAACCGACCGCTGGTGGATATCCTATACGAAATTTTCAGTGCTACCGGCACAGTGGGATTGACCAGAAACTTAACACCGTTTTTGAATCTCGCAGGAAGATATATTGTGATTGCCACTATGTTTTTTGGCAGAGTAGGACCGATAGCGTTAGCAGTATCGTTCTATATGAAAAAGCAAAATACCAATTTGATTAAAGAACCTACGGAAGAAATCAGTGTAGGGTAGAATGAAATACTTCAAAGGGTGATATTTATGAAAAAATCATACGCTGTTTTTGGTTTAGGACGATACGGAACAACCATCGTACAAGAATTGCTGAAAAACGGAGCCGAGGTCTTGGCAGTGGATGTTGAAGAGGAAATTGTCGAGCAGGCTAAAAACAGTATTCCCGTTTGTAAATGTGCAGATGTTACCAATATTGAAGTTCTTACACAGTTGGGTATTGCCAATATCGATACGGTAATTATTACCATGGCTAACCATTTGGAAGAAAGCGTAATGGCTGTCATGCTTTGTAAAGAGTTGGGTGTTCCTACCGTAATTGTGAAAGCTGCAACGGAGTTTAATAAGAAAATTCTGCTGAAAGTCGGTGCTGACAGGGTAGTAATTCCCGAAAATGAATCCGGTATTCGTTTGGCAAAAGAGGTGCTCCATTCCGGTTTTATCGATATTGTGGATATTTCCAACAAAATTTCCATGGTCGAATTAGAAGTACATGATAATTGGGTGGGAAAAAACCTAATTGAATTGAATTTGCGTAAAAAATATGCTATCAACGTGGTGGCTATCAAAACAGGAGATGAAGTGATCCTTTCGATTGACCCTGCTATGCCCCTGACAAAAGAGATGCTTCTGTTGGTAATTGCCGATGTATCTCAAATCAGTAAATTGATGAAATAATATATTATAAAGAACGGAGATTGTTTATGGAAATGCAAATTAACGACTTAGTTGCTGCTATCAAAAAAGACGGTGTGGAAGCGGCACAAGCAGAAGCGGAAAAAATACTGACCGAAGCAAATAAAAAAGCTGCCGGAATCCTTGCCGAGGCAAAACAAGAGGCGGAGAACATCGTAAAAAAGGCCGAAGAGAAAGCGGAGATTCTAAAAGAGAGTGTTAAAACAACAGCCGAACACGCCAAGCGCGATGCCATGCTCTCTTTCAAAAAATCGGTGCAAACCGAATTTGAACGATTGCTGGAACAAAACGTTGAAAAAACGGTCAATGCCGATGTTTTGGCACATTTGCTAACAGCGGCTGTCAGCAACGACGATCCCGCTCTTTATGTAGCGGAAGTGGCACAAGTTACCGAAGAATTAAAAGGTGAACTTTCTCAAAAATTACGGGAAGGTCTTGAAATAAAAGCTAATCCCGCTGTTCGTGTGGGATTCAAATTAACTGCCAAAGACGGTTCAGGGTATTTTGATTGTTCGGACGAGGAACTGCAAGCAGCACTGGCTCCGTTTTTCCCCGAATTCATTCTCTAAGAAAGGGACTGAATATGGCCTATTATTATTTAATTTCAAGTTTGCCGATGCTCAAATCGGATGGCGATATGCCCTTCTCTTACGAGCAGTTTTTGCAGACTTGTCGCGGTGCTTTAAACGATACAACGTATATGCTTTTGGAAAAGCTGACCCTTTCTTCCAACGAAGGTCCCTGTGTTTCGGAATGGTCGCAGTTTTATACCATGTTTAAAGAAGAACTGACATTCCAACGGAATATACGCTTGGGAAATAAAGTGCCCCCTCCAAGTGACAGAGATGAGAGTATATCAAAAATTATTTCCACGGCAATGAATCACAAAAACCCTTTGATTGCCGAGGAAATGTTACTCGCCTTGCAATTTGAAAAATTAGATGCATTGATTGGGTTACATTATTTTGACGAATATGCCTTGATTGGTTATGCCCTAAAATTAAAATTGTTGGAAAGAAAAACCGTGTTTAACAAGCAAGAAGGAAAGACGGAGTTTAGTAACATCGTCGGCAAGTTAGAACAACAAATTCTAAACATGGAGCAGGAGTGAAATCATGGAATATGCAAGCGGAAAGGTAACCGGTGTTAACGGAAACTTAACATCGGTAAAAATCGACGGTTCCATCAAAAAGAACGAAGTCGGTTTTATACAAGTCGGTGATAAACGCCTCAAAGGTGAAGTCATTCGTATAAGCGACGGCATTGCCGATATGCAAATATATGAGATGACCGAGGGAATCAAAGTAGGGGATACGGTCGAATTTACAGGCGAACTTATGAGCGTGGAATTAGGCCCCGGTTTGCTCACGCAAATTTACGACGGACTTCAAAATCCGTTGCCCGACCTTGCTGAAAAATGCGGCTATTTTTTGGAACGTGGTGAATACTTGAATCCCATTCCCGACAAAGACTGGGAATTCACCCCCAAAGTTTCGGTGGGGGATATTGTTCGTCCGGCAGATGCTATCGGCACGGTGCCGGAAGGCATTTTTCAGCACGAAATTATGGTGCCGTTTGATTTGTCGGATGAGGATTGGACGGTAGAATCCATTGTTCCCAAAGGTGTATATAACGTTCGCAGTGAAATTGCGGTTATTAAAGACCGCAAAGGTAACAAAAAAACCTTGTCCATGGTGTTTTCTTGGCCCATCAAAAAACCGATTACTTGTTACGAACAACGTTTGAAACCCGATGAAACGTTGATTACTCAAATCCGCTGTATCGACACGTTTTTACCGGTAGCCAAAGGCGGAACGTTTTGTGTTCCCGGTCCGTTTGGCGCAGGTAAAACCGTTCTCCAACACATGGAAGCCAAAAATGCCGATGTAGATATTGTGATTATCACCGCCTGCGGTGAGCGCGCCGGCGAAGTGGTGGAGGTTTTACAAGAATTTCCTGAACTTACCGACCCAAGAACGGGTAAATCGCTGATGGAACGCACGATCATCGTTTGTAACACATCTTCCATGCCGGTGGCTTCCCGTGAAGCTTCGGTGTATACGGGTATTACGTTGGCGGAATATTTCCGACAAATGGGACTTTCGGTTTTAATGCTTGCCGACTCCACTTCGCGTTGGGCACAAGCCATGCGTGAAATGAGCGGCCGGTTGGAAGAAATCCCCGGTGACGAAGCATTCCCGGCATATTTGGAATCGGTAATTGCCTCCTTTTATGAACGTGCCGGTAAAGTGAGATTGCGCGACGGCAGAACGGCATCGGTAACCATTGGCGGCACGGTTTCGCCGGCCGGCGGTAACTTTGAAGAACCGGTTACCCAAGCTACGCTCAAAGTGGTCGGCGCTTTTCACGGTCTTTCTCGCGAACGTTCGGATGCCAGAAAATATCCGGCTATCCACCCCATTGATTCGTGGTCAAAATACAGCAGTATTGTTGATGACAACAAAGTGAACAAAGCAAGAGAAATACTGAACCGAAGTATCGAGATTAACCAAATGATGATGGTTATCGGCGAAGAGGGCACCTCGGCAGAAGATTATACGCTTTACCAAAAAGGTGAGTTGCTGGATGCAGCCTATCTGCAACAAAATTCCTTTGACCCGGTGGATGCCGCTTGCGAGCCTGAACGCCAAATACGTGAATTTGCCGTTATGTATGATATTCTCACGCAAAACTACATCATTGAAGAGAAAAATGAAATACGTATGTTCTTTAATGAATTGCGTCAAAAACTGCTTGATTGGCATACCATACCGTTCCGTACGGAAGAATTTGATGAAAAAGAAAACGAAATCAAACAGTTTTATTTGTCCAAATCCGGCAATTAGGAGGTAAACCATGCAAAAGATTTATACAAAAATTGAATCCATTGTCGGTAACGTGGTAACCGTTCAGGCGACCGGTGTTCGTAACGGGGATTTGGCGCTTGTCGGTAAAAGCTATGCCAATGTTATCAAACTGGATAACGATAAGGTGTATTTGCAGGTGTTTGCCGGTACGCAGGGCATCAGTACCACCGATTCGGTAAAATTTCTTAACCGACCGATGATGGTCTCATATTCCGACCATCTTTTGGGTAGGGTTTTTAACGGCACGGGGATTCCGCGTGACAATGGTCCTGCCCTTACCGAAAACATGATCCCCATTGGCGGACCGTCGGTTAACCCCGCCAAAAGGGTGGTCCCCAAAACGATGATTCGCACGGGTATTCCGATGATTGATGTGTTTAACACGTTGGTAGAAAGTCAAAAACTTCCCATTTTTTCCTCTTCGGGTGAACCGTATAACGAACTGTTGGCTCGCATTGCCATGCAAACCGAAGTGGATGTGATTGTCCTCGGCGGTATGGGACTCAAATATGATGACTACCTCTTTTTCAAAGACACCTTGGAAAAAAGCGGTGCTATGGGAAGAACGGTTATGTTCATTCATACGGCATCCGACCCGACGGTAGAATGTACGCTTGTTCCGGACATGTCCTTGGCGGTTGCCGAACGATTTGCTTTGGATGGCAAAAAAGTGCTGGTGTTGTTGACCGATATGACCAACTATGCCGACGCTCAAAAGGAAACGGCAATCACCATGGAACAAGTACCGTCCAACCGCGGTTACCCCGGTGATTTGTATAGCTGCCTTGCGGCACGTTACGAAAAAGCGGTTGCTTTTGATGGCTTGGGTTCTGTTACCGTTTTAGGTGTTACCACCATGCCGGGTGACGATGTCACTCACCCTGTACCCGATAATACGGGTTACATTACGGAAGGGCAGTATTATCTCAAAAACGGAAGGATTGAGCCGTTTGGTTCGCTTTCCCGTTTAAAGCAAAATGTCAACGGCAAAACGCGTGATGACCACCGCGCTTTAATGGACTGTATGATAAAACTTTACAGTGCCTACAAGGAAAGCCTTGAGAAAAAATCCATGGGCTTTTTGATGAGCGAATGGGATGAAAAACTGCTCAAATACGGTGAGTTGTTCGAAACCAAACTCATGGACTTGCAAGTGAATATCTCGTTGGAAGAAGCACTGGATTTGGGTTGGGAAATTTTAGCCGATTGCTTTTTGCCGAACGAAACGGGTCTCAAAACCAGTCTTTTGCAGGAACGTTGGCCGAACAAAACGGCTGTCAGTTAACGGGTGAACAGTATGGCATCTGTTAAATTAACAAAAAACGAACTCAAAAAACAAAAAGATAATCTCAAACGCTTTCAGCGTTATTTGCCGACTTTGCAACTCAAAAAACAACAACTCCAAACGGTCATCATGCAAGTGGAAGCGGAATTCGAACAAAAGCAAAAGGAATATGCGGCGGTGGTTAACGGCTTAGATGATTGGGTGGCTGTTTTTTCGGAAAATCAGTTATTCTCTGAAAACCAAAAAATAGAAAATTTGGTAAAACCCGATACAGCGGTTTGCAGCAAAAACAACATTGCCGGCGTCATTGTTCCGGTTTTTCAAGAACTTACTTTCAAAGAAATTTCTTACGACGTTGCAGAGTATCCCTTGTGGGTAGATGAAGCACTGGTCCGCATGCGTGAAATTTCCAAATTGAATGTCTTGTTGCAGACGTTAAAAAAGCAACAAGAGTTATTAAACCGAGAATTGCGTCTTACCTCGCAGCGGGTTAATTTGTTTGAAAAAATCAAAATTCCCGAAGCAAAAGAAAATATCCGTATAATTGAAATTTACCTTGGTGACCAACAAACCAGTGCGGTTGTACGCGGCAAAATTGCTAAAAGCAAAAGGCAGGTGACTACAACATGATTGAAAAAATGAAATCGATTTGTGTTGTGGCTCAGCAATCTCGAAAAGAGGAAATGCTTACCAGTCTTCGCGATTTAGGAATTTTGCATATTTCCGAAAAGAAAACGGCTGACCCGGTTTTCCTTGAACGATTTTCTACTCTTTCCAAGCTTTTATTGGAACTAAAAAACTATATCACACAAGAAAATAATGAACCGATTGCTTTGGATGAAGATGAGTTCGAAACCATGTATCAAAACACCGTTTTAGCCTTGGAAAGAAAGAACACACTTCTGACCAAACGAACAGAACTCTTACTCGAATCTGAAAAGTTAAAACCATGGGGTGACTTTGACTCTTCCGCTATTCAAGAACTTTCAAAAAAGGTAGAACTTCATTTTTACCGACTGGATAAGAAAGAATATAAATCCCTTGTCGCGGATAAAGCATATTCTTTTATTCGATTGTCACCGGCAGATAAAATGGAAACGGTGGCGGTACTGGGTAAATTGAATGATTCGTACAACGGTATTGAGTTTGTTATTCCCGAAAAAGGCCCTGTTCAGTTGCAACATGAGTTAGAAGTCTGTGAAAAAGAGCTTACGGAATGTGAAGCAATCCTCACGCAATCCGCCAAACATTTGCAAAACTACTCGGTGCAATTACTCAAAACGCAAAACGATATGGAGTATTCTTCTGTCAGCGAAACACTCAACACAGAAGATTCACTGATTTGGCTTAGCGGCTATATTCCTGCCACTGAAGAAGAAACTTTTTCGGCTGTTGCCAAAGAAAAAAGTTGGGCATGGACGGTTAGCGATATCCAAGATGACGATGCCAATGTGCCTACCAAGATTCGTTACGGCAAATTAACAGGATTGATAAAGCCGGTGTTTGATATTTTGGGTGTCGTACCGGGATATAGGGAATACGATATTTCCTTTTGGTTTTTGGCATTTTTTGCGTTGTTCTTTGCCATGATTATCGGCGACGCCGGGTACGGAACGTTGTTCTTGGCAGGCACCGTCATATTCCATGTCAAGGCGAAAAAAACGACGAATATTACTTTGTTGCTGTACCTGTTGTCGACGACAACCATTGTCTGGGGCGCACTTACGGGAACGTGGTTTGGCTTGGAAGACGCTATGAAAATCCCCGTGTTAAAATCACTGGTGCTGCCATCTTTGGCTAACTATCCGCAATATTTTTCGGTTTCGTCCTCCGCGGTGCAAAACAATGTTATGAAGTTTTGTTTCAGTATCGGGGTTGTCCAATTAGCTTTGGCTTGTATTATGAATATTCGCCGAAAAGCTACCGAAAAAAATTTGAGTTGGATTGCTGATGTTGGATGGTTGGTTGCCATTTCTGCGTTGTATTTGGTAGTGCTCAATTTGGTTATTGGAGAAAGCATCAATTTTGGTATTGTTGCAACCTTTGTGATTGTCGGCTTTTTGCTGGTTGTTTTGTTCGGTGGAATGGCACCGGATAAAACGTTTTCGCAGGGCCTCAAAGCGGGACTTTCGGATGCCTTTACCGTGTTTTTGAACACGATATCCGCCTTTGGTAACGTGATGAGTTATATTCGTTTGTTTGCGGTTGGTATGGCATCTCTTGCCATTGCCCAGAGTTTTAACGATATGGCAGCCGGGTTTGACGGTGTTTTGGTTATCATCGGTGCCGTTATCATGGTGATTGGTCATCTGCTCAATATCGTTATGGGATTTTTGTCGGTAGTGGTTCACGGCGTGCGCCTTAACCTGTTGGAATTTTCAGGTCAATTGGGAATGGAATGGTCCGGTGTTGCGTATGAGCCATTTAAAAATTTAACAAATAAAAAATAAGGAGAGTATAGTATGGGAATTCAATTTATTGGTATGGCATGTGCCTTGGGCTTTTCTGCCATCGGTTCAGCTTTTGGAGCGGGCTATGCCGCGTTGGCATCTGCCGGCGCTTGGAAAAAATGTTACGCAAACGGAAAACCGGCACCGTTTATGATGGTGGCATTTTCCGGCGCACCGCTGACACAGACGATTTACGGTTTCTTGTTGATGAACTTTATCCGCAGTGCGTTTGAAGCAGGTACCGCTTCTGCTATGCTGTGTATGTCGTTAGGTATCGTTTCTGGCATTGCCATTGGTCTTTCGGCCTTGTTCCAAGGCAAAGTTGCCGCTGCCTCCGCTGACGCTCTCGGCGAAACGGGTAAGGGTACTGCAAACTATTTTATCGTCATCGGTATCGTGGAAACCGTCGCGCTCTTTACGTTGGTATTTAGCTTGTTGCTGTTACAATAAAAACACATATATAAATCACAAAAAAGCGCCATGTTAGGCTCAAAGCCTAGCATGGCGCTTTTTATTGCCAAGGTTACAGAAGGCATATCTTAAGAACAAAGCGGTTGGTATTGACTTATTATATATATTATAATATAATATAAGAAAATGTGTTAGTATATACTACAGTTTGTTTGGACTATTGGAACTACCGAATACAATGTCTAGGAGATTAAAATTAGGTTTACTGTTGGAAATTGTTTGGATTTCAATACCGTATCTTTTAGCGTGATAATCTTTAACGATTTTTTGAAATGGTGGTTAAAAAAATGAAATATCTTGTGGTAAAGCGTATACTGGATATAGCGGCTTCGTTTATTGGACTTGTTATAGCAGCAATACCAATGCTAATGGTTGCTGTGCTTATTAAGGTCGATTCGCGGGGCCCTGTTTTTTTTAAGCAAAAAAGATTAGGACTTGACGGCAAAGAATTTTACATATACAAATTTCGCTCAATGATTGTAGATGCCGAAAAGTCAGGTGTGTATTCTGACAATAAAGATACCCGGCTTACAAGAGTAGGAAAGATTCTCAGAAAAACAAGCATAGATGAAGTGCCGCAGTTTATTAACATACTTAAAGGCGATATGAGTTTTATCGGCCCAAGACCGCCGCTTACCTATCATCCTTGGCCAATTGAAGAATATACCGAAGAGCAAAAAAGAATGTTTTCTGTACGCCCGGGTATTACAGGTTGGGCACAGGTAAATGGCAGAAAAAATGTAGAATGGAACCGAAGAATAGAACTGAATGTTTGGTACGTTGACAACATTTCTTTAAAGCTTGATTTCAAGGTGTTTTTCTTAACGGTGTTCAAGATATTTACCAATGCCGATAATGAAAATATTGGCAAAACAGTTGTAACTGTGGCCGAAACTAAGTCAGAAGAAACGGTGGATGCCTAAATATAGGGGGGAAAACCTTGCTAAAACTGATGTACATAACCAAGGACCCAAATGTTGCTTTAATTGCTGAAAAAGCCGGAGTTGATAGAATTTTTGTTGACTTGGAATACATTGGAAAGGGTTTACGTCAAGGCGGTATGGATACGGTTCAAAATCGTCATACACCAAGTGATGTTAAAAAAATTAAAAAGGTTTTAACCTCGTCTAAGGTTGTGGCAAGGATAAACCCTGTTCACGATGTATCCATCACAAAGAAATACAAAGGTACGGAACGTGAAGTTGCGTCGGTTATTCGTGCAGGAGCCGATATTGTTATGCTTCCCTTTTTTAAAACCGCCGACGAAGTAAGGCGATTTGTTAAAGCTGTTAAGGGTAAGGCCAAAACGCTTCTTCTTTTTGAAACACCGGAATCACTTGAAAATATTGATGAGATTTTAGAAATAGAAGGAATAGACGAGGTGTTTATTGGCCTTAACGATCTAAGCCTTGGCTATGGTTTTAAGTTTATGTTTAAACCTTTAGCCGATGGAACGGTTGATAAGGTGATAGAAAAGTTTAAGGCGAAAAACATCCCTTACGGTTTTGGCGGAGTAGCCGCCTTAGGTCATGGTGCTCTTCCCGGCGAAAAGGTTATTGCTGAGCATTATCGTCTTGGTTCCACCTGTGTTATTCTTTCGAGAAGCTTTTGCAACACTTCCATTATTGATAATATCGATGTTATCAATATGACTTTTAAAAACGGAATTAAAGAAATCAGAGAATTTGAAGAATATTGCACAAAGCAAGAAAAGCTTTTCTTTGAAGACAACAGAAAATCGGTTAAGAAAATAGTAGACGAAATTTGTCAGGGGTAAGATATGAACTTACTTATAACCGGTGCTTTTTCCTGCACCAAAGAACAACTAAACACAATTAAGTTGCTGGGGCACGAAGTTGTTTTTATGCAACAAGAAAAAGATGTACTACCCTGCGAATATTCTTGGGTAGAAGGAATTATTGGTAACGGAATCTTTCTTCATCATCCCATCGAAAAATTTTCTTCTCTCAAATTTATTCAATTAACGTCCGCCGGATTCGATAGAGTACCGATGGATTATGTGGCAAAAACGGGGATTAAGATATTTAATGCCCGTGGGGTATACAGTATCCCAATGGCTGAATTTGCACTTGCTGGTGTTTTAAGTCTATATAAAAAACTCAAGTTTTTTTATGAAAACCAAAAGCAACATGTTTGGAAAAAGCAGATTGGTATAAACGAACTTTTTGAAAAAAACATTTTAATTGTTGGTGTGGGAAGTGTTGGGACAGAATGTGCCAAACGTTTTTCAGCCATGGGTTGTAATGTTTTCGGCGCGGACTTATACCCGAATAAGTCGGAATATTTCTTGGAAGTTTTTTCAATGGAAAAACTGGACTCACTACTTAAAAGCGCCGATGTCGTAGTGTTAACGTTACCGCTAACCGATGAAACAAAACATTTTTTTGATAAGAACAAGTTCGGCAAAATGAAAAACGGCGCACTTCTTGTCAATATATCACGGGGTGCGGTTGTCAATACCAATGATTTAATCGATGCTCTAAATCAAAATCTCGGTGGAGCGGTACTTGATGTTTTTGAAACAGAACCGCTTTGTGAAGACAGCCCTCTGTGGGAAATGGAAAATGTTATTGTAACACCCCATAACAGTTTTGTTGGAGAGGGTAACAACAAACGGTTATTTGATGTTGTAGAAAAAAATCTTAGTGAACGTTAAAGGGGTATGTGTTTTGAAGTTTATACTTGTTTCGCCTAAAAACAGAACCTCGTATAATTTTAGGGGCGATTTAATCAAGAAAATTATTTCAGCGGGTTATGAAGTGGTTGTTACCGGCCCCAATAGAGACAATGTGGACAAGATAGAAGAGCTTGGTGCTCGCTTTGTTGAAATCCCAATGAATAAAAACGGCGTAAATCCTATCCATGATATTCAATATTTGAGGGCACTTAAAAAGCTTTTTAGATCAGAAAAACCTGATGTGACGTTGGGTTATACCAGCAAACCGGTAATCTACGGCTCGATTGCCGCTAAAATGGCTAAGGTGCCACATATAGCGGCAATGGTTACCGGCGCAGGTTATGCTTTTACTGCAAAGTCAGCAAAAGCCAAACTTATCAAAACGGTTATGTCCATGCTTTATAAAATGGCATTTAAGTCGGCATCTGTTGCCATATTCCAAAATAGTGATGATAAGGAACAGTTTATAAAAGAAAAACTCGTTCAAGAAGATAAATGTGTTGTGGTTAACGGTTCCGGTGTTAACACTGAAAAATTTGCGGTTGCTCCTTTTCCTGAACAATTAACGTTTTTTATGCTTTCTCGTGTAATGAACTCAAAAGGAATAAGAGAATATCTTAGAGCCTGCGAAATAGTTAAAGAAAAGCACCCCGAAGTAAGACTAATGTTGCTGGGTGCTTGTGAAGGAATACAAGATTCCATTTCTCCGGAAGAACTAAAAACATATGTTGATCGCGGAATAATCGAGCACTTTGGAGAAACCGATACAGTCGCGGATTATTATAAACAATGTTCGGTTTACGTTCTTCCCTCTTACCGAGAGGGAACACCGCGTACGGTTTTGGAAGCAATGGCTATGGGCCGCCCGATTATTACAACGGATGCACCCGGTTGCCGAGAAACGGTAATCGATGGCAAAACCGGATTTTTAGTTCCTGTCATGGATGCTGACGCCGTAGCCGAAAAAATGATGGAATTTATAAACAAACCCGAACTCATTCCGCAAATGGGTCAAGAAAGTCTTGATTACTGCAAAGAAAAGTTCGACGTTAATAAGGTAAACAACGATATGTGCAACTATCTTGGGATAAAGGAGTAAGAAAAATGTCACTGTATGAGAAAATTGTAAACGGACAAGAAAAACTTTCTTTGGTAGGCCTTGGTTATGTCGGAATGCCGATTGCGGTTGCTTTTGCCAAAAAGGTGAAGGTTGTAGGGTTTGACCTAAACGCTAAAAAGATTGAACTTTATAAAAATGGCATTGACCCAACCAATGAGGTGGGGAATGAAGTTATTAAAAACACAACCGTTGAATTTACCGCCGATGAAACAAAGCTTAAAGAGGCAAAGTTTCATATCGTTGCCGTTCCCACTCCGGTAAACGATGACCATACGCCTGACCTTACTCCCGTTGAAGGTGCGTCTACCATCGTTGGCCGCAATCTTACGAAAGGGAGTATTGTCGTTTACGAATCTACGGTTTACCCCGGTGTTACCGAGGATATTTGTATTCCGATTCTCGAAAAGGAATCGGGGCTCAAATGCGGTGTTGACTTCAAGGTTGGCTATTCTCCCGAAAGAATTAACCCCGGTGATAAGGTTCATAGGCTTGAAACCATTGTTAAAATTGTTTCGGGTATGGACGAGGAGTCTTTGGATGAAATTGCAAAGGTTTATGAACTTGTTGTCGAAGCAGGTGTACATAGAGCCGAAAGCATTAAGGTTGCTGAAGCGGCAAAAGTAATTGAAAACAGTCAACGAGACATCAATATTGCCTTTATGAACGAGCTTTCCATTATCTTTAACAAAATGGGGATTGATACAAAATCGGTTCTTGAAGCGGCAGGTACCAAGTGGAACTTCTTAAAATTCTATCCCGGTCTTGTCGGTGGCCACTGTATCGGTGTTGATCCGTATTATCTCACCTATAAAGCAGAGCAACTGGGATACCACAGTCAAATTATTCTGTCGGGCAGAAGAATCAACGATGATATGGGCAAATACGTTGCCGAAAGTGTTGTTAAAAATCTTATTAAGGCTAATGTTGCTATTAAAAACGCAAAGGTTGCTATTTTAGGCTTCACCTTCAAAGAAAATTGCCCCGACACAAGAAACACAAAGATTATTGATATCTACAATGAGCTCAAAGAATACGGCATTACGGCAACCGTAGCCGACCCCGCCGCCGATGCCGAAGAGGCCAAGTGGCTGTATGGCATGGAGTTTGTCGATATAAATACCATTAGTGACTGCGATGCCATCATTCTTGCCGTTGCCCACGAAGAATTCAAAGGATTAACAAAGGCGGATTTCGAAAAAATGTTCAAAGCGGGGGACAACACTACCAAGGTTCTTGCCGACATCAAAGGTTTGCTAAATCGCAAAGAATACGAAGCCGCCGGCTATAATTATTGGAGACTTTAATCTGAAAGAAGGATTTTTATGAAATCGACTGTTACGGGAAGTGCCGAAAAAATCAAAAAAATTCTTGCCGGAAAACCTCAATATAGAGAGTGCCTTTTTTCAAGAGGTTACCTGATTACAGAAGACACTTCTGTCAATACCGAAGAGTATCCCTTTTACGGAGAGTGGAACGTTACAGAGATAGGTAAGTATAGAGCAGTTATTCACAAAGATCAAGATAGCACAGTATATTCTAAAGATGGTATCGATTTTTTAATAATCGGTCATGCCTACAATCCTTTTAATGAGATATACGATGAGAAGATACTTCTTAGTCAAGCCGCTGATGCCTATTTAAAGAAAAAAGATGATTTTTTTGAGTGCATCAGTGAGTGGACAGGCATTTTTGCTGTTTTTGTATTTGATAAAGAAGTTGTCGGTGTCCAAGATTGTGCCGGAATAAAAGCACTGTATTATGGGACTATCAATGACAAAGTTAGTTTTACTTCTCACCCTCAAATGGTTGCTGATATATACGGCCTTAAAATGGATCGGTTTGTAGAAAAACTGGTATCAAATCGCTTTTATAACATCGGTAACCGCTATCTTCCCGGTGATTTGTCTCCTTTTAAAGAGCTTAAAAGAATCGGCGCTAATGTGTATTTAAGCTTAAAGGATGGTTCTTTTAAGGTGATTCGCTTTTACCCTAACAGACCGCTTGATATTAAAACGACCCAAGAGGAATACGAAAAAGGAATAGAGCAAGCCTATACGATTCTTCATAAGAATATCGAACTTGCTTCTCAAAAATGGCCCAATGCCGCTATTTCTCTTTCGGGTGGTACCGACAGTAAAACAACCTTGGCTTGCGCTAACGGACTTTATGACAGGTTTAGCTATTTTAGCTTTCAGTCTAAAGATACAGAGATTACGGATTCTAATGCTGCTCGTGAAATATGTAATAAAATCGGTTTAAAACACGATATTTATCCCATACCTGCAGAAAATAGCGAAATAGAAGATTTTGAGGAACTGAAAGCAATCATTGTTCACTCGTATGGCTATGTAAGAGGGCTGGCAGAAAGAGAAATCAGAAAACATATCTGCATGTATCGTTGGAATTACTTTGACACAGAAGTTAAATCTTGGATTTCCGAGGTTGTAAGAGTCTTCTTTGAAAGAAAATACGGTGCAAAATTCCCCCAAAAATTATCGGCCCGTCATTTCAGTATTTTCCAAACAAGATATTTCTTATCGCCTATGCTCCTTAGTAAATCGGATAAGATTTATAAAGAGTATATGAAAAAATTTGATTTAGCTGAGCCTAAATTCAATTTTGAACATACCGATATGTATTATTGGGAGGTAAGAATGAGCAGTTGGGGTATGATGGTTACCCAATCGCTCGATATCTGTCACAGAATAACTTTCCCGTTTAACAATCGGAAACTTATTGAGCTTATGTTGACACTCGACCGTGAAAAAAGAAAAACCGATGTGGCGCATAACGATATTATTAAAATTGCAAATAAGGATATTTATGACTCAAACATTCATATTCTTAATAATTACTTCCGTTCAAGAAGAATCATGCTTGAAAACTTGTACTTTAAGTACAGAACTATTTTCAAAAAGTAAGAAGGTTTAATAATGGGCTTTAAACACTTAAAATTCCCCGAAAATTCAGTTTTCTTAGTTACCGGCGCGGCAGGTTTTATTGGTTCTAATCTTTGCGAAGCGATACTCAACTTGGGGTATAAGGTAAAGGCGCTTGATGACCTTTCAACCGGAAAACAAAAGAATGTGGATATGTTCCTTGATAACCCTAACTACACATTCATAAAAGGTGACATCAAAGACCTTGATACCTGTATTAAGGCTTGCGAAGGTGTGGATTATGTTCTTAACCAAGCTGCATGGGGAAGTGTTCCTCGTTCTATTGAAATGCCGCTTTTTTATTGCAAAAACAACATTGAAGGTACCCTTAATATGATGGAGGCGGCGCGTATAAACGGGGTTAAAAAGTTTGTGTATGCTTCCAGTTCCTCGGTTTACGGCGACGAGCCCAATCTTCCCAAAACAGAGGGGAGAGAAGGAAACCTTCTTTCTCCCTATGCCCTTACCAAGCGTTGCGATGAGGAATGGGGCAAGCTCTATACCAAGCTCTATGGTCTGGATACTTACGGTATGCGTTATTTTAACGTTTTTGGTCGCCGTCAAGATCCGGATGGTGCTTATGCCGCCGTTATCCCTAAATTCTTAAAGCAACTGTTAAACGGCGAAACGCCGACTATCAACGGTGACGGCAAACAAAGCCGTGACTTTACCTATGTAGATAACGTAATCGAAGCCAATCTTAAAGCTTGTCTCGCTCCCGGCGAAGCCGCGGGTCAAGCCTTCAATATTGCCTATGGCGGCAGAGAATATCTTATTGATATTTACTATGGTCTTACCGCTGCTCTGGGACTTAATATCGAACCCAATTTTGGTCCCGACCGCAAAGGTGATATTAAACATTCTAACGCGGATATTAGTAAAGCCAGAAATCTTTTGGGCTATGACCCGGATTATAGCTTTAAAGACGGCATTAAACTTGCTATTCAGTGGTATAAGGAGAATTTGTAATGACTGTCAGAGGTAGAGATAAATTTGCAAGAATCAAGCCGTTTTTAAATATGGCAACTTGTATTTATCATATATTCCCATTAAGGATTAGAAAAAAACTTTTTGAGCACCATAGAAACACTAAGGGGCTCAAGGGGATTGCTTTACGATATGTTTTGTTAAAAACAATTGCTCAAAAAGTAGGGGATAATGTTTCAATCCACCCAGGTTGCTATATTTTCTTTCCCGAAAAACTTGAAATAGGAGATAACGTATCAATCCATCCTATGTGTTATATAGACGCTGTAGGTGGACTTTCTATTGGCAACGATGTTTCGATCGCGCATTCTGTAACAGTTATGACATCCAGCCATCGTTTTGACAGATGCGATATTCCAATAAAAGACCAAGCTTTTGATGTTGCAAAGACCGAAATAGGTAATGATGTTTGGATTGGAGCAAAAGCAACTATTCTTTGTGGTAATAATATAGGAGGCGGTTCAGTGATTGGCGCTGGCGCTATCGTTACTCATAACATTCAGAACAACACTATTAATGTTGGTGCTCCTGCAAGGGCTATAAAGGAGAGATAATCAATGCGTGTTCTGGTTATAACGCGAGCACCTTGGCGTAATGATAATAATACGGGTAATACATTAACAAATCTTTTTAGCAATATGAAAGATGTGGAGTTTTATAATCTGTATTTTCGTGATCAACTTCCCCAAAATGGTATAGCAGTTAAAAGTTTTGCGATTTCCGAAATTCAATTGGTGAAAAATCTTTTGAAGAGAACACCCGTGGGTAGAGAAATCAATGAACAGAATATAACGATATCAACTGGCGAAAACAATATATATATAGCTGCAAAAAAAATTGGAACAAATTTCCTTCCTTTGTTCAGGGATTTCTTATGGTCTGTTGGACGATGGAAAAGCGATAACTTAAAAAGATTTCTTGATGAAACAAAGCCTGATGTAATTTTTATGCCGGTTTTTAATTGTTATTATCCGCATAAAGTGTTGCAATTCATAAAAGTATATACCAACGCAAAGATTATCCTTTTTCACGCAGACGACAACTATACGTTAAAACAGTTTAATTTATCCCCGTTATATTGGCTTTATAGATTCAACCTTAGAAAATGGGTTAAAAAATCCGTAAAGATTTCAAACATTAACTATACAATTTCCGATATTCAAAAACAAGATTATGAAAAAGCCTTTAACATCCCTTTTAAAGTTCTTACAAAAGGTGTGGATTTTTCTGTCGGTCCCCCAAAAAACAGTACTTTTAATAAACCTGTTCAACTTGTGTATACGGGAAATATCGGTGTGAATCGTTGGAAATCACTTGCTGCAATTGCATCCACACTGGAAAAAATTAATGCTGATGGTGAGAAGGCCCAATTAAAAATATACACAGGAACGCCATTGACTGATAAAATAAAAAAATCTTTAAATAGAGAGGGTTCATCCCAAATTATGGGATATGTTACTTCAAATGAAATCGCTGAAATTCAGTCAAGTGCTGATCTTCTTGTGCATGTTGAAGCAATGGATTTAAAAAACAGATTATTAGTTCGACAATCTTTTTCAACAAAAATTGTGGATTATTTAGCCGCCGCCAAACCAATTCTTGCGTTTGGTCCTAAAGATGTCGCGTCAATTGACCATCTTGTAAAAAACGATTGCGCAATAGTTGCTGACAGTGAAGAAGAACTTTTAGAAAAGTTAAGTTCTGTGATAGATGATAAAAACAAATTACATAAACTGGCTTTGAAGGCTTTCGAATGTGGCAAAAAATTTCATAACAAAAAAAATATAGACATTATGCTTAAAAATGATATGGAACAGTTGCTTTAACCAAAAGGAGTGTAAATTTTGACGGTATACCTTATTAATATATTCCTTATTTTGAGTCTGGGGTATGTACTTCTTTATAAGGATAAAACTGATAAAAAAACGAAAATATACTGCGGTATAGTAGCTGTTCAATGGATTTTGATTTCGGGTTTACGAGATTTGTCGATTGGAGCTGACACAGAAAACTACTTTTCACGCTTTGAGGCAACGAAAATAATTCCTTGGTCCCAAATATTCAGCAACTTGTGGGGATATCTATTTGAAGGACTTGACACCAAGGACCCGGGATATTTCTTGTTTCAAAAAACATTTCAGATATTCTGCGATGATTATCAGATTTATTTACTATTTATTGCCTTTATTTTCACTTCCTTCATGGCGGTGTGGATTTACAAAAACTCTAGTGAGCCGTGTTTTAGTTTTCTTTTATACTCAGTGCTCTTCTATGCTTTTTACGCACTCACCGGACATCGTCAAACCATAGCGACAGCGCTTATCGTATTTCTAGGCTATAAATACATAAAAGAAAAAAAACTGTTCAAATTTGCCCTGATAGCGTTTGTGGCGTATACCATTCATAAATCATCACTTGTTTTTATTCCGTATTATTTCATAGCAAACATTCCAATTACTTTGCCTTATGTTTTTGTTTCGATCGTTGTTATAGCTGTGGTAGTAATTAACGGAAAGAGTTTATATGGGGTTGTTGCGGATTTTTTGGGATTTGGAGAAGGAATGATTGACTATGATGTTGGTGGTGCAGAAACCTATGCAGCCGTTTTAACGATTATGTGTTTGGTTATCTTGGTGTTTTATTACTACTACAAGGACAAAACGGAAAATGCTACCAGAATTTTTAATATAACGTTACTTACGCTAATGTCCTCTTTGCTCGTTTTCCAAAATCAATCCTTTATGCGTGTTCAGCAATATTACTCCCTGTTCCTATGTTTGTCTTTCCCTGAAGTAATAAATTCTTTTGATAAGAAGAGCCGTACGTTTGTATATATTTTCACGGTTTCCTTCTTAGTTTTGTATCTCATTAGAAATAATCCTCAATATCTTTTCTTCTGGCAATAAAAAAGGAGTTAATATAATGAAAGTTTTATGGATAGTTAATATGGTTTTTCCGGAAGTTGCCAAGAAACTTAATTTGCAAACAAGCACAAGCGGCGGATGGCTTTTGGATCTTGCCAAGGGAGTGTCCGAGAGCAGTGATGTTGAGCTTGGGGTGATGACTTATTATTCGGGAAAAGAATTTGTCGATATTGTTCACAATAATGTAAGATATTTTCTTCTTCCGGGAGGTAGTAAAAGACTTCTTTATAAGAACAAAAAAACGGCATTGGATTGCAAAAAAATCGTTTCTTTGTTTAACCCGGATATAATCCATATTCATGGCACGGAATATGCTCCGGGTTATGAAATGTTAAAGGTACATCCGGAAATCCCCACCGTATTAACTATTCAAGGTGTAATTAAAAGAATTGCCGAAGAATATTATGGTGGATTTACTTTTTGGCAAATCATCAAAATGTCCAGGTTTAAAGATATTATAAGAGGGAAAATCCCCCTTACATATAAAATGCTTTACACAAAAAACGCCAAACGTGAAGTTGAAGTGCTTAAAAAGGTTAAATATGTTACCGGTAGAACAGATTGGGATAAATCTACAATGTTGGCGATTAATCCAAACCTTAAATATTTTAGGTGTAATTATAATTTAAGAGACGCTTTTTACAATAGCGAAAAATGGTCTTCAGAAAAGATGACGCCACATACTATCATCACTAATGCCGGTCATTCTTCTCTAAAAGGTCTCCACATCGTTATCAAAGCGTTAGCACTTGTTAAAAATAAATATCCTGATGTTAAGTTGTTTATCCCCGGCGGCGGAAAAGCAGAGAACGGAAGACTCGTTATTCCTTCGAGCTATACTCGGTACCTGTTAAAAATGATAAAAAATTTACAACTTGATGAAAACGTTGAATTCGTTGGAAATATTGGGCCGGATAAAGTTGCCGAATATTTGAGAAACAGCAACATTTGTGTGGTTTCGTCAGCTATTGAGGGTGCCTCTGCAACACTTTGCGAGGCAATGATGGTCGGAACTCCATCAATAAGTTCTTATAGAGGCGGAATGACCGATCTCCTTACCGATAAAGTAAACGGTTTTACCTATGATTTTCCCGAATATCCCCAACTTGCACTTAGAATAATGGAGTTGTTTGAAAATAACGAACTTGCACAAACTTTTTCTAAACGCACAATAGAACTTGCAAATATTCGTCATGATAGAGAGCGTAATCCGCAGGAAATGGTAGAAGTTTATGAGGAGGTTTTACACTGTGAAAAAAATTAGTACTGAAAAAGCATTGTATGATGTCCCTGTCTTATTAATTTTTTTTTCAAGGGTAGATACCTTTAGAAAGGTTTTTGAAAAAATACGTGATATAAAACCGTCAACTTTATTTTTGGCATGTGATGGACCCCGAAAAAACAGACCTGATGATATAGACGATATAGAAGCTTGTAAAAAAATTGCAGAAAACATCGATTGGGAATGTACGGTTTATCGTGATTATGCTGAAACTAATATGGGATGTGGTATGCGTCCTCAAACCGCAATTACCAATGCTTTCAAGCTTGTTGATCGACTAATAGTTTTAGAAGATGATTGTGTACCACATGATAGTTTCTTTCCGTACATGGCTGAAATGCTTGAAAAATATAAAGATGATACAAGAATCGGATTGATTTCCGGCTTTAATCATTTTACCAAGTGGGATTGCGGTGAATACAGTTACTTTTTTACAAAAGTTGGTCCTATGGCAGGGGCTTGGGGAAGCTGGAAAAGAGTTTGGGATGGCTACACATACAGTATTTCGGCAATAAAAGAGCCATTAGTTCAGCGTTTGATGCGTGATGAAATCACCTTAAAAAGAGCCAAAAAACAAAAAATTCAACTATGGTTAAATACATTACAGAATTTAGAAAAAGGTAAGAATATTTCATATTGGGATGTGCAATTTGGATTTCTTAAATTTTATTTTTCCTATCTTTCCATAGTTCCAAAATTTTCACTAGTCAGTAACATTGGTTTAGGTGAAAATTCAACACATGCATTAAATGCTTCCAACAATATGCCTAGTATATTTTTTGCTGAGGATAAAAAACTTCAATTCCCTTTAAACCATCCGACGTTTGTTATTTGTGACCACAAATATGATGATATGGTTGATAGTAAATGGGGATTTCCCAATCCTCTGGTTAAACAATTTGGAAGAATTAGTCGGTTCTTAAAACGAACTTTTGGGAGAGGGTAATTATGAACAGTGTTAAGATTTCAATAATTGTTCCCGTCTATAATGCAGAAAAATATCTCAAAGATTGTGTCGAGAGTATTTTAAACCAAACGTTTAGAGACTTTGAATTACTATTAGTAGATGATGGTTCAAAAGACAATAGTCTTGAAATTTGTAACACTTTTAAAGCGCAAGATAATAGAGTTAAGGTTATTCATCAAAATAATGCTGGTTCTTCTGCTGCAAAAAACGCCGGAATAAGTGTTGCTTGTGGAGAGTATATTGCCTTTTGTGATGCTGATGACGTGATTGACAAGGAATATATTGCGAATTTATATCAAGGAGTTATTCTGCATAATGCAGATCTTTGTGTTGGCAATGTGGCTTTTTTGAAAAAAAGAAACGATGAAGTGCTTTCCCAAAGAAAAGTTGAAATGACCCCCGGAATTTTCTCGTTAAAAGATTTTATGTCATTTTACCCAAGCTACATGCCGAATGCAGTTATAGGGGCACCGTGGAACAAACTTTATAAGAAAAGCATCATCGATGAAAATTCTCTGCGCTTTAATACTAACATAAAAAACAACGAAGATACCCATTTTAATTATCAGCTTATACCAAAATGTAAACTGGTATATGTAAGTAATTATCCCTATTACAATTATATTGATAGAGTTGATAACGTATCTGCATCAAAAGGATTTATACCTAATATTGCCGATATATACATTATGACATATAACAAAGCTCTTGAATTTCTAAAAGAAACCAACTCTTTTGATCAACACATTAATTTCCAAAACAAATATTTCATTGGGCTTATAATTGGCACACTATATGGATTAGCCAATGGTAATAATCGTTTGTCTCGTAATGAAAAGATTAAACAGATCAAAGGATTGTGTAGCAAGTTTGAAGTTCAAAACGCGGTTACGTCTGTAAAGTTTAATAATATCAAGAAAGATTTTTTTGTTTGGTTAATAAAAAACAAACAGCCGAAACTAATCTATTATTTGTTAACTTTAAAAACGAAAAGAAAGTGAGTACATAGGATAACACTTTACAATCAAAGAAGCATGCAAGAATGGCAAACAATGTAGAGATTAGCGAAGGTGCTTGCAGTATCGCTCCCATAATAAAATCAGCCAAAAAATAGTTTTGGAGGGTAAAAATGATTGATTTAAAACAGTTACAAGATTATCTGTATTCTATATTTGTGGAGTTTGATAGAATATGCAGAAAACATGATCTTAAATATTCCATGGAGGGTGGCACCTTGATGGGGGCTGTCAAATTTCAAAATTTTGTTCCTTGGGATGACGATATTGATGTCATTATGATTCGAGATGATTATGAAAAATTTTTAAAAGTAGCGCCGACAGAGCTCTCAGAAAATTTCTTTTTGCAATCCTACAATAATGTGCCGGAGTTTCCGCTGAATTATGCAAAACTTTGTTTTAACGGCGCGAAAATTTATGATTATGATTATTCGCATCTTAACAATATGCATCATGGTGTGTTTATTGACATTTTCCCGATTGATAATATTTTACCCAAACAGTTCAAACGCCAATGCTCAATCGTAGGAGTTTTTACGGGTGCCAGAAAAACAAAACTTAAAACCATCAAACCGCGCGGTATTCATAAAGTTGTTTATGGTCTGCTTTCTTTGTTGCCTATGAAGTGTCTGATTAAAATCATTGACACTACCTGTAAAAAATATAACAACAAAAACACGGGATATATGTACGAGGTTTGTAACGCCAATCGTGCCTTTAAGCCCCTTAAGGCCGATATGTACGCTTCCCTTTCAGAACTGGATTTTAGAGACAAACGTTTTATGGCAGTGGCAAACTATGATGAATTTTTAAAATCTCGTTTTGGAGATAATTATAAAAACGAATTACCCGCCGAAGAGAAAAGAAAACCATCACATAATCAAAACATCCGTATTGTTTCAGATAAAAATTTTTCGTAAGGTGATCTTCATTGGAAAGTTCAAAACAAATTAAATGGGGAGCGATCATCTCTTACCTTGCCATTGCTTTTAACATGGTAGCAGGGCTGATTTATACGCCTTGGATGATCACACAAATCGGTCAAAACAACTATGGCTTGTTTACCCTTGCCAATTCGTTGATTACAATCTTTGTGATGGATTTTGGAATGAGTTCGGCAGTTACCCGTTTCGTTTCAAAATACAGAGCCGAAAACAATCAGCAAGCAGTCAACAATTTTCTAGGCATGACGTACAAGCTCTATATTGCGTTAGATGCTATTATTCTTGCCACCTTTCTAATTATCGGTATATTTTTAGGTTCGATTTATAACAATTTATCTGCCGATGAATTTACTACGTTTAAGACGCTATATACTGTTGTTGGTATCTTTAGCGTTATTTCTTTTCCGTTTACCAATTTAAACGGAATTCTAACTGCTTACGAAAACTTTGTAGGCTTAAAACTAGCCGATTTGTTCCATAAAATATTTATTATTGTGACAATGGTCATCGCTTTGTTGTTAGGTTATGGTGTATTTGCTTTAGTTACCGTCAATGCGCTGTCCGGTATATTTACCATTATTATCAAACTTGTTATCATCAAAAGAAAAACCAACGTCAAAGTCAATTTTAAGCATAACGACAAAGGTACTTTAAAAAGCATTTTTGGTTTTTCTGTTTGGACTACCGTAACCAGCTTCGCTCGCAGAATGATATTTAACATTTCTCCTTCAATTATTGTTGCGGTATCCTCAAGCGGTGCCATCGGTTCGGCTATTTTCGGTTTGTCATCAACGATTGAAGGCTATATTTCCACCTTCGCAACGGCAATTAACGGTATGTTTATGCCGCGAATTTCCAAGATAGTGCACGAAAAAAAGAAAGATACGGAACTGGTTGATTTGATGGTCAAAGTAGGAAGAATACAATGCCTTGTTATTGGCGTTTTAGTGGTCGGCTTTATCTCCTTTGGCAGGTCGTTCATTATTGATATATGGAACAAGCCCGGTTTTTCCCAAAGTTATCTTTGCGCGGTTTTGCTGATTATTCCCAGCTATTTTTATATGCCGTTGCAAATCGCAAACACGACTTTAATTGTTGAAAACAAAGTTAAAATTCAATCACTGATTTATTTGGTTACGGGTGTTTTTAATGTTTGCGTTTCGTTGGTACTTTCGCATCTGTGGGGGGCTTTGGGCGCTTCGCTTTCTATTTGTCTTGCCTATTTGATTCGCAGTACTTTACTTGTTATCGCCCATGTGAAGGTACTGCATCTCGACATGATACAAATGCTTAAAAAATGTTATTTAAAAATCACGCCGTATTTATTGGTTGCCTTGGTGATTGGTATTATCCTTGAACAGTTCAATCCCATGCCCCACGGCTATTTACGATTTTTGGTGAACGGGTTTATTTTTGTTTTGCTTTTTGTCTTTTTGTTACGCTATTGCTTAAACGATTATGAGAAAAATTTGTTTTTTGGAAATGTTAAAAAGTTATTAAAAAAAGGTAAACCTTTACACTAATGAATTAAAAAGACAAAACGCCTCTTACTGAGTTAATCAGTAAGAGGCGTTTTGTTTCGTATCCGAGCTTACACCTTGACGGCAAAACCGCCGCAAAAAAGTAGGGCTCATTTAATACATGTTTGGTGGAGGCGAGGAGAATCGAACTCCTGTCCGAAAATCATTCACCGTGGTTTTCTCCGAGTGCAGTGTGTCTTTTGTGGTTCCCCTCACTCACCGCCGACAAACAGGCTGTGAGTTACGGTAGTCGCCAAGTCATGACGGACGAAGCGACAGCCGTCCGTTCACGTTCACCGCTACATGACGCCTTTATCCCGACCGCGGTACTTCGGGTAAAGACGGCGGCTTAATTAAGCCGCGAGAGCAACTTTAGAGTTGTCGTTTATTTTTAAAAGATTGCAGGGTTTATAGCGGTCCTGCACCGCTACTCGCTTACCAGGGCTTACAATCCCCGTCGAAACCTTTACGCCCCCCTATATAATAACAGTATACACAAGTATAGGGGAGAATATAAAGTTTGTCAATTAAAAGTTGCGGAGCAGCGAAACAACTTTCCCCAAAACTAGCGCTTCTTTGACAAGAATAGGTTCAAACGCATCGTTTTCGGGCTGAAGGCGAATGTGATCTTTTTCAAAATAAATGCGTTTTACGGTGGCTTCGTCGCCGATAAGTGCGACCACAATATCGCCGTTTTGTGCGGCAGGTGTTTTGTGAACAATGACAATGTCTTTGTCTAAAATACCGGCGTTGAGCATACTGGTACCCGATACCCGCAGGGCAAATAACTCACTGGCAGGATAACCGCCGCCGGAATAGGGAACGTATTGTTCAATTTGTTCTACCGCCAAAATCGGTTGACCGGCAGTAACTTTACCCAAAAGCGGAACGCGTGACACGGATTCACCCGGCATACGAATGCTGCGATTTAATCCGCTTTCACGTTCGATATATCCTTCCTCAGTAAGCAGCTTTAAATAACTGTGAACCGTAGAGGTGGATTTAATACCGGCGGCATTGCAAATTTCACGCACGGTGGGAGGAACGCCATCTTGCGCGCGTTCTTGCAAAAAGGTAAGGACTTTACGCTGCTTTTCATTTAATGGTTTCATAAAATTCCCCCTTACGAAATAGATTATAACATACCATTTTACAAAAAGCAAACATTTGTTTGTTTTTTTGGAAACAAAGTTTACATTGCTTTGTAAACAAGAATAGGTTGCAATCTAAGGAAAATTATGGTATCGTGATGAAGGATAAATCATTTGAAAGGAAGAACGCAATGATTAAAAATGCTATTGTCGGTCAATCGGGCGGTCCGACAGCGGTTATCAATGCTAGCTTGGCAGGCGTTTACGAAACTTGCAAAAATCTTGGAATCAAGACCTACGGAATGAAGAACGGTATTGCCGGTTTACTCAAAGAACAATTGGTAGATTTAGAAAAAGTACTTCCCGGCGAATTGGAAATCGAGTTGCTTAAACGTACTCCGTCCAGTTACTTAGGCAGTTGTCGTTACAAATTAAAAAATGCGGCTGAAAACGATGCTGATTATGTTGAAATCTTTCGCATATTAGAAAAATTTAACATCGGCTATTTCTTCTACATTGGCGGTAACGACAGCATGGATACCATTGCCAAACTCTCTGCATACGCGCAACGCATCGGCAGCGACATTCGATTTATCGGTGTTCCAAAAACTATCGACAATGACTTGGCAATTACCGACCATACACCGGGCTACGGTTCGGCGGCGAAATACATTGCTACTGTGATGAAAGAGATTATTCATGATATTTCCGTTTACGATACCAAATCCTTGACTATTGTGGAAATCATGGGCCGTAATGCCGGTTGGTTGACGGCGGCAGCGGCTCTTTCTAAAGGGGAAGATTGTGCCGGTCCCGACCTTATTTACTTACCCGAAATCCCTTTTGATACGGAAGAATTTTTAACACGTATTCAAACTTTACAAGAAATGAAGAAAAATTTGATCATTGCAGTTTCAGAGGGCATTAAAACAAAAGATGGCAGATATGTGTGTGAACTTGCTACCGATGAAACGGTGGTTGATGCGTTTGGCCACGTGAAGCTCACGGGTGTTGGTCGTTTCTTGGAAAACTTGGTGGCACAACGCTTAAAAATCAAAGTCAGAAGCATCGAATTATCCACCTTGCAACGTTGCGCAGGACACTTGACAAGCCGCACCGACGTCACCGAAGCTTATCAAGCAGGCGGCGCGGCGGTACCCGCTGCCTTGGGCGGGAACACCGGCAAAATGGTAGTGCTAAAACGATTGTCGGATACTCCATATCAGTGCACAACCGATTTGTATCCTATCGGTGAAATCGCTAATTTGGAAAAAACCATGCCGCTTTCTTGGATTGATGTGGAAAATTTGCAAATGAAACAAGAGTTTTTAGATTATGCTCGTCCGCTGATTCAAGCGGAGTTGCCGCCGATATATCTTTCCGGTTTACCGTATCATATTCGCTTGGATGTATAAATTTCTTACAGTTTATTCATAATCCATTCACATTCGTGCTAAAAAACCTTGTTATACTTTAATTGTACTCAAAAGCAAGGAAGGAGCCGCACCAGACTTGTTTTATACAGAGTACATTACCCCTCCTCAAAACACCCCTCTAACTTAAAGTGAAAGACTTGCTGCTGAAGGCAAGTCTTTTGCTTTTTAGACCACATACCTATTCGGTATGTGGTTTTTTTGTTCTAATTTTTATTCGTGCGACATACCTATAAAACAAAGGTGGAAAGTCGTATGAACGGATATCAAAGTGCCATAGAAATATTTCCCGAAACGTTAAGGAATGTTTTATCAAAGGTATCTGCCAATATTAAGCAGTGTACACAAGAAATTCGTTTGCGTGCAGGACAAGCCGTCTGCCTTGGATATAACGGTCGAGAACAATATCTTACACCTCAAGGACAAATTTGTGTCAACGACGAAAATGCTTTTATCTGTTCCGATGCATGGATACAACAAACCGTTGATACCCTTTGCGAAGGCTCCTTTTATGCGCATCAAGAGGAATGGAAAAATGGATTTTTGACAACGACAAAAGGCTGTCGTGTGGGTATTGTGGGAACCGCCTTAACGGAACATGGAAAGATTGTGGGATACCGCGATATCACAGCGTTATGTGTACGCGTGGCACGAGAACACCGCGGATGTTCCGAGCCTTTGTTGCCGTATTTGTATGACGGGAAAATACATAGTTTGTTGTTGTGCGGTGAGCCGTCCAGTGGTAAGACGAGCATCCTTCGAGATGCCATCAGACTCTTAAAAAAAGAGTGCCTATCTGTATCGGTGGTAGACGAACGAGGAGAATTATCACGAAACGCGGTGGGCTGTGACGTGTTGAAGTTTGCCTCAAAAGCTGCCGGACTCGAACAAGCCATTCGCTGTTTGTCACCGCAAGTGGTAGTGTTTGATGAACTCGGTGGGAAAGAGGAATGGAAAGCAATAAAAGAAGGAATGTTGCGGGGCGTTCCCACCGTGACGTCTGTTCACTGTGTTGACCCGCGGGAACTTTTGTATCGTGACGGTGCCAAATTGCTATACTACGGCATCTTTGAGCATATCGTTGTTTTAAAAGGACGCACAACTCCGGGGACAATTGATAAAATATACCGAACCAAGGAGTGGTTATGTGAAAATTCTCGGATTTTTATTGATGATAGTAACGGGATTGGGAGTTGGATGGAACATAAAACAATCGCAAATCAGACGCATTCGTTCCTTGGAATGGTTTGAACGATTTTTAGAATGTGCGGCAGAGCGTATTCGGTTTTCGGCATTGCCAATTAATGAACTACTAAAAGAACTCTCTGTAATGGAAGAATTTTTGCAGTTTCCTTTATTGCAAGTAATCGGTAAAAAAACCGATTTCCGTAAAGCGTGGCAACAAGAACTTGACTCCTTTTCTTCCGATTTTTCTCTTTCAAAACGGGAAAAGGAGCTATTTTCGGATTTTATGAATGGTTTTGGTAAAACAGATGTTGTCGGTGAGGTTCATTATTGTGAACAATATCGAATACTTGTACATCGTTGCATAGAAGAGGTTCGTGCGCAAGCAAAGCAAAAGGGTCAATTATATCTAACTTTGGGATTTTGCGGCGGTGGTTTGTTGGGGCTATTATTCTTGTAAGGAGTTAGAAGTATGGAAGTTGATTTAATTTTTAAAATTGCGGCAATCGGTATTATCGTAGCGGTACTTAACCAGGTGTTAATACGTTCCGGACGTGAAGAACAAGCGATGATGACCACGTTGGCAGGACTTATTGTGGTGCTGACAATGGTGGTGACCGAAATCAGTGATTTGTTTCGCATGGTAAAATCCGTGTTTGGATTATAACGTTATGGAATTAACAAATTACTTAGCAGCAATTATACTTGCCGCTTTTTTAGCGGTTGTTATTCGTCGCCAAAATCCCGAACAAGCCTTGGCAGTAACACTCGTTGCCGGTATCCTCTTATTGACGGTTGTATTACAACGTGCCATACCGCTGTTTCGTGATGTTCGGGATATGTTGTCACAAAGCGGGTTATCCGAAGAGTATTTGCATATTGTTTTCAAAGCATTGGGTGTCTGTTTGCTGACACAACTTGCCGCCGATACCTGTCGCGATGTGGGTGAACAAGCCCTTGCCAACAAAGCGGAGTTTGCCGGCAAAGTATCACTTCTTTTGCTGGCGTTACCCTTGTTTGAAAAAATCGGAAGTATTGCCTTGTCCTTGATGGAACAGAAAGGATAGTATATGCGCATCGTAAAAATTGTGGCTGTAATTTTGTGCTTATGTTGGAGATTTGCTGTTCCTGTCGGTGCTATGACAGTGGAAGAACTGTATCAGGAGCAATTAGAGTCCAGTGGAAGCGAATCCATGTTGGAATCCATTCCCGAAGAAACCAAAAAACTATTATCATCGCTCAACATCACGTCTTTGGAAAAGGATAGCCTGAACGCGGTTAATTTGCCGAATATTTGGGAAATGATACTGAATTTACTTACTTTGGTGGCGAAAAAACCGCTTGCCGCGTGCGGAACGGTGTTTGGTATTACCGTTTTGTATGCGTGGATAGAGGGATTAAAAAACACGTTACATACGGAAGAAACTTCAACGGTTTTTGCCGTGGTTTGCTCGTTGGCGGCTTGCGGAGCGGTTATGTTACCGATTGCAGAATGTGTGAAACATGTTTGCGATGCCATGGACTCTGTTTCGGTGTTTATGGCGGCTTTTGCACCCGTTTATGCGGGCGTACTGCTCAGTGGCGGCAGTACCGTTACAGCACTTTCTTTTCAATCCATTGTCTTGTATGCGGCACAATTTTTGACTTATTTTTCCGGCAATGTCATTTTACCGTTATTGACAGTCTCTCTTTCATTGGGATTAACCGGTTCACTAACACCCGAAATGCGATTGGGAAAAGTGGGGGATTGGATGGGGAAAGCAGCAACGTGGTTGCTGACATTAGGGATGTTTTTATTTACCGGTTTACTATCACTGCAAAGTTTGGCAGGAACTGCGACAGATAGGTTGGGAGACCGCTTAATGAAATTCTCTATTTCTACTTTTGTGCCGGTGGTAGGTTCATCGCTCAGTGAAGCGTTTTCCACTATACGGGGTTGTTTAGGACTTTTACGCTCTACAATCGGTGGATTCGGGATATTAACGTCGTTATTGATTGTTCTTCCTCCCTTATTGTCATGCTTTGTGTGGCAATTATCTTTGTCACTGTGCAATATGGGTGCGGAAATGTTTGGATTATCCGCTCTGTCTGGTGTGTTAAAATCAGCGCACGGCGTCACAAAATGTCTTATGGGATTGTTAGCGGCAAGCGGCGTCTTGCTGGTTATTTGTGTAACGGTGGTTACCGTGGCAACAGGAGGAAAAGCATGAAAGATATTCGCCTATGGTGTTCAGTTGTGTGTTTGACGGCTCTTGGTTGCACCGCGGTACGTTTGCTGGCACCAAAAGACGGTGTCGGCAAACTGTTTCGTCTCATTACCGTTTCTTTTTTTCTTTGTTGCTTTATTTCACCGTTATTACAGCTTTCGTCCTCAGCGGCTCTTACAATTGATTGGATGCCCCCTGAAACCGTTTCGGAATTGTTAGACAACCGTGTCACAAAGCAACTGCAAACACAAGTGGAACAAGTGGTAGAGGAAGTGGTGGTAAACGCTTTTTCCGAACGAAATCTTGTTACTGAAAAAATTGTGACAGAAACGGATATTTCAGATAACGGAAACATATATATTAAGCAGATTACCGTGACGGTGGACAAACAAAGTGTACCGGCAAGCATGGTGGTGCGGGAGGTGTTGTCAAAACAGTTCGAAACAACCGTGACGATTAAAACAAAGGATTAGAGGTAAGGAGTATGGGAAAAAAAGAATTTGCTGAAAAATGGCTACAAACCCGTTTTTTTTCATCGAGAAAAAACAAAAACATACTGCTAATTGGTGGCCTTTGCGGTCTTGTTTTACTGATTTTACCGGAAATATTTTCCCAAAACAGCAGAAAGGAACAAGAAGCAAGTTTTTCCACACAAGCATACATACAAGGCATTGAGCAAGAATTGGTAAACCTTATCGGCAGTATCCAAGGTGCGGGTAACTGTAAAGTCATGGTAACCTTAGAAAACGGTGTGGAGTATGTCTATGCAACGGAAGAAAAAACCAATTCCGACCGACAAGAAGAAAACGGTACCGATGAAAACCGTCTTACGCAACGTAACGACAGCGAATCTTCTGTTATTGTTATTGATAGCGGAGATAAGCGAGAAGGATTACTGATTACCGAACTGCAACCTACTGTGCGTGGAGTTGTGGTGTTGTGTCACGGCGGCGACCGCGAGGAAATACGTGAACAAATTACGCAAGCGGTAACCGTGGCGCTTAACATTTCATCTAAACGTGTTTTCGTGACAAAACTATCATAAGAGGAGAATAATTATGAAAAAATTTTTTGGTAAAAAACAAGTATTGCTGGGAACGTTAGCAGTAGCCCTGGGCGTGGCAGTATATTTGAATTATTATTTTGCGCAAGCACCTTCAGTTATGCCGGATAACATCGATACTCAAACACAAAGCAATCCAAGTGATGATAAAAATTTAGGAGAAGCCCTCAACGTGAACGGCAATGCCGATAACAAAGAAGAACAGTCACCGGAAGAATATTTTGCCATGGCACGGGAAAATCGCGAAGCTTCCCGCCAAGAAGTAACACAAACCATCAAGGATTTACTGGGTGATGTCAAAGCAACCGACGAACAAAGAAGTGCCGTAACGGCACAAGTGATTGCCTTAACAAAAGCTATTGAGCAAGAAAGTAAAATCGAAAGCCTTGTCAAGGCGAAAGGCTTTACAGATTGTTTGGCGTATATTGAAAGTGATAAATGCAGTATTGTGGTGCAAAGCGAAAACCTAACTGCCCAAGATGCCGCTAAAATTTCACAAGTTGTGACTGCACAAGCGGATATTCCCGCACAAAAAATTAATATTGTTGCAGTAAATTAATAAAAAACTGTTGCCCCCGAGGTACTTTGTGGTATATAATAAAGACACAAAGGAAAAGGGAGGATATTATCATGGGTGATAAAGGACATCAAGCACCAACAGGGTGTTGCATTATTTCGGAAGACGTTATCGCAACAATTGCTGCAACGGCAGCGGCGGAAGTGCCCGGTGTGGCGGGTATGGCAACGCGTACCGATATTCGCGGTTTTATCAATTCGTCTGCTTCCAAATCCGTAGCCGTTATCAATAATGAAAACGAAACGATTGTCACATTGTATATTAATCTCAAATTAGGTGTTCGCATTCCCGATGTAGCCGGTCAGGTACAACGGGTAGTCAAAAATGAAGTACAGTCCATGACCGGAAAGCCGGTCACCAAAGTCAACGTGCACGTTGCCGGTGTGGTGTTGGAAGATACGTCCGAAAAGAAAACACCGGAACAATAAGACAAGGAATTTTGAAAAGAAAGGCTTGTGTACGGCATGACGCGTAGAGCATCGCGGGAATTGGCTTTTTTCATCCTGTTCGAAAAAAGTTTTTCCGACGCAACGATTGCAGAAATATTAGATAACGCCGGTGAAGCACGTGACGTTGTCAGCAGCAATTTTGCTGTTTCTTTGGCAGAGGGAACGGTTTCCCATTTAGAGGAGATTGATGAAAGAATATCCGCATTTTCTCATAAATGGAACAAGACTCGTTTATCGCGTGTGTCGTTGACAATTCTTCGCTTGGCTTTGTATGAAATGCTGTGGGAGGAAGAAATTCCGGTCAGTGTCTCCATTAACGAAGCGGTAGAACTTGCCAAACTCTACGGAAGCGAAGCGGATGCCACCTTTATCAATGGCGTACTGGGCGGTATTTCCCGCTATACGGACGATACAAAATGAAATGTTTCTTAGGGCTGGATACCAGCAATTACACAACCTCCGTCGCGGCATTTGATGCCGAGGCGGGGGTGCTTTGGCAAGTAAAACAACTTTTACCGGTTGCCGACGGCAAGTTGGGATTACGGCAGAGTGACGCGGTGTTTCACCATGTTCGCCAATTGCCGCAGTTGTTTGAAAAACTGTACCGTACCATTGGTATAGCTCCGCAAATCGAGGCTTTGGGTGCTTCTAACCGTCCTCAACAAACCGAAAATTCGTACATGCCGTGTTTTTTGGTTGGGGAAGGGGCTGCACGTCAACAAGCAGCAACATTGGATAAACCTGTATATTTTTTCACGCACCAACAAGGCCATGTTATGGCAGTTTTGTATGGCGCACAATTGTTAGATTGGCGCTTTAAGCCGTTTTTAGCGTTTCACGTTTCGGGTGGCACAACCGATGCATTATTGGTAAAGCCAGATGACCAAACGGTTATTTCTTGTGAAAAAGTGGCAAGTTCCCTTGATTTAAAAGCCGGACAACTTGTCGACCGTGTCGGCGGCATGTTGGGGTTGCCATTCCCTGCGGGTCCGGCCTTAGAACGCTTGGCGCTGCAAGCCGAAAATAATGTAAGCATACCTCGCCCCTCCTTAGAAGGGGCTTCGTGCCATTTATCGGGCGTGGAAAATCAATGTAAATCCATGCTTGAAAAAGGCAATCCTCCGCCTGAAATTGCTCTGTTTTGTTTGCGAAGCATTCAAGCAGCACTGGAAGGTATGACCAAAGCACTGTTTTCACAATATGGCAAGTTACCGCTTCTTTTTGCCGGCGGCGTCATGTCAAACAGTTTGCTGAAAAAGGAACTTACCGCGCGTTTTGATGGCCAATTTGCCCCTCCCGAATATTCGGCGGACAACGCTGCTGGTATCGCCGTTTTGACGGCACTAAAACACAAAGGATGATGGCATGACAACCGTTACTGTCAGTCAATTGAATCGCTATGTGCGCTCACTGATAGAAAGTGATGCGCAATTAAGTCATGTCATGATAAGTGGTGAAATCAGCAATTTTGTCAACCACTATAAATCCGGTCATTTGTATTTTTCCCTCAAAGACGAAACCGCCTTGGTGAAAGCCGTTATGTTTCGTTCGCAAGCCATGCACTTAAAGTTTATTCCCGAAAACGGCATGAAAGTCATTGTACGCGCTCGTGTCTCTTTATATGAGAAGGATGGTTCCTATCAAATCTATGTGGATGAAATGCAACCGGACGGTGCCGGTGCACTGCAAATTGCTTTTGAACAACTCAAAGCGCGATTAGAAGGCGAAGGCTTGTTTGCTGCCGAACGCAAACGCCCTTTGCCTAAATATCCACGCTGTATCGGGGTGATTACTTCCTCAACCGGTGCTGCTGTGCAAGATATTTTCAACGTTTTGGGACGTCGTTATCCGTTAGCAACGGTTGTCTTGCAACCGGTGCTGGTACAAGGAGAGGGTGCTGCCCCGCAATTAGTACAAGCCTTGCAAATGTTTGAATCGATGCGCCAAAAACAACATCCGCAAGCGCCGGATGTTATCATCATCGGACGCGGCGGCGGTTCGTTGGAAGAATTGTGGGCATTTAATGATGAGTTGTTGGCACGTACGGTAGCTGCATCGGTTATTCCGGTGATTTCTGCCGTAGGGCACGAAACGGATTTTACCATTTGCGATTTTGCCGCCGATTTACGAGCACCAACACCGTCTGCCGCGGCAGAATTGGCTGTTCCGGATATAGCGGAACTGTTGCAACATATCACATTACTTCATCTTGCCATTAAGCGCGCTGTTCATAATCTGCTGCAACAAAAACGACAACGGTTACAAACAATCGCCGAAAAACCGTGTTTGTGTTCGCCCCTGTATTTTTCAGAAGAACGCGCCATGCGGCTTGATTATCTGCTCAAACGTTTTTCGAGTGGCTTGGCATTGTCGCTTTCCCGTTCTGACCGCCGCTTGGCGGAAGTTGCGGGAAAACTTCACGCACTCAGTCCGTTGCAGGTGTTGTCGCGCGGATATGCCATTGCACAACACGGCCAAACAATCATTCAATCGGTAGATGACGTGTCGGTGGGGGACGAAATCATCCTGCGTGTTCAGGATGGTGAAATCGGTTGCCGCACAACGGCTAAAACCAAGGAGGAAACATAATGATAGAACAAAACATGACTTTTGAAACTGCCATGACCCGACTGGAAGAAATCGTGACCTTGTTGGAAGCCGGCAAATGCACGTTGGATGAATCGCTCAAACTGTTTGAAGAAGGCGCTTCTTTAACCGCCTTTTGTTCGGATTCACTCAAAAAAGCTGAACAGAAAATAATTACCCTCACGGACAAAAAGGAGGAATCCTAATGTCCTTGTATACTGCTGCGTTAGAACAACATTTGTCCTATTTTGAAAAACAATTTCCTACCATTTTTTCTTCCCTTGCCGAAGAGAATCGTTTAATAGAAGCTATGCGGTACGCTTGTGAAGGCGGCGGAAAACGTTTGCGTCCGGTATTGCTGATGGAATGCTGTCGTATGAGTGGCGGCAATCCTCAAAAAGCGTTTGCTTTTGCGGCGGCTCTGGAACTGATACACTCCTATTCCTTGGTACATGATGATATGCCGTGCATGGATAACAGTCTTTTGCGTAGGGGTAAGCCGTCAGTTCATGCCGCTTTCGGTGAAACGCTGGCACTTCTTACCGGCGATGCTTTGCTGAATTTGGCGTTTGAAACAGCGCTGTCAGATAATACGTTCCCCGTATCGCTTCAACTTTCCGCTACGCATATTTTGGCGGATTGTGCCGGTGTTCATGGCATGATTGGCGGTCAGTTGCTGGATTTGGAAAGCGAGGAAAAAATCATCGATTTGCCTACGCTCAAAAAACTGCAAGAACGCAAAACGGCTGCCTTGTTGGTGGCGGCTTGCCAAATGGGTGCCACTCTTGGTGGCGGTAGCAAGGAACAAATTGAACAAGCGGGACAATATGGCTATTATATTGGTCTGTCTTTTCAAATTGTTGACGATATTTTGGATGCCACCGCTACGGCAGAGGAATTGGGCAAACCGGTCGGTAGTGATGCCCAAAATCAAAAAAACACGTATGTATCCTTGCTGGGAATTGAAAAAGCAAGGCAATTAGCAGAAGAATATACCCAAAAAGCCATAAAAGCGTTAACACCTTTTGGTGAACAAGGAAAAGACCTGCACTATTTAGCGGAACAATTGTTACACCGAACGCATTGATTTTAAGTTCTTAGAGAAAGAAAAGGACAACAAAATGGAAATTTTGAAAAACATTCAAGCCCCGAATGACGTACAAAAATTGTCATTTGAACAATTGGACAAGCTGTGCGAAGAATTGCGTCATAAGATTATTGAAACCGTTTCATCAAATGGGGGACACCTTTCGTCAAATTTGGGTGTAGTGGAACTGACAGTCGCCTTACACAAACAGTTTTCCTTACCTCATGACCGCGTAGTGTGGGACGTTGGACACCAATGCTATTGCCACAAACTGCTTACCGGCCGTTTTGAGCATTTTAATACGTTGCGTAAAAACGGTGGTGTTTCCGGTTTCCCTCGTCCGGAGGAAAGCGAATACGATACGTTTGTTGCGGGTCATAGTTCCACCTCCATTTCAGCGGCTCTCGGTATGGCAAAAGCCAACACCTTGGCAGGCAAAGACGACTATGTGGTTGCGGTTATCGGTGACGGTGCCATCACCGGCGGTTTGGCGTATGAAGGATTGTGCAATGCCGGCCGCGATAAAGACCGTTTAATTGTGGTACTTAACGATAATCGTATGTCTATCAATCGAAACGTAGGATTTGTCGCTCGTCATTTGGCGAGCTTACGTTCCCGTCCGCGTTATATCAAAGCCAAGAATGATTTTGGTAATGTTTTGGCAGCTATCCCGCTTATCGGTAAACCCTTACGTCGTTTGCTGACTTGCGGTAAATTGCATCTTAAACAAGCCGTCTACCATAGCAGCTCCATGTTTGAAGAAATGGGTTACTACTATTTAGGTCCCGTTAACGGTCACGATTTGCACGATTTAACTTCGGCATTAGAAACTGCCAAACTTTTAAACCGTCCGGTATTACTGCATGTTGAAACCGTAAAGGGCCAAGGCTATACCCATGCTTTGCGCAATCCGGATGTATATCATGGTGTTTCCGGCTTTAATCCCCAAACAGGGGAAACCGTCAAAGGTGTTTGTGGTTTTTCGCAAGCGGCAGGAGATTGCTTGTGTGATTTGGCAAAAAATGACGAAAAACTTTGCGTAGTAACCGCTGCCATGACCGACGGCACAGGTCTTAAAACCTTTGCCAAGGAATACTCCACACGCTTTTTTGATGTTGGCATTGCGGAGGAACATGCGGTCACTTTTGCCTCCGGTATGGCAACCAAAGGTTTGCTGCCTGTTTTTGCCGTCTATTCTACTTTCTTGCAACGGTCGTATGACCAATTGCTCAACGATACATCTATTATGAACAACCATATCGTATTGGCAGTTGACCGCGCCGGCTTGGTGCCGGATGACGGCGAAACACATCAAGGCATATTTGATGTGCCGTTTCTATCTACCATACCGCACACTACCATTTTTGCACCCTCCACGTTTGAAGAACTAAAACTTCATTTCAAACAAGCTATATATGAAACGGATGGTATCGTAGCCGTACGTTATCCCAAAGGCGGCGAATTTTCGGGGCTGTTAGGCTATAAACCGACCAAAAAACCGTTCACACATTTCCGCAACCCGCACGCTCGTACCTTGGTGATTACGTATGGACGCCTTTTTTCCAATGTCTTACAAGCTGTGCGTAAATTGCAAGAAGATGTACCGTTGTCGGTTTTAAAACTAAACCGAATCCATCCTTTGCCTTCGGAAATCTTTAAGTTGATAGCGCAATATCAACGTGTTGTGTTTTTCGAGGAAGGTTCTTACAAAGGCGGTGTTGCGTGTCAATTAGGCGCACAGCTGATGGAACGCAAATTCCGCGGTACGTATGAAGCGTATGCTATCGATGCCATTGTTCCCGCTTGTTCTGTGGAAGAGGGCTTGCACCATTTTGGTTTGGATGTAAACAGCATGGTAAAAACATTGCATAAAACAGAGGAGCCAAAACATGTCAAATGAGCAACGTTTAGATGCCGTTGTTGTTCAAAAAGGCTATGCTACCGGACGTGATAAAGCCAAAGAGTTGATTCGCCTTGGCTCAGTGACTGTAAATGGAGTGACGGCATATAAGCCGTCACAAACCGTGTCTTTCACAGATCTTGTGGAGTGCACAACGGAAATTTTATCTTTTGTCGGCAGAGGCGGGTTCAAATTACAGCATGCATTTTCTTTTTTGCCGCCGTTACCGACTGCGTTTGTCGCAATGGACGTTGGCGCTTCTACCGGTGGGTTTACGCAATGTCTTTTGCAGCACGGTGCTGCAAAAGTATACGCTGTGGATGTCGGTCACGGGCAATTACATCCCTCGTTGTTGTCCGATGAACGGGTTGTTAATTTGGAAGGCACTGATATTCGTGATACCGTTTACTTAAAAACCATCATTCCCGAACAATCCATCGATATGGTTTCGGTAGACGTTTCTTTTATTTCTCTGTGCACGGTATTGCCTTCTATATTACCGTATGTTAAACCAAACGGTTGGCTTGTTCTGCTCATAAAACCGCAGTTTGAAGCGGGGAAAGCAGCCGTGGGCAAAAACGGTGTGGTGCATGACCGCCGTGAACATTATCGTGTTTTGCGTGAACAGTGTGATAGCTTTATAAAACTGGGACTTTCTTTACGCGCCTTGACAGCGTCTCCTATTGTTGGTGGAGTCGGACGTCGCGATGGTAATATTGAATATCTTGCCATATTACAAAACAACGATAGTGGTAGTATACTACCGAATGTCCGCTTGTTAGTGGATACTGCTTTTTCAGAACTTAAATAGGGGGTGTACGTATGAAGATTACGGTGATTCCTAATTTTAATACCATAGACGGTGTCGCTGTTGCCGAAAAAGTTTGCCATGCTTTGGAAGAATTGTCGGTTACGGTTTTGGTACCGCAAGATAAATCCTTCCCACCAAAAGATTTGGATGATTGTTTACGCCGATGTGACGTTGCCGTGGCGCTGGGTGGTGACGGGACGATTATTCATTGTGCAAAACGGGCAGCCACTTTTGGCGTGCCGGTCTTGGGTATAAACAGCGGCCGTTTGGGTTTTACTGCCGGTTTGGAATCGGGTGAATTGGCGGCACTTTCTCGTTTGATTAGCGGTGAATACACGCTGGAACAACGTATGTTATTGGATGTAACGGTTGGCGACCGCACGCTCCATGCTTTAAATGAAGCGGTGGTTTCTCGTGGCGCATTGTCGCGCATGGTCGAAGTGGAAGTTGCCAATCGTGGTGAACGCGTTTCACTTTACAAAGCCGATGGTGTCATAGTCGCTACACCGACCGGTTCCACGGCATATTCGTTGGCAGCAGGCGGTCCGGTAATTGAACCATCGTTGCATTGCCTGTTATTAACACCAATTTGCCCTCATTCGCTGTATACACGTCCTTATTTGTTCAATGCGGACTCGGCGCTTTCTTTAACTCCCATAACCGATACGCCTGTTTTCTTGACAGTAGATGGGGAAGAAGCGATTGAAATCAAGGTAGGCGAAAGTGTACACGTGGCGCGTTCAAAAACACAGGCCTCTTTAATTCGCTTGATACACAAACCGTTTTACGAAGTGTTGCATGAAAAACTCATGCACAGAAAGGATTAACGTCATGAAAATTAAACGCCAATCCAAAATTTTAGAAATCATCCAAAGCCAAGTCATCGAAACGCAAGACGATTTGTTGGCAGCATTGGAAGAAAACGGTTTTGCAGTCACACAAGCCACCGTTTCTCGCGATATCAAAGAATTACGCTTGATAAAAACGTTGGATAACAACGGCTCCTATCGCTACGCGACTGTTAACACCGATAGCGAACGTCCTTCCGGTCGTTTTCACTCTATTTTCCAAGAAGCGGTACGAAGCATTGACTTTGCTTGCAATCTGGTAGTTGTCAAATGCTTGCCCGGTATGGCACAAGCCGCGTGTGCTGCTATGGATTCTTTGCATTTTCCTTCGGTTGTCGGTACCCTTGGTGGGGATGATACGTTCATTTGTATTACGAAAAACAGTGAAGATGCTGTTGGCTTGGTGGAAGAATTAAAAAAATTGCAACGTCAAGGAGAATAAACTGTGCTGGAATGTTTACACATTGAAAACATTGCCGTCATTGAACGGGCAGATATTCAATTTCGTACAGGATTTACAGCATTAACCGGCGAAACCGGTGCCGGTAAATCCATCGTTATTGATGCCATTAACGCTGTGTTGGGAGAACGAACACGGCGTGACTTGGTGCGCACGGGAAGCGATACGGCTCACGTAACCGCACTATTTACCGAACTCTCTGATTGGACGGTAGAACAGCTTAAAAACCTTGGCTATCCACCGGACGAAGACGGTAATTTGCTCATTGGTCGTACCATTTCTGCCGAGGGAAAAGGATCTTGTACTGTAAACGGTCGCCCTTCTACGGCGGCTTTGTTGCGGGAAATTGGCAAATTACTGGTTGATTTACACGGCCAGCATGAAAACCAAGCGCTCCTTTCTCCCGAAACGCATTTGACCTATCTGGACCGCTTTGGCAATTTAGAAGAACAACGCCGTATATATGAAGAGGCATTCCACGCTTGGCGCCAAGTCTGTCGCGAACTGCAACAAGTCGATATTGACGAAGCCGAAAAGGCCCGCCGCATAGATTTGTTGCGCTATCAAATCGAAGAAATCGAAGCCGCCAATCTTACCGTAGGAGAAGAGGAAGAAATTGCATCACGGCGAACCATGTATCGCCATGCCGAAAAAATTGCTTCCCGCCTAACCGAAGCTAAATCATTGCTGTTCGGCAACGATGGCACAGAGGGGGCTTTGTCGCTGGGGGAACAAGCCGTATCCTCAGTGAGCAGTGCCGCACGGTACATGGAACAAGCCGCCACTGTTTCGGAACAACTGCAAAACGCTTTGTATGAGTTTCAAGCCGCCGCAGATGAAGTCAAAGAAATTGCGTCTTTGCTGGAATTTGACCCACGCGAAGCGGATGAAGTGGAAAACCGCTTCGAGGTTTTACGGCGCTTGTTTTCAAAATACGGTTCTACGGCAGAAGAAGTATTGTCTTTTGCCGAAACAGCACGAGAGCAATTGCAACAAATCGAACTGTCCGATGAACATATTCAGCGCTTGACAGAACAAGAACAAAAACTACATGCCATCACTTGCAAAGAAGCCGAAATTCTCACTGCAAAACGCCGCGAAACAGCACTTCTTTTCTCAGAAGCGGTCGGCTCACAGTTGACATTTTTAGATATGCCAAACGTTTCTTTACAAATTGACTGCCACGCGGCACCGCTGTCAGCAACGGGCGCCGATACGGTGGAATTTCTCATGTCTGCTAATATCGGTGAACCTGCAAAACCTATCATACGCATTGCTTCGGGCGGTGAACTTTCGCGCATTATGTTAGCCATCAAATCGGTGTTGGCAGACGCTGACAAGATAGATACACTCATTTTTGATGAAATAGACACCGGTATCAGCGGTAAGGCTGCGCAAAAAGTCGGTATACGTTTGCGTCAAACCGCCGAAAGTAATACTGCCACGCGCCGCCGTCAAGTACTTTGTGTCACGCACTTGGCACAAATTGCCGCACGTGCCGAACAACATTTTTTGATTAATAAATCCGTAAAAGACGGTCGTACGTATACGCAAGTGACACCCTTATCGGAACAAGAACGCGAACAGGAACTCGCACGAATTATCGGTGGTACCGTAACTCCTGCCAATTTGCAAGCGGCAAAAGAAATGCTTCAAAATTAGTCTTTACTTTTACACTTTATTGTGCTACAATGTAAAAAAGTGATAAGTAGGAGAGAACGAATCATGAACACAAAAATTCAAGATAAAGACATCGATTTTTTGTGCGATGCCGTGTTGCAACTCAAAGATCGCGAAGAATGTTATCGTTTTTTTGAGGATTTGTGTACCATTTCGGAATTGAAGGCCATGGCACAGCGCATGGCAGTGGCACGTATGCTCAACAAAAAAGAAGTATATACCGATATTGTCAAGCAAACCGGCGCTTCTACTGCTACTATCAGCCGTGTTAATCGCGCCTTGCAATATGGCTGCGATGCCTATGCGATGGTTTTTGAACGTTTGGAGGCAAAAAAGGAGTCAGATTCGTGAGTGGATATCAAGCCTTCTCGGAGTTTTATGACCGCTTGATGACGGATGTGGATTATCCGTCCCGTGCCGAATACTTGCTTTCCTTGTTTGAACGCCACGGCACTCGTCCTCAAACGGTATTGGATGTTGCATGTGGTTCGGGCAGTTTGTGTCAAGAATTTTTACGTTTGGGTGTTGACCCCATCGGTGTGGACGGCTCTGCCGATATGCTGGCAAAAGCCGGTGAAAAACTTTCGGGTCGTGTTTTGTTGTTGCAACAAGATATGCGAAAGCTCGATTTATACGGAACGGTGGATGGCGCTGTCTGTACCATGGACAGTGTCAATCATTTATGTAAAACGAGGGACGTGCTACACTTTTTTGAACGTGTTCGCTTGTTTGTTCAACCGGGTGGTTTGTTCATTTTTGATGTTAATACAATTTATAAACACCGTCACGTTTTGGCAAACCAAGTGTTTGTTGCCGAAGAATCCGACGTGTTGTGCGTGTGGCGCAACCGCTTGATTCAAAGTACAAACGAAGTAGAAATGTTGTTGGATTTTTTTGCCGAAGAGGAGGACGGTTCCTACACTCGCTTTTGCGATACAGTGCGAGAACGCGCCTATTCTAAGCAAACGTTGTGTCAGTTGCTTCAAAAAACAGGGTGGGACTGTGTGGCGGTATATGCCGACATGACGTTGGAAGAACCGTCTCCCAACTGTGAACGGCTGGTTTTTGTTGCACGGAATAATCGTACCGTCGAACAAGCAAAAAACGGAGAATAGAGGTCCTTTCAGTTATGAGTAAAGCCATACGGTGCCTAACCGCCGATGCCACAGTGATGGCATTGGCAATAGATGCCACGGATATCGTGGCAAAAGCCGAACAAATTCATCAAACGTCTGCGGTGGTTACCGCCGCTTTGGGTCGTTTGTTAACCGCCGCGTCCATGATGGGAATCATGCTCAAAAATACAGAAGATTCTGTCACTCTCAAAGTCAACGGTAACGGACCAACCGGTCAACTGATTACTGTGTCCGATGGTAGGGGAAACGTTCGCGGTTATGCCACTAATCCTGTGGTAGAAATTCCGTTAAAAGAAAACGGAAAACTGGATGTCAGCGGTGCCGTTGGTACCGAAGGTCTTTTGTACGTACTGCGCGATACGGGTGCCCCTGAACCGTATGTCGGCTGCACACCGTTAGTAACCGGTGAACTCGCCGAGGATATTACCTCGTATTACGCAGTCAGCGAGCAAATTCCCACCGTGTGCGCGCTTGGTGTGCTGGTAAATCCGGATTTAACGGTGCGCGCCGCAGGCGGCTTACTTATCCAATTGTTGCCGTTTTGTCCCGAAGATGTCATTGACCGCTTGGAAAAAAATATTGCCACTTTACCCGCTATGACCGCCATGCTGTCCGAGGGCAAAACTCCCGAAGATATTGTTGCGCACGCTTTGGCAGGTTTTGAATATAATGTCATAGATACCTATGAACCTGAGTATCACTGTCCTTGCTCAAAAGAACGTGTAGTAAGCGCATTTACCACCATGCCGGTGGACGAACTGCGCTCCTTGCCGGATGAAACGGGTATGGTAAAAACTACGTGTAGTTTTTGTGATAAGGTTTTCACCTTTACAGCTGATGATTTGGAAGAAATTATCCGCAATCGCAAAACAAAAAAATAATTTTTAAAAAAGTAAAAAAACAGTTGACATTTTGATTGGTATGTAGTATTATAGACAACGTCGCGAGTGACCGCGATTCCTTTGGAAGCATAGCTCAGCTGGTAGAGCACCTGCCTTACAAGCAGGGGGTCACAGGTTCGAGCCCTGTTGTTTCCACCATTTTGTGGCCCGGTAGTTCAGCTGGTTAGAACGCTAGCCTGTCACGCTAGAGGTCGACGGTTCGAGCCCGTTCCGGGTCGCCACAAATGCCT
>JAZNKF010000024.1:0-49495 GCA_045578425.1 Acutalibacteraceae bacterium
TGCGACAAACCAATTAATGGATTACGATCTGCCCGCAACCGGCGGTCCCGGTGTTTATCCCTTGATACTTGTGAGTGTGCTGTTTATCGTCACACCGCTTGTATATAGATTCATTCGAAGGCGCAAGCGAGAAAGGAGGGGCGTAGGATAGCTTCCCTTGTCTCGGCGGAAAACGCGCCGGAGATGAATCAAAAAAATAAAATTTTATTTTAGAAAGGACCCAAAATTATGAAAAAGTTTTTATCTATTCTTATGGTGCTGGCTATGATTTTGGCTATGAGCACCACCGCATTTGCAGCAGAAAACACAACGCTTACAATCAATGATGATGGCAACAGACAGTATGCTGGCTATAAACTTCTTGACTTGACCACAAGTTTAAAGACCGACGAGCATCATCCCGACACTTGTGACAATGTAAATCATTCGTCCGATTGCTACAACTACGCTTATACCGTGAACGCAGCGTATCGTGGGATTTTACAAAATGAAGTTTTTGATAACGGTGGAAATTATCTCTGGGAAGGCGGCATAAAACCTGCTACTGCAACATTGATTACCGATGAGCAGATTTTGAAGTATCTCTCTAATCAGACCAGTGATAATGGTGACGTTTATCACACCATGCGTCAAGTGGCAGACCGCCTCTACCGTGCAATTAAGGCGGCAGGCATTTCTGCTGAGAAACCCAATATGACCGGCAACGATAACATCGATCAGGGTTACTGGATCATTGCCGACGTAACCGATTTGGACAGCAACGAAGCAAATTCCTTGGTTATGGTGGACACCAAAGGTCAGGATGCTCTCGAGATCAATCCCAAGACCGGTCTTCCTACCGTTGAAAAGAAAGTAAAAGATATTGAGGACAGCGAGGACGACAGCATTTTTGATAATCCTTGGCACGATTCTGCCGACCATGATTTTGGCGACGTTGTTCCTTTTAAATTGACCGGCACTCTTCCCAGCAATGCCCAGTACTATGAGTCTTACAAAATGGTATTCCACGATACTCTTTCTGACGGCTTAACATTTGATGCAGGAACCGTAAAGGTTTATATGTATGAAACCAAGCATAAGGCAGACGTAGATACCGATATGAATGACGGCGCAGATGTCACCTCAAACTTTGTTGTAAACACCTCTGCAACCGATGGTTGTACTTTTGAGGTTAGCTGTGATAACGTGTTGGCTATTACCGGTGTGACTAAAGATACCGCATTCGTGGTTTACTATGCAGCAACACTTGATACCGATGCAATTATCGGCGCAGCCGGCAACCCCAACAAAGTATTTCTTGAGTTCTCTAACAACCCTTACGACACTACTTCTACCGGTAAAACCGGAGAAGATAAGGTTACTGTTTTCACCTATCAATTGATCATCAACAAGACCGATTCTCACGGCCACGCGTTGAAGGGCGCAGGATTTACTCTGTACAAGAAAGATGTTAACGGCGACTACAATATTATTGGCACTGAACTTAAAGGGGCAGATATGACCACCTTTAACTGGATGGGTATTGATGATGGCGACTATAAACTGGTAGAGTCCACCGTTCCCGAAGGTTACAACAAAATGTCTGACATTGTTTTCTCCATTTCTGCTGTACATAGCGAGAATGCCGGAGAACCCACCCTCATTTCTTTGGATGGCGGTGTAATGGGCACAGGTGTTGTTGATACTGGTGCAATCACTAAGGATATCGTTAACAATACCGGTACAATTCTTCCTGAAACCGGTGCTATGGGCACAATGTGGCTCATCTTCGGTGGCGCGATGCTCGTGATCTTAGCTGGCGTATTTATGATTACTCGTAAGAAGATGTCTGTTTACGAAGACTAATATTTAAAATTGTATTTTTAGAGTTATTTTACTTTGAGAAACAGCGGCGGATGGTTTTCCGCCATCCGCCGCTACTTTAACTTAAGGCGGTGGACAGATACTTATGAAGAAAAACAAAATAGGAATTCTATTGGTTCTGATGCTATTCATAGGCGTCTGTGGGCTGCTTTATCCGTCAGTAAGTCAGTATTGGAATTCCAAAACACAAACTAAGGCGGTTGAAAATTACAGAGAAATTTTAGATTCTTTGCAGCCGGAAGATTATGATGCTTTTTTTGAAGAAGCTGAAAACTATAACGCTAAACTTAATCAATTGAATTTTCCTTTGACCGATTATCATCGGCTTAAAGGATATAATGACATTCTTAATCTAAGTGGAACAGGCATTATGGGATATGTATCTATTCCAAAACTCGGCGTAGAACTACCGTTATACCACGGAATTTCTGCCGAAGTTTTGAATGTGGCTTGTGGACATTTAGAGGGTACATCTCTCCCAATAGGAGGCGAAAGTACCCATTGTGTTCTATCCGCACATCGCGGGCTTCCGCACGCTAAACTTTTTACCGAGCTTGATAAAATGGAAGTTGGCGACACATTTACCATTACGGTTCTAAACCGAACCGTTACCTATCAGGTGGATCAAATCAAAGTTGTTCTTCCAAATGAAACAAACGATGTTCAAATTGTTGCCGGTGAAGATTTGTGCACGTTGCTCACCTGTACCCCCTACGGCATCAATTCTCATAGATTACTTGTCCGAGGAACACGTATTGAAAATGCGGCACCTGTGCTGCATGTTACGTCTAATGCTTATCGAATTGATTCCCTTGTGGCAACTCCCGTTGTAGCAGCACCGATTTTACTAATTCTATTGGTTGTTTTGATGATAAAATATCGAGATAAGGGAAGCAAACCCCTCATCTCAAAGGAGGAAGAAGAATGGCTAAAAGAAGAATGGGGATAATCGCTTTTCTACTTTGCATTTGCCTATATCTAATACCGTGCCAAGTGCAGGCGGCATCAACAGCAGATGCAAAGGAACCTATATCTACAAATGAAAACTGTTCTTTGACGGTCTCCTATTGTAGCGGTGGTATTGCTTTTTCGGAGTTGCCCGTAAAACTATATAAAATTGCCGATGTTTCTGCGGATTATCAATATACACTTACGTCGTCCTTTGAAAAATCCAATCTGATCCTTAATGGGATACAGACAGTCGGTGAATGGAATGTTATTCGATCAACCTTAGAAACATATATACTTGTTAACGATATCACGGCAGGTTTTAATGCAAAAACAGACTTTGAAGGTAAAGCATCTTTTGATGCATTAAAGCCGGGGCTTTATTTAGCAATTACAGAGCGTATAATTCAAGATGAAACAACCTATGTATTTGATTCTGCTTTAATCGCCTTGCCCGGTTTGGGTGCAGATGGTTTATGGCAGTATCAGGTTGACGTTACCTCTAAATCCGAGATTATTCCCCCAAGCCGAGATGATGAGGAAATAGAACTCAAGGTATTAAAGCTTTGGAAGGGTGACGGCGGAAGTTCAGCTCGTCCTACAACGATAGAAATCGAGATATTCCGCAACGGCACAAGCTATCAAACGGCAACACTTTCAGAAAATAACCACTGGACATATACTTGGTCTGCAAAAGATGATGGCTCGGATTGGAAAGTTGTCGAGCGTAATATTCCGACGGGATACACCATGACCATCGAGGAACGGGAAACTTCATTTGTGCTAACTAATACATTAAATCGGGATGTTCCCGATAATCCCGATTCACCACAGACAGGTGATACCTCGAATATTATGCTTTGGGTTATTCTGATGATCGTTTCCGGCAGTATGCTTATTATCTTAGGAATCACGAGGAAGAGAAATCGCGTATGATGAGCCGAAAGAATGATGTTATAAGAAAAATTCTAATAATTATCGGCGTGTGCTTACTTGCGGCTGCAATAGCACTCTTATTTGCGTGGCAATGGAATATTCATACGTCTGAGCAAAAAGCAAAGGAATACGTAAACGTAATACGTGAGTTAATCCCCGAACCGCAAGGTGCCGTTCCGGAGGAACGCAGAGATAATACGATGTCAACCCTGTCCATTGACGAAATAGACTTTGTGGGAATATTGAAACTCCCACGATTTGAGTCGGTTCTTCCGGTTTGCGCTGAATGGGGAAACCCCTCAAAATGCCCTTGCCGTTTTAGTGGAAGCGTTTATGATCAAACTATGCAGATTGGCGGCACATCCCAAAAAGGTCAGTATGACTTTTACCGTGATATTTCCGTAGGAGATAGCGTTTTCTTCACAGATATGGAAGGTAATCGTTTCTCATACACAGTAACCGATATTCGCTATGAGAAAAACGCAGACCAATCCACCCTGCAACGCAAGGATGCGTCCTTAACGCTGTTTGTTAAGAATGTGTATGCTTTTGAATACATAATCATTTACTGTGATGTTGTTCATTAATACTATAAATGTGTCAATCAAGCATCTAATCAAAGTCGAAGAATTAAAAAAGATGAACCTATCCTTTCCGAAAAGAAAGCGTAGGTTCGTTTTTTGTTTGTAGGCGAATACTATTGTAGTAACTAAGGGCATAGTTTGAGGTGCCTTTTCTTTATGAAAATTTAAAACAATTGGAAATTCTACTCATAATTTCTACAAAAAGTGTGATACTAACAAAGAACAAAAAAACAACGACTCGTCCTAAGTCCTCTGGGGTGTTTTTCGGCCTCCTGTCGAGTATACACAAACGCATTTTGGGGCGTTTTTGAACCTTTTTGGGCTGAGGCGAGGAGAAATTTCAGCATAAGCAAAAATCCAGAAAACCCGCATAAATACTGGGTTTTTGGCACATTTTAGAGTAGAGAAAAGGAGTAGAAATATATGAAAGCAACAGGTATAGTTAGGCGTATAGACGACCTTGGTCGTGTAGTGATTTTGAAAAAGTGTTAAAAGACAAATAAAAAGCGGAGTGGAAAGAATCCACTCCGCTTTTTTATGTTATTTAGCAATCTTTTTTTAGTTGTTCTTGCAGTTGTGATGCCAAGGCGGTCATGGCGTTTTGGTCGGCTTTGCAGAGTTTGCGGTCGTAGGTTAAAAAGCCGTTGATTTCGTCTTCTACGTCGCTGACTTGGGTGCAAATGGCACCGCAAAGCCCTTTTCGGATAGACGGCAGCACCTTGTTTTGGTACAAAGCCAACAGTTTGCTTTGGAATTCCGCTTGGTTTTTGCAGGCTTTGTAACCGTAGGCGTTATCGGGGTTAAAAAGATGCCCCGCTATCGCCAAAGTGTAGCCGCCAAATTCGCTGAGCACCAGTGGCTTTTTGGCGGGGCGAATTTGATTCCACGGTCCAAAATAGATGTGCAGACTTTCCACGTCGCTGCACCGGCGCCGAAACCAACCGGAAGTGGTATCAATGATGCGTGTGTCGTCTAACGCGCGCAGTTTTTGATATACGGTATCGCTGTCAAACTGCCCCCACCCCTCGTTAAACACGGTCCAATACACAATGCAAGGGTGGTTTTTCAGTTGCGTCACGGTTTGTTCCATGCCTTGCAAAAACCGTGCGCGGGTTTGGGGGTCTTTGTGTTTGTGTTTGTCGGGGCATTTTTGGATGCGCACGGTGGGAATGGCGGTATCGCGAAGAAAGCGGTAGTCACCGTTGTTCACCATATCTTGAAAAACAATCATGCCCAACTTGTCGCATTGGTAGTAAAATTCTTCGGCTTCCACCTTGATGTGTTTGCGCAGGGTGTTAAAGCCCAGTTTTTTCATAGCCACGATATCGTCGGCATAACATTCGGGGGCGGCGGGGGTATACAATCCGTCGGGCCAATACCCTTGGTCCAACAAACCGTGGAAAAAATAGGGCTTGCCGTTCAGACAAAGGCGCGGGATACCGTTTATCACCTTGGTTTCGATGGTGCGAATGGCAAAATAAGAGTCTATGGTATCCTCTTCTGCCGTGAGACAAAAAGAATACAGATAGGGGTCTTCGGGACTCCACAAATGCGGGTTTTCGGGTTCGATGACCGCTTTGCCGTTTTGCAACGGATACTCGCCCAACCCTTCCACTTGTACCGTGCCGTTTAAGGCGGGATGAATGGTAATATGCACGCCGTAGCCGCGGTTTTCGATTACTAAATCTTTTATATAGCGCGTCGGCACACTTTCGAGCCACACGCTTTGCCAGATTCCCGAAACAGGGGTATACCACATGCCGCCACGCCGCAGCGTTTGCTTGCCGTAGGGCAGGGAACGGTCGTGCAGGTTGTCGGTGCAACGGATTTCCAACACGTTTTCCTCGGCCAGCGCGTCGGTGATATCCAGCGTAAAGGCGGTGTAACCGCCCTCGTGTCGGCCGACAGATTGGTGGTTCAAAAAAACCTCTGCTACCTGGTCGGCGGCGCCGACGTGCAACAGGACTTTACCTTTGTTAAAGCCTTGCGGCAACCGAAAATGGCGGCGGTAGCAAAGCGTGCTGCCCTCGGGGAAATGCCGATTCACCCCCGAAAGCAAACTTTCGGGACAAAAGGGGACTTGTATTTTAAGGGGCGTTGGTTCTCCCGCTACGGTGAGTTCCCACGTGCCGTTTAGGGTAAGATAACTGTTTCGGCGCAGTTGGGGGCGGGGATATTTTTCCCACGGGGTGCCGACAAGTGATTCACCGCGGGCGGTGTATAGTTTGTTGAGCATATATCATCACTTCCAAAGACAGTCTATGACCGTCCGCTTTGTTAATAGGTTGAAAACTCGTGTGAAACCAACGTGTCGCCCCTATATTGCAGCAGCAACCGAAACGGGGGAGAGTCTTTGGTTAGTTTTTCCAAAAACAGGGTATCGCCCTCCCAAAGCGGGTAGCGGTGTAACTCACGTTTGGGTATCCAGCGCAATTCACCCTCGTCACAGCTTGTCAGTGTGCCGTCCCACCGAGTGGCGGTGAACAGGTACATGCTTTCGGGCTGGGCGATATCCGACCGAAACTCCACCACCCCGCGAAAGCGGTAGGTTTTGAGCGTAAGCCCCGTTTCTTCCCGTACTTCGCGCAAAAGGGCTTGTTCGGGTGTTTCGCCAGGCTCTATCTTGCCGCCGACACCAATCCATTTGCCGGCGTTAATATCGTCCTTTTTCTTGTTGCGGTACAGCATCAAATACTGCTCATCTTTTTCCAAATAGCACAAAACCGTTTGCATTCAGCGCCTCCGTATACGGCGTTGTTCCACCACCACACCCGCAATGGTGACGGGCAGGGCTTGCACCTCGGTGTTGGAAAAACTGCGCACGGCGTAATCGGGATTGAGTGGGCGCAGTTGAATGCCGTTTTCCGTTACGGTAAGTCGTTTGAGCGTGGCATCGGTGTTGCCGATATACGCCACCACGTCGTCGCCCGTTTCGGCGGTGGGTTGCACCCGCAAAATCACCACGTCGCCGTCGCGGTATTCGGGAACCATGCTGTCGCCCATGACCAGCAACCCAAAATAATCGTACCCGTCGGTGGAAAGACGGTCGGAGAGTTCAATTTCTTCCACCACGTCGGTAATCGCTTCAATCGGGACACCTGCGGGCACGCGCCCCAGCACGGGAATGCGGCGCGCATCGTGCAGCGTGACGGGAACGGGGGTGACATTGGGTTTGTCAAAAACCACAGCCCCGCCGTCGCGCAACACCGCACGCGGGGTGTGAAAATACCCGGCAAACAAATCGAGTTCCTGCTCGGTGGGTTGTGATTCCCCCCGCCGCAGTTGCGAAAGCCTGCCGCCGCTAAGAGATAATTCCCGTTCAATGCGTTCGGGTGTTTTTTCCCACGCGTTGCAAAGGCGGTCCAGCGTTTGCGCAAACTGTTTGTCAGCTTTTGGTGCCACGGTATCGTCCAAAATTTCGCTTTTGGGAATACCAAAATGCTCCGCCAGGCGCGTAACTGCCCCCATGCGCGGGCTTTTGGTGCCGTTTTCCCAGGTGGATACCGCTTTGTCCGAAACGCCCGCAATGGCGCCGAGTTCTTGTTGAGTCAGACCGTGCATTTCGCGCAAGCGGCGAATGTTTTTGGCAATGGACACGGTGGTTGCCCCCTTTTTTTAAGTTCGATTTTTTGACTCTCTCTACTATTATATACGTAAAGTAGAAAAAATGCAAGTTTTTCATTGGAAATCTACTTTTCCCTCTTGACATTCTACCAAAAGTAGGATATAATAGGGGTAACCTAAGGGTGACTACCGCAAAGTTACCCTTTGGTTTCTTTTATCGCCTAAAACTCTACTTAAAGTAGAAAGGGGAGGACAAATGCCCAATCGTATTTTAAAAGAATCCATTTGTTACAGCCCGTCGGTGGAAGGGCTTACGTGGTTTGAGGAGGTGTGTTTTTATCGATTGCTTGTGCAGTGCGACGATTTTGGGCGGTGTGATGCACGTCCGCCGTTTTTGCGGGCAAAATTATTCCCGTTGCGTGAGGATATTGATTCCGACGAGGTGGCAGATGCCATGCGTGCGCTTTCGGCGGCGGGAATGCTGGAATTTTACGAGGTGAACGACCGGCCCTATTTGCAGATTGTGCATTGGCGGCGGCATCAACGGGTGCGCACGCGTCGCGCCAAATATCCGGAACCGCCCATCGCCTTTTACGACGAGGAATACGACGGTACGCAGGGACTGTAAGGTTACCTTGACGACAAGTTGCGGCAAGTTGTCGGCGTAAATCCGTATCCCAATCCGTATCCTAATCCGTATCCTTATCCAAAATCCGAATCTGCAAGTTTGGGGTGCAAAAAGGGGCAAGTTTTCCACAAACGGTGGAAAAAGGGGGAGAGAAGAAAACAAAAAATGTGCATAGTGTGCGGTAAAGTGCATTGTGAGCCGTCGTGTCCGGCTTATGATGCCGCAAACGATGAGCAAGTGTGCGGTTTTTGTGAAGTGTGTGGTACGCCGTTATATGTGTGGGGCATAGCGGTGTGCGCGGAATGTGAAAAGGAGGAACAATATGGCATTGAGTGTGGGTGCAGAAAAGATTAAAACAGAATTACAAAAGGTGGTGGCGTTGCGGCGGGAACTGCGGGCAATGGACGAAGAATGGCAGGATATTCTGGCTTTGGAAGAAGAATTTAGCGGGTTAGAAGAGGTGGATATGCACCTGCTGCACGATTTACACACCGAGCGCATGGCAGTGCGCAAAGCCTTGGCGGCGGCGCAACTCCGTAATTTTTCACGGATACAGCACACGTTGCTCACCGACTTTCAGCGGCGCATTATGCGCCTTAGGTATGTGCAGGGGTTAACATGGAGTGACCTGATAGTGCGGATAGGGAACTCCAAACAATATATTCTGCGCGAACATAACAAAGCGTTGGAACGGCTGTGTTCAGACGCGCAAAAAAGAAACCAAAAAAATGTTTCGCAGGTGTCTTGAAGGTGACTAGCCCCCTTGTGCTATACTGCGTTCACCGAAAACGAAAGGGGTGACCGCCGTTGAAACAACTGGGCAGTTTGGCACAGATAACCGATACCATCACACAATGCCGTGCGCAGTGCGAAGCAGCGGGAGGACCGTTCCATGCCGATGCATTGGCGGCGGCGCTGGGGATTTCGTATGAAACGCTTACGGAATATGCCGACGGACGGGGGAGTGTGGCGGCGCTATTGACCGCCGCGTTGCAGGAGTGCACCGCTTCGGTGATTGCGCACGCGCTGGCTGCTGACCCGAAAAGCCATCCCCTGTGGATGTTTTATCTGCGCAACCGCGCGCATTTTGCCGACAAAGGCGAACGGTGCGAACTGCCGAGCGGTGTGAGTGTGCAGTTTGTGGGGGAGGAGAAAATTTGACAAACACCATTGACCTTGCGGCGGTGGTGGGCGGCGGTTACGGCGCGTTTTGGAACTGCCGAAAACGTTACCGCGTGTTAAAAGGGGGCAAGGCTTCCAAAAAATCCACCACCACGGCGCTCAATTTTTTGGTTCGACTCATGCAATATCCCGATGCGAATTTGTTGGTGATTCGTCAAGTCATGGACACGCACCGCAGCAGCACCTTTGCACAGTTGCGATGGGCGGCCGAACGGTTGGGGGTTTCGCATTTGTGGAAAGCCACCACCAGCCCCATGGAACTCACCTTTTTGCCGACCGGACAGAAAATTCTGTTTCGCGGGTTTGACAACGTGTATAAAATAGCCTCTACCACCGTGACACGCGGTTATTTGTGTTGGGTGTGGGTGGAAGAAGCGTTCGAAATGGTAAGCGAAGAAGAATTTGACACCTTTGACTTATCCGTCCCGCGCGGCGAAGTGCCGCCGCCGCTTTTTAAACAAACCACGCTGACGTTTAATCCGTGGAGCGATACGCATTGGCTGAAAAAGCGGTTTTTTGATAACACACCGGACAATGCCGCGGTGTTTACCACCGATTACCGTTGCAACGAATTTTTGGACGATGCCGACCGCCAAGTTTTTGAGCGCATGGCGCGCGATAATCCGCGGCGGTATGCCGTGGCGGGGCGCGGCGAATGGGGAGTTGCCGAGGGATTGATTTATGATAATTGGTGTGTGCAGTCGTTTGATATCGACCGCCTGCCCGAAGAATGGAAATATCGGCGGGTGTATGGCTTGGACTACGGTTACACCAACGACCCCACCGCCTTTATTGCGGCGGCGGTCAACCCCCTTGACCGCGTGCTGTACGTGTTTGACGAGTTCCAAAAGACGGGATTGTTAAACCGTGATATTGCGAAAAAAATACGCGAAAAGGGGTATGCGGGTGAGCGTATTCGCGCCGACAGTGCCGAACCCAAATCCAACGAGGAGTTGCGCCGCGAAGGGATTTACCGCATCACGCCCGCGGGCAAGGGCGCGGGGTCGTTGCTGCATGGGATTGCGCGGTTGCAGGAATACAAAATGATAATTCACCCCACCTGCCGACACACGATGGCAGAACTTTCCGCCTATGCGTGGGACAAGGATTCAGGAGGGGTTATCAACCGCCCGCGCGACCAAAACAACCATTTGATGGACGCTTTGCGGTATGCCATGGAGGATATCACGCATTTTCGCCCCGCGCCCCCCGCTGCGCCGCGGCGGCAAAGCGCAGGGCAGTTGTTGGCGCACGATTTACGTTCAACATGGGATGAGTAGCGGCAACTGCGTTGCCGCAGTGAAGAGTGAAAAGTGAAGAGTGAAAAGGGAGGTGGCACGGCGCAAACCGTGTCGGAGGGATTGCCTTTGTGTAAAACCGAAATACGTGCACAGACATAGCGAAATAAGAAAGGGGAAACGGTATGCAAGCGATTATCGGATACGTGTTGGGGATTGTGACGGTGCTGTTGTTGCGCCGCGTCGCACAATCGCCAAAAACGGAAAAACCTCAAAAACGCGCCGACGACAAAAACGAACAACTGTGGCGCGAAACGCTGAATTTCTTAACCTATGACGGAAACGAACAGGAGGAACAACACAATGGATGAAACGATGCTCACGGCGGCAACCACACCGTCTGAACATAACGAGCCGCAGCAAACAGACGTCGTACCGAATGAGTGCGAAGAGCCGCACTTGCAGGAGGGGACATTTTGTTTGCCGGTCAAGTTCAACAAACAGGACTACCAACTGTCAAAGGACGAGGCCACGGCTTTGGCACAAAAGGGCATGAAGTTCGATACCATAGAACCGATGCTCGACAAACTAAAACATTTGGCACAACAAAACGGCACGTCGCTTCGCGAACTGGTCGATGCGTTGTGCGACACGCCGACCATCGAAGAGCAAGGCAGCGTGGAAGAGCGCTTGGCAGACGAATTTTTGGCGTTGCAAGCGGGGTGTCCCGACATTACCGATTTTGAGCAGTTGCCCAAAACGGTGGTGGACGAAGCGGTGCAAAAGGGAGATTCGCTGTTGCTTGCCTATTTGCGGTATTGTTACCGCGAAAACGGCAAAGTGAGCGAAGCGAAAACCAGTGCCGCTTTGGCGGGGGCAGCGTCCGTAGGTTCGCTCAGCGGCGAAGTGTCGTCGCCCGCCGACCCCGCCGTGGAAGCCATGGTCCGCGGCGTGCGCGGGTAGGGCATTAACGAATTGGTTTTGCAAAAACCAAACGAAGCGCGCCATTAGCGCGAAATGAAAAAAGGAGAATAAAACATGTCTATTAACACCATTGAATTTTGTGAAAAACTGACCGGCGAACTCGACAAATTGTTTGTGCAAGGTCCGGTCACGGGCTTTATGGCAGACAACGTATTGCGCTCGAAATTTGTGGGCGCCAAAACCGTGTTGTTACCCGAAATGGAATTGTCGGGTCTGGGCGACTACGACCGCGACACCGGTTTTATCAAAGGTACCGTGACGGTGAGCAACCGTCCGTATACGCTCAGCATGGACCGTGCGCGTTCGTTCCAACTTGACCGTGAAGACGAAGACGAAACCGGCATTGCCGGCTTGGCGGGTCAAGTACTCGGCGAATTTGTGCGCACCAAAGTGGTGCCGGAAGTGGACGCTTACTGTCTTTCCAAATTGGCAGGTTTGGCGGTGACCAAAGGTCACACCGTAAGCGGTGCGCCCGAAACCGAAATTTTCAAAATGTTCAACGACGCTTGCGCCGCCGTACAATCGCAAGTCGGTTTTGACGAGGAACTCGTTTGCTTTGTCAACCCCACGGTGTGGAGTGCCATGCAAACTTCCGACGAAATCGCGCGTTATATTACGCTTTCCGATTTCAAAAAAGGCGAACTGAACACCAAAGTCAAATCCATTAACGGGATTGCGGTGTTGCCGGTAGCCGACAACCGCATGAAGAGCGCGTACCGCTTTAACGACGGTGTTTCCGAAGACGAAACCGCCGGCGGTTTTGTTGCCGACGACAGCGCCAAAAGCATCGGCATGCTCGTTATGCCGAAAAAAGCGGCATCCTTGGTCAAAAAGACCGAGCGGGTACGCACCTTTGCGCCCAACCAAAACCAAGCCGCCGATGCGTACAAGTTTGATTATCGTACCTACTACGATTTAATTGTCAAAAACTCCGGCGCGGATTCCATTTACGCTTACGTGTATTAATCTCATCCAAAAGCCCCGCCGTGGGAGCCCTGCGGCGGGGCAATTTTAGTCAGTTGTGAGAAAGGATGAACAGAGTGAACGAACAAAAAGCGTGGAATACTCCCGAACAAATCTTTGCCGAATACCGCGCGGGTGTGCGCTACAAAACGGGACTCGGCGAAAAGGGACTGTACCGCCAAAACGAGATAAACCGCCGTTTTTTTGCGGGTGACCAATGGTACGGCGCCAAATGCGGCGCCGAGCGACCGCTGGTACGCCACAACGTGATTCGCCGTATTGGGGATTACAAACTTTCGGTGGTGGGCGGCACGCCCGTGGCGGTGAATTTTTCTGCCGAGGGTGTGCCCGATACGGTCGAACTGCGCGAAAAAGCCCGCACGCACAAACGCTTGGCGGCAACGGGGGCAGTTCCCGCCTTGTCGGGTGAGGAAGAGATTGAACTTATTATGAGCGCGCTTTCGGATTACTTTGCCGTGACCGCTGAGCGTGTAAAACTGGACACCTTGCGCGATACGGTGTTGCGCAATGCGTATTGTACCGGCACGGGGGTGCTGTATACTTATTGGGACGAGCGCATCAAAACGGGGCTGTATGCCGACGAGCGCCGCACGGCACCCATTATGGGGGATATTGCGTGCGAGGTGCTGGACGTGGAAAACGTGTATTTCGGCGACCCCACGGTAGAAAACGTACAAGAGCAACCCTTTGTCATTATCGCCCAGCGCCGCGCGGTGAGTGAGTTGCGCCGCATGGCCAAAGCGTACGGCCAAAGCGAGGACGAGATAGCCGATATCCGTCCCGACCGCGACGAGTTTACCCCCGACGGCGAACCCGAAAACGAGGGCAAAGCGTTGTTGCTCACCAAATTTTACAAAGAATATGCCGCCGACGGCAGTTACAAGATGTTGGCGGTGCAAGTGTGCCGAGGGGTGACGGTGCGCCCCGTGTGGGAGTTGGGGCTTCGGTGTTATCCCTTGGCAGTGTTCCGTTGGAACAGCCGTCATCAGAGCGCATACGGCGACAGCGAAATCACGTATCTTATCCCCAATCAAATTGCCATTAACCGCATGCAAACGTCGTCGGTGTGGGGCGTGCTGATGCAGGGAATGCCCACGTTGCTTGTCAACGGTGACGTGGTGCAACAACCCGTGACCAACGACCCCGGACAAGTGATTCGCGTGTTCGGCAATGCTGAGGAATTGCACAGTGCCATGACCTACGTAAACCCGCCCGCCTTTTCGGCGGCGTTGGACAACACGCTTGCGTATTTGATGAGCCAAACGCTTTCGCAAAGCGGTGCCAACGCGGCGGCACTCGGCGACGTGACCCCCGACAATACCTCTGCCATTATTGCGGTGCGCGAAGCCGCCATGATGCCGTTGCAATCCGTGCGGATGCGCTTTAACGCCTTTTGCGAAGACATTGCGCGGCTGTGGGCAGAATTTTGGGTGACGGGTTACGGCAAACGCGCGCTCAAAATTGCCGATGAATCGGGTGTGTGGTATTTGCCGTTTGATGCCAAACGGTATCGCGAACTGCTCATTAACGCGCGCGTCGACGTGGGCAGCGCCAACTTGTGGAGCGAAAGTCAGTCGATACTCACCTTAGATAACTTGCTGCAACAAGGCGTGATTACCACCGAGCAATACTTAAAACGATTGCCCAAAGGCACCATTCCCGATGTGGACGGGTTACTCAGAGAACTGGATACACCAACGGAGGTGACGGTATGACGGGAAAAGAAGCGTTTCGCGTAGCGTTACAACTGCTCGGTTACACCGACCAAAGCGGTGAACCCGACAGCCGCCGCGGCACGGAAATTTATAAAACGGGGCTGGCGGCCGTCAACCAAATTACCGCCGAACTCAGCGTGGCACAAAGCGGCACGTTGCCGTTGCCGCTTACTTCGTTGCAACAAGAAGTGCCGCTGTCGGAACAAACAGCGCGCACGGTGTTACCGTACGGTGTGGCAATGTTGTTGGCGGCGGCAGCGGGCGACGGCGATAACCAAAGCCTGTTTTCGTCACTCTACGACGGGCACCGCGCGGCGTGTTGCCGCGACCATACCCGCCGTGTCGACGTGTTACCGAGGGGGTGCGATGCATGAGGCATCCGCATCTTTCCCCCGCGCGGCGGGTCGTTGCCACCGTTCCTGCGCTTTGCGACGGACTCAACGTCGGTACGGCACCGTTCCTCATTGGTGACAAGCAATGCACCGACAGCGAAAATATGTGGTGGGAACGCGGTGCTTTGCGGTGCCGTAAGGGGTTTACCACCACGCGTTCGCGCATTAGTTTTGCTTATGCCGACCAAAACACGCAGTATTTTACCGATGCCGACGGCTGGGTTTTGGCACTCAGCCGCGGGGACTATGAATCGGGCGCCGATGTGTGGCTGAATGCGTATGACAAACAAGGAAACGCCACCTCGGTTACGTGGTTGCAAAACGGCAATATTGGTCTTGCGGCGTGTTTGGCACCGGTGGGCGGGGAGTGGCGCGCGCAATACAGCGCGTTTTTGTTTTTGAACAACGGCACCATCATTGGTGTCAAAGCCTCGCAAAACCGTTTTGACGATATTACCGACAAAGTGTACGTACCGCTTCGGATGGCCAACGGTACCCCCGTTACCACGCGTACACAAGCCACCCTGACGGGCGATTTGCTCGAAGGACATAATCTGCTGGGAGCAAAGTTTCGGTGTACGTTTACCACCGACGGCAGCGGGGTGTATTACTACGTACCGACGGTGCGCGCGTACAGCCCGCTGACAGTGACGGTAACACTGGACGGTGTGAGCACCACGTGGTCGCTTTCGAGCGCGGATACCGTTTCCGAAGAGGCGGCGGGTATGTACTTGTATTTTGACCGCCAAAGCAGTTGTTTTTGGTTTTCAAAAGACGGCGTACCCTGCGCGCTCAAAGCGGGGGAAAGCCGTCAAAACCTCACCGCCGTTTGTGAACACAGTTGTAAGCACAGCGGGTTGCCTTTTTCGATGAAAACGGCAACGTGGTTTGGCGGAACGGCAGGCGGTACCCGTCTTTTTTTGGGCGGGGATGAGCAAGGATACATTGCATGGAGTGATTTGGAAAACCCGTTGTATTTTCCCGAAAGCAACTACGCCGCGGTGGGAACACCGGGCAGTCCCGTGGTGGCTTTCGGCAAGCAAGGCGCGCTGCTTGTTTTGTTTAAAGAACACGAACTGTACGCCGCCGAGTATACCGCCGCCGAAAAAATCACCGCCGAGGATGTCCAAAGCGGGGAAGTGACCGACATTACCGCCACCGCCTTGTTCCCGCTGACGGCGTTACACGCCGAAATCGGGTGCGATTTGCCGCAAACCATTGCCCTTTACGGCAACCGTTTGTGGTGGGCGTGCCGTGACGGTTCGGTGTATGCGTTACAGTCAACGGGTTCGCTGTCGCAACGCAACGTCACCCGTCTTTCGGTACCGATTGAACCGCTTTTGCGCCAAAACGGCGCACCGCAGTTTGCATCAGCGGCCGTGTACCGCGACCGCTATTATCTGCTTTGGAACAACGATGTGTTTACCGCTATCGACGACACCACCCCCGCGTGGTACCGTTTTTCCACTGTCGAAACAGGCGCACAGCCGGTTTCGCTGTTTGTCAAAGGGGACGTGTTGTATATGCCCGCTTCCTACCGTGTGGGGACCAGTCCGGTAGTGGCGCTATTTGCACTGCAAGGGGACGAAGATACCCGCCTTACCCATACGGGTACGAGCAGCGCGGATGCCGTTATCGGGATACAGTCGGTACCGATACGCGGTATGGTGTGCACCAAGCAATACGATTTCGGTACCCCCGAAAAACGCAAAACCGTCACCCGTTTGTTTGCCGAAGCGTCGGCAAAGGGACAAGTGGCGGTATCCTACGTGACCGAACACGGCGAAGCGGCGGATTTGCCGCATCCGTCAAGTGTGGTCGAGGGGATTCACACCACCCCGCACGGGGTGCGTTGCCGACGGTTGGGTATAAAGTTCGAGGGCGAGCAGTTGGTACTCAACAGCGTGACCGTGCGGTTAAAAGAAGAAACGTAAAATCGAAACGAACAAAGCCTCCCTTGTGTAAAGGGGGCCTACGGATAACGGACTGGTTATGCGAAAAGAAAAATCGGCGTACAGTCAGTGCGAAATAAAAATAAAGGGGAGAGACCATGTCAACCACTCGAAAGATACTCACCCAAGCGCAGGTCGATGCGCTGCTCGGCGAGTATATTGCCGCGCAAAGCGCGGCCGCCAAGCAGGCAGAAGATGCCTACAACCGCGAAGCGGAGGTTGCGCGGGAAAAAGAACAGAAAACGCTGGAAGATACCGCCGCCAAGGAGCAACAAACCGCCGCCGTTGCTTTTGACACACAGGTGGTCAAAACACTTATCGGCAAACGTCGTTTGGCGGAACAACTGGCAAGTCTGGGACTTTCGCGTTCGGGCGCAGCGGCGGCAGGGGAAAGGTCGGCAAACCGCGCCGGACAAATTGCCGCGCGTAAGTTTGCCGCTGCGCGTTCGGCGGCGTTGGCAACGCTCAAACAAAAAAGCGAAGCGTTGCACAAACAGACCGAAGCCAAAAAACAAAAAAACACCGCTTCGTCACAAAAAACGCTGAAAAACCGTATTGCCGAAAAACGGTTATCGCTCAGTAAACTCATGTATTAAGGGGGGTTGTTTATGGCAGTATATACGTTAAAATTCACCGTCACAGCCGAAGGCATTACTCCTGCCGAAGTACAAGCGGCAGGGGTGTTTGGCGACCACCAAGCGGCGGTGTTGGAGTTTTCGGTACCGTCCGAGCCCACGGCTTGTCGGTATCGGCTGGAAATCACCGACGGCAGCGGCGCTTATGATATTACCGAACTGTTAGATGCCAAAAACGGGGTGGTGAGTTATGCCATCCCTCGCAAATGGACGGCGGCGGGTACGGCGTTTGTGCGTTTGGTGGCTGTCAAAACGGATAGCAACGGCAACGAAACGGTGTGTTTTCACGCTTCCCCCGCTCGCCTGTTTTTTGAAGAACGCGACGACGGCGAAAGCATGCCCGCAAAACTTCCCACGTGGCAAGAAATCATGACCCGCGCCGAGACGGTTACCAATACCGTGTACGAGGCATACGCTTCGGGCGCGTTGCACGGTCGTTCGGGTGTGTACGTCGGCACGGGGGAGATGCCCGCCGATTGTAACGTGCAAATCGACCCCACGGGAGACGTGTTCACCTTGCAAAACCGCAAATTTTTGTTTATCGGTGACAGTTATACCGAAGGTTCACAGTTGGCTGAGGGCGAAGATACGTGGGCAGAGCTGGTGGCGCATTGGTTACACCTGGTATTCGGTGTGAATTGCTTTAAGTATGCCAAAGGCGGAGCAAGCTTTGGTATTGCGCCAGAGTCGGAATATAACTTTACTTCGGTATTAAAGCAAGCGGTAGCGGGGTTAAACAAAACCCAACGCAACGAAATCACCGATATTTTGGTGGTGGGCGGTTGTAACGACCACGCGTACGGGCAAAGCCAAATTGCTGTCGGTATGGGTGCGTTCAGTTATTTGGTGCGTCAAGAATTTCCCAATGCTAAAATCTGGTTGTTTTATGCCGGATGGTCGGCGCGGCACGATATACGACAACACCTGAAAGCCACGTATTTGGCATACGATTACACCGCTCCGCAATTTGGTTTTGCGTGCTTTAATAAAGTGTATCAGGTGTTGCACAACCGCAATCGTCTGTCTGCCGATCACATACACCCGAATTTGTCAGGGCAGCGTTTGTTGGGATTTTGCGTTGCTAACGCGATTATGGGCAGCTCTAATGTGCCGGACAGTGCGGTATATCATAACGTCTTGTTCAAAGAAACACGTGTCGGTAGAGCCTATCACAACGACAACAATATTATGTTGCATATTATGCGCGGAAGCGTATTACTGGACGAACCTATCGACATTATCGGTACGGAATTTGTCAAGCTGTTTGACGTGTCCTGCGATATTTTGTTTGGCGGTGCCGACGACGATATTGTGGCGCAGTTTACTAATACCGCTGTTTTGAATCCGCTGGGCGAAACGACAACCGAAACCAAATTGGCAACCTTGGTTTGTCGGCTGGTGCGCAGCGCAGACGGACAACGCGTGGAGCTGCAAGTGCGTACCGCCGAAGTGGAAAATGGTGCGTTTATCACCCACAAAGATATCACCAGTATCAGCTTTTTTGACAACACGATTATCTTGCCCATCTGGGATGCCTAAGGAGGAATGAAAATGGCAATTTTACGTGTACGCGATGACAAAGGCAACATTACCGATATTCCTGCCATTAAAGGTGACAAAGGCGAAAAAGGGGATAAAGGGGACAGCGCTGTCACCGACCAAACCTATAACCCCGAAAGTTCAAACGCACAAAGCGGCAAAGCGGTGGCAGAGGCGATAGCCTCGCTGGGCAACGGTGATGTGTTTGTTACCGTGGCGGATATCACGGTGAAGGAAGCGGTTAACGCAATAACCATTGACGAAAACTCGTTTTCCGACATTACTAAGCTTAAAGATTTTTACGTTGCCTTTTCCATTGCCAAGCCCGAAACGGTACAAAGCGGAAAACTTATGGTAAAAGGCATTTTATCTAACAGCACCCCGGCTCTTGCCGTTATAACAACGTGGAACCACGCAAGTTACGTAATGAAAGGCAATTTCTACTCAAAATGTTTTGATGATCATTTCCGCTTCAACGTTTCCGCATCCGCGCTGGGGGCAAACGGCTTGACCGGTATCGGTTTAACCACAACAATTGCGCAAACTGCGCAGCCGTTGAAAGGTCTTATCATTAACTGTGATACCGCCGCATCGGTAATACCTGTTGGCTCAAAAATCGTTATCAAAGGTATCCTCGGTAGATAGAAAGGAGCAAGAGTATGGCAAGCAGAATTTTACAAAAAGGCAAAAACCGCATCACGCAAGGGTACGGTGCGGGGCACAAAGCGGTGGATTTGGGGCGCGAACACCTGACGGGCGAACCCGTGATTGCCCACACCGCGGGCAAGGTCATCTTTTGCCAAACGGGACAAAAGAATAACAAGGGCGCCAAAGGCAATGCGAGTTACGGCAACTGCGTCAAACTCGACCACGGTCACGGGTACAGCACGTTGTATGCGCACCTTGCCACAGTCAAAGTGAAAAACGGCGAAACGGTAACCAAAGGGCAAGTGATTGGTACCATGGGCAACACCGGCAACAGTTACGGCATGCACCTGCATTTTGAGGTGCGACTTGATAACAAACATATCAATCCCACACCGTATTTGGAAGCGGATTTGCCGCTGCCGAAAGACGATACACCGCACGTGACCTACAAAGTATACACCGGTAAATGGTTGCCCGAAGTAACCGACACCGCAGATTATGCGGGTGTTCACGGCAAAAAAGCAACGGCACTCCTGGCAAAACCCACCGGCGGCACGCTTGCCTATCGTGTGCATTTGCTCGGTAAGGGGTGGTTGCCGTGGGTAGAAAACGATACCGATTTTGCGGGCGTGCGCGGAAAAGCGATGGACGCGTTGCAAATGAAACTAAGCGGGCTTGACGGGTACGATATCCGTTACCGCGTGTCGCCCGCCGCCAACAAGGGGTGGTACGGCTGGTGCGTGGGACTCACCGATGCCACGGGCGACGGCTATGCGGGTGTGTTCGGTAAACCGATTGATGCCGTACAAATGCACCTTGTCAAAAAGGAGTGACACCCAAATGGACGAACTGACAAAAGTGACCGAAAGTGTCAAAAGTGCGCACCATCGGTTGGATTCGCTGGAAAAACAGGTCGAAGAAATTCGCACGCTTGCCACCTCGCTTGAAGGGACGAACCGCGACGTCAAACACCTGCGCGACGACGTGCGCGAGATAAAAGAAGATGTTAAATCCGTCATTTCGCGCCCCGCACGGCAGTGGGATAAATTGGTAGCGGCGTTGCTCACCGCTGTCGGCTCGGCACTGGTGGGCGCCGCCATGGCACAGTTGTTGTAAAAAAGGAGAATAAAACTTATGAATCGTTTAAAATCATGGGCTTTGTGGGTGTCGGTTGCTGCTTTGGTGGTGTTTTGCGCCAAAGAATTCGGCGGGGTGGATATTTCTTCCACCGTCGACGGTTTGCTCAACGTGCTGTTGCCGGTGCTGGTTGGGTTTGGCATTGTCAATAACCCCACCAACCCCCACGGCATCTGATGCCAAAACAAACGCCCCCTTGTGGGGGCGTTTGTTGTTCGTGTTTGACACAAAAAAGGGTTTTGTGCTACAATGTTGGCCAAAGGGGATGTTTCGATGAAAAAACAGTTGTTACCGCAAGTGGCGCGGTATTTTAAAACCAATTTACATACCCACACCACCATTTCCGACGGCAAACTCACGCCCGACGAAGTGGTGGGGGAATACAAAGCACGCGGGTATCAAGTGCTTTGCCTGACCGACCACAATGTCATTGCCGACCACTCGGCAAAAAACGACACCGATTTTTTAATGCTCACCGGCACGGAACTCAACGTCAATTCTCCCCAAAAGAACGGCGTTCACGGTGGTACATATCACCTGAATTTCATTGCCAAACGCCCCGACAACTTGTGGGTGCCGTGCGTTGTCGGCGCACGCTACCCCAACGCCGCCGCATACGAATCGTTAATGCAAAACGAAAACATTCCCGCCACACACACGGTAGATTCCATCAACGAAATCATTCAAAAAGCCAACGAAAAAGGTTTTTTGGTTATGTATAACCACCCTACGTGGTCGTGCCACTCCTACCCCGACTATGCGGGTCTTAAAGGGCTGTGGGGCATGGAACTGCGCAACACCGAATGTTGCTTGATAGGTCACAACGAAAACAATCCCCGCGTGTTCAAAGATTTGCTAAACCTTGGCAACCGCGTCTACCCTGTCGGTGCAGACGATATGCACAAACCCGCCGCGTTGGGTGTTTCGTACATCATGGTGGGCGCCGAAAAACTGACTTACGACAGCGTGATTAAGGCGCTCGAAAACGGCGATTTTTATATGTCGTGTGGTCCCGAAATTTCCGAACTGAGCGTGGAAGAGGGGCAACTTTGCGTCACCTGTTCTGCGGCAGCGACCGTTTCGCTCGAAAGCCACGGTCGTTTTGCCCGCCGCGTGTCGGCAACAAAGGGCGAAACGCTGACCACCGCCACGTTCGACATCACCCCCTTGCTCGAAAAAGCAGACGAGGTCGAAAACGCGTTTGTGTATGTCACCGTCACCGCCGCCGACGGCAGTTACGCCACCACCCGCGCCTATTTTGCCGACGAATTGAGGTAAACCGTATGAAACCCCATTATTATTTGTTCGATTTTGACGGTACACTGGTCGATTCGATGCCCACGTTTGTCAGCGCCATGCTGCGCATTTTGGATGAAAACGGTGTGGCATATCAAAGCGACATTGTCAAAACCATCACGCCACTCGGCTTAAATGGCGTTGCCGACTACTACCTAAACGAATTGGGATTGCAAATGCCCAAAGAGAAGCTTTTGCTGCTCATGAAAGAGTATATGATGGATGCCTATTTGCATCACATTCCCGAAAAGCGCAACGTGGGAGCCACGCTCAAAGCCCTTAAAGCGCAGGGAATAAGCCTAAACGTGCTGACTGCCAGTCCCCACGTCACGTTGGATGTGTGCTTAAAACGACTCGGGTTGTGGGAGTTGTTTGACAACGTGTGGTCGTGCGACGATTTCGGCACCACCAAAGCCGACCCCGCCATTTACAAAGCGGCGGCGCAAAAGCTGGGCACCACGGTAGAAAACGTGTTGTTTTTAGACGATAACTTGGGCGCCGACACCACCGCCAAACAAGCGGGGATGATGGTGTGCGGGGTGTATGACCCCTCATCCGACGACTACGTCGAGCAAATCAAAGCCGCCACCGACTATTACGTTCACGATTTTGCGGAGTTACTTACCATTGATTTTTAACAAAAACCCCCGATTGGCATTTGCCAATCGGGGGCGTTCTTTTTTTGCGTTAGTGTTGCCGAACGTGTTTAAAATTGCCGTACGTTTCGTTAATCACTTCAAAATACGAAAACGTGTTGTCGTACTTGGCGACGATTTTTTGAAAATCCACCAACTGATGTTTGTTAATCACGCAAATCAGCACCTTTTTGGGAGTGCCGGTGTAGGTGCCTACCGCGTCAATTTCGGTGCAACCGTGGTGCAGTTTTTGCAAAACTTCGGTGACAATCTCCTCTTTGTGCGTGGTAATGACGGTGAACTGGTACGCGGTTTTGGCGGTTCTTAACAGCATGTTGCCGACATAGGTGGAGATAAAGCAATATAAAATACACAACGCCATCGGTTTATAATCGAGCGCGCCTTCTTTGGCGTATACAAAAATAGAAGTAATAGCGACCAAGGCGTTGAGCACAAAAATCACGGTAAAAAAATTGGTATCGGGCCGCACTTTGTGGATATAACGCGACACAACGTCGGTGCCGCCCGTGGAACCGTTGTTGCGAAAACACGTCCCGTACACCACACCGCTGATAACACCGCTGATAACCACGGGATAAATGGTATCGTGCCCGCCCGTGTTGTATTGAATACCTATCCAATCGGAATGTTGCAACAACAAAAACGCTGCGGAATACACCACCGAAAACACCAGTGTTTTGACGGCAAACGCTTTTTGCACCAAAAAATACGCGGCAACGGATAGGGGAATATTAATCAACAGCGACATATAACTGATGCTCAGCCCCGTTTTGTATTGAATCATGGTGGCAATACCGTTAAGCCCTGCGGGCGCAAAATGGTTGGTGATAATAAAAATGTAATAGTTAAACGCAAGCAGCACCGCCGCCAAAATGATTTTTGCATAACTGAGTGTACTTTTCATCGTGTTATCCCTCGATTTCATACGCTACCGCAGCAAGTCGCTTGGCAGATTGCGCCAGCGAAGCAAGATAAGCAAACTCGTTTACGGAATGAATAAACGAGCCGTCCACTCCCAAATTGTCAATGGTGGGAATACCCGCCATGGTGGCGTAGGCGGCATCCGAGCCACTCAGGCAATCGCGCGCCGCCAACGCGGGTAACCCGCAACGCGCGTATATCGCGTTCATTTTTTCAAGTAATTGCTCATTTTTTGCGGTACGCGGCATGGCGGGACGTTCGCTGACTTTCTCTATCGTACACGTGCAGCCGTCCACCGTGCTTTGCTCGGCAACTGTCTTACACAGTGCCACCGCCTCGTTATATTGTTCGGAGGTGGCAAAGCGAATATCCGCGGTAAAGCAACAGCGGTCCGCCACACTGTTGGGGGTGGAACCACCCTTAATGATGCCGCAGTTGCAGGTAAGACCGTCGGCATCTTTTAGTTTCTCCAGTTGAATGATTTTATGCGCCGCTTCCAAAACGGCATTGGCGCCCGCAAAACATTTGGACGAATGCATGGCCTTTCCCAAAACCGTAAACCGAACCCGCAAAATCCCTTTTCGGGCAACAACGGCGGTGTCACCTTGGATACCCTCGGTGTTCAAAAACGCGAGTGCACCGGCGGATTCTTCCAACATAAAATCAATGGTTTTTTTATCACTGTTTTTGCTGCTCGTTTCCTCGTCGGTTTGCACCACCAATTTGACAGGTCGTTTGTTAAACCCCGCTTGATGCAATGCATCCAGCGCCAAAAGCGAAGCGACCACCCCGCCTTTACAGTCCATTACACCGGGACCGTAGATTTTTTCGTTGTCCGTTCGCACCGCAGGTGTCCCAAACGAGCCGACGGGATGCACCGTGTCGATATGTCCCGAAAACACCACGCTTGGTGCCGATACGTTTTCGTTAATGCTGATGCTAAAAGCATTGCCCGCTTTTTTGCACGGTAAACACCGTACCGCAAATCCCTTTTCTTTGGCAATTTGTAACAGCAGTTCCCCCGCAGCATCCACGCCCGCTTTGTCGTTTGTGGGGCTTTCTTTGTTGCACAGTTCTTCCCACAACGCGATATATTGCGGCGTCAATTCGTCGATTTTGGCTAAAACGTTTTTCATGACCGCACCACCTTTTCCACTTGATTATATACCGCCTTTATGTTATAATCAAATATAGATAACATAAAGAAAAATATAATAAAGGTGTTATAGCTATGCTGGATAACGTTTCTAAGTACCTTTATGCCGTGTACCAAAACAAAAGTGTGTGCAAAGCGGCAAAACAGTTGTATATTTCGCAACCGGCGTTAAGTGCCGCCATCAAGCGGGAAGAGGAACGGTTGGGTTTTCAAATTTTCAACCGCAAAACGCTGCCCCTGACACTCACGGCAGAGGGGCGGTGTTATATGGATGCCATTGAAAAAGCGCAAAACATTCAGCGCGAAGCCATGGAAAAAATCGACGATATTCGCCATGCCGACGGCGGCACGCTGCGTATCGGCACGGCGACGCATGTTTCGTATTACGTGATTCCCAAAATTCTCAAGGAGTTCCAAAAACAGTACCCGAAAATCGACGTGCATATTGTCATTACCGATACGGGAAAACTGTCCGATTTGCTGCTGGACGAAAGCGTAGACATGATTTTTACGTCAGAAACCGCCCCCGCCGAATGTAACGAATACGTTTTGCTCGAAGAACGGTTTGTGGTCGCCATTCCGCGCCATCTGGTGCCCCAAAGGTTACAATCCTTTGCCATGACGCGGGAAGAGGTGTTTTCCACTACTTACGACGAAGGCAAAATGGTATCCGACTTATCCCTTTTTCATGGGGTGGAGTTTGTGTATACTCCGCCGCAAACCACTGTTCAAAAAAAGCGGAAACTGCTGTTTGGTAAAGAGGATTTAAACCCCTATATCACCTCGAACACCCAACGCCAACAATTCAATTTCAATTTGATGCGGGCGGGGTTCGGCGCGCTTCTTACCACCGATATGAACTTGGCAACCATGCAACCCGATGACAGTTATGCGTTGTTTGCCATCAATGGGCCGTATGCCAAACAGAACTTGTCGGTTGTCACCAAACGGGACAGCAGCCCCATTGCCGAAAAGTTTGCGGACATTGCCCGCACCTTGTTTGATAAACCTCAATCGGTACGCGACACGGTGAAGATATAAACATCAAAAAAGGCTTGGCAGTCATTGACTGCCAAGCCTTTTTTGTCAAAACAACGTTGTCACCCAATATACAATCCCATATACCACACTTGCCACAATGCCGTACACCAAAACCGGCCCGGCGATGGAAAACATTTTGGCGCCCGTGCCCAAAATCAGCCCCTCGGACTTGAATTCCTGCGCGGGCGATGCCATGGAATTGGCAAACCCCGTAATCGGCACAATCGTGCCGGCACCCGCGCGCTTGGCAACGTTGTCAAATACATTGAGCGCGGTCAGCACTACGCTGAATCCAATGAGCAAAAACGAGCCGAACAAGCGCGCGTCTTTATCTTCCATACCGCCCGCCTCGGCAAACAAGATAACCACCTGCGCCGCCGCGCATAATAACCCGCCAATGGTGAACGCCCACACACAGTTTGTAAGCGACGGCGATTTTTTGGCGCGCATGCTTGCCATTTTGCTGTATTCTTTGCTGGTCATTTTCATGCTTTACCACTCCTTTGTCACCTTATTCTTTGTCAGTTTTTGAAAAAGTATACTTTTTTGTTGTAACGTTTCCCACGCCCCCTTTTTTCAAAAAAATAACAGTTGCAAAATGAAATTGTTTGCAGTATGATAGTTTCTTGTGAAAAGAGGTGAGGCAGTGTTTTTAAAACGTATGTTACGCGATAACGTGTTTTGGAAAACGTTGGTTTCCTTAGCGGTACCGATTATTTTGCAACAACTGCTCACCAGCTGCCTCGCCATTGTGGACAACCTCATGGTCGGACAACTCGGCGACATCGCGGTCGCCGCGGTGGGGCAATCCGCGCAGGTTGCCCAGCTTGTCAACTTGTTTTTTGTGGGGATTTGTTCAGGCGGCGCCGTGTTTGCCGCGCAGTATTGGGGCGCCAAAGACCACGAGGGCATCCGTCGCACCTACGGTTTGGTCTTGTTGCTTTGCGGCAGTATGGCGGTGGTGTTTGCGGTTCTCGTAAGCCTTTTTCCCAAACAGGTACTCTCGCTGTATACCAATTCTCCCGCCATTATCGAGCAAGGTGCGCAGTATTTGCGCATTGCCGCGTTTTCGTATATCGGCATTGGGCTCAATTTTGGGTTTTGCACCGTTTTGCGTTCGGTCGAGCAAGTGCGGTTGCCGGTCATTTCCAATGTCATTTCCGTTTTGGTCAACATTTTGTTTAACTGGTTGCTCATTTTCGGCAAAGGCGGGTTCCCCGCACTGGGCGTTCGCGGTGCCGCGATTGCCACGGTGCTGTCGTCGTGCATTAACCCGTTGTTCATCTTTGTCGTTTCGTTTATCAAGCGGGGTGTGTTGCGTTGCCCGCTGCACAAATTGTTTTGTTTCGGTCACGGATTTGTCCGTCAGTTTTTGCTGATGGCGCTGCCCGCCTTTGCCAACGAAGCCATGTGGGCGATTGGCACGGCGGGGACCAACATGGTTTACGGCAGAATGGGCGAAAGCAACGTCGCTGCACTGACCATCAATAACACCGTACAAAACTTGGCGTTTGTGGCATTGATTGGTGTGTGCAACGCGTGTGCCGTCATGCTGGGCAAACGCATCGGCGAGGGCAAACTCGATGAAGTCAAAGAATACGCCAAACGGTTTGTCTTGCTCACACCGATTGTTTCGGCTGTAATGGGACTTGTGATTATCGCACTGCGCGCGCCGCTGCTGTCGCTGTTTTCGTTGTCGGCAGAGGCATCCTCTACGGCATCTGCCTTGTTGCTGATTTATGGGTTGGAAGCGGGGCTGCGCAACGTTTCGTATATTACCATTGTGGGCATTTTCCGCCCCGGCGGTAACACCCGTATCGGTATGGTGTTCGACGGCATTTGCTTGTGGGGTATCGCTTTGCCGCTGACCGCCGTGTTGGGGCTTTTGTTTCACGTGGATTTTACCACGGTGTACTTGTGTATGCTGCTTGCGGAAGACGTGCCCAAAGTGTGCATCATCTTACCATACTTTTTCAAATTCAAATGGATACATTCGGTAATAGAACAAAAAGTGAGGGGTTAATACATGGACATTTTACTCAGCATTGCCATTGCGCTCATGGCAGGATTATTCATGACGCGGTTGATAAAACCGCTGGGGCTGCCCGCCGTCACAGGGTACTTGATTGCGGGTGTTTTGATTGGCCCGTACGGACTGGGACAACTCGGCACCTTGTTGTCGATTGAGGGACTCGGCTTTACATCAATGAGATACGTGGAACATTTCGGCGTGATTTCCGATGTGGCACTCGGCTTTATTGCTTTTTCCATCGGTAACGAATTCCGCCTTTCGCAACTCAAAAAAATCGGCAAACAAGCCACGGTTATCGGTATTTTCCAAGCCGTGGTTGCTACCGTGTTGGTGGATATTGTGCTTTGCATATTGTCGGTGATTTTGGGCGCCACGGTGCTGCCCATGAGCGTTGCCATCACCTTGGGTGCCATTGCTTCTGCCACGGCTCCCGCCGCTACGCTGATGGTGGTGCGGCAATATAAAGCCAAGGGCAAACTCACCGATTTGCTGTTACCCATCGTTGCACTGGACGACGCGGTGGGGCTGGTGCTTTTTGCGGTGTCGTTCGGCATTGCCAAAGGCATGGTCAGCGGCCACGTCGACGTGTTTTCCATTGTGGTTAATCCGCTCATCGAGATTGTCGCTTCGTTGCTGCTTGGCGCGGTTGTCGGGTTTATCTTTGACAAAGCGGAAAACCTGTTCCATTCCCGTTCCAAACGGTTGTCGGTGTCGGTCACGTTTGTTATTTTGACCGTGGCAGTCACCATGATTAAAATCCCCGTCGGTCCCATCACCATTGCCACCTCGCCGCTTTTGGCGTGTATGATGCTCGGTACGGTGTTTTGCAACGTGTGCGAATCGTCCGAAGAACTTATGGACCGTGTCGACCGCTGGACCACGCCGCTTTTTGTGCTGTTTTTCGTCATCAGCGGTGCCGAACTGGAACTCGCGGTGTTTACCCGCCTTGCCATCGTCGGTATCGGCGTGGTGTTCATTGTGTTCCGCTCCATCGGTAAAATGGCGGGTGCTGCCATCAGCGCCAAAATGACCGGCTGCGACGAAAACATCGTCAAATATTTAGGGATAACCCTGCTCCCGCAAGCGGGTGTGGCGCTGGGGATGTCGGTTTCCGCCATGCAACTGGGCGAGACCGAGGGCGCACTGGTGCGTAACATCGTGTTGTTCGCGGTGCTCGTTTACGAACTGGTCGGTCCCATTCTCACCAAAAACGCATTGCTCAAAGCGGGCGAAATCGTTCCCGAAAACCGTCGTTCCGCCAAACGCCTTAACCAAGCAAAACAAGATACATAAAACAAACCAGCACCGTAGGGGACGATGCCCACATCGTCCCCTACTCATTTTTTATTGCACAAATCGGCAACGGTATGGTATACTAAACACGAGGTGATACCATGAATTTTACCGAAATTGCCAAAGCGCGGTATTCTTGCCGCAAATATGATCAAACCCGCCCTGTCGAACCCGAAAAACTGCAAGCCATTTTAGAAAGCGCGCGGCTTGCCCCCTCGGCGTGTAACGGTCAACCGTATCATATCACGGTATGCACGGGCGAAACCGCCAAAGAGGTCGCGCGTACCACCCGCGATATGAAAATCAATACCTTTGTCGACCAAGCGCCCGTACTGCTGGTCATTTCCGAAGAGCCGTATTGCAAAATGGCGGCTTTGGGCGCCAAACTCAAACACAACGATTATCGGTCGATTGATATCGGCATTGTGTCCGCCTACATCACCGCCGAAGCGGCGGCGCAGGGACTTGGCAGTTGCATCATCGGTTGGCTCGACAGCGACAAAATTTGTAAACTGTGCGGCATTGGCGGCACGGTGCGTCTGGTTATTACGCTGGGTTACGCGCTGGATGAACCCCGCGACAAAAAACGCAAAACAACAGAGGAGTTGATTTCGCAATGTTAAAAATTGGTGATAAAGCCCCCGCGTTCACCTTGCCCGACAAAAACGGCAACTTGGTTTCGCTTTCGGATTTTGCGGGTAAAAAAGTGGTGCTTTACTTTTATCCCAAAGATAATACCGCGGGTTGCACCCGCCAAGCGTGTGCGTTTGCCACACACAACGCGGCGATTGAAGATAAAAATGCCGTGGTCATCGGCATCAGTAAAGACAGCCCCGCCTCGCATTTGAAATTTGCCGAAAAATACGAACTTCCCTTTGTGTTGCTTTCCGATGTCGAGCACACGGTTCTCGAAGCATACGGCGTATGGCAAGAAAAGAAAATGTGCGGCAAAGTCGGCATGGGGGTGGTGCGCACCACCTACGTGTTGGATGAACAAGGTGTGGTGATAGCCGCCATGCCCAAAGTCAAACCCGATACTAACGCCGAAGAAGTGTTACAGCTGTTATAAAAAAAGCCTCCCTTGTGTAAAGGGAGGCTTTTTTTCTGTATCATTCAAACAGCGGGGTGGAAAAATACCGTTCGGCGGTGTCGGGTAACACCGTCACCACGCGTTTGCCGCGACCAAGCTTTTTGGCAAGACGCAACGCGGCGGCAACGTTGGTACCGCTGGAAATACCACACAAAATGCCTTCTTTGGCCGCCAAATCCTTGGCGGTTTGCAACGCTTCGTCATCGCCAATAATGCACACGTCGTCGTAAATGTTTTGGTTTAAAATGGCGGGAATAATGCCGTCACCAATGCCCATTTGCACGTGCGTGCCAATCGACCCGCCGGATAAAATGGCGGCGTTTTCGGGTTCGACCGCCCAAATCGTCATGTGGGGGTTGGCCTCTTTTAACACTTCGCCAATGCCCGTGATGGTGCCGCCCGTGCCGATGCCGGAACAAAACCCGTCAATCGTGCCGTTTACCTGTTCCAAAATCTCTTTGGCGGTGGCGGTACGTTGAACAGCGGGATTGGCGGGGTTTTCAAACTGTTGCGGCACAAACACGTTTTTGTCCTCCGCTTTCATTTTCAGGGCGAGTTGCAAACATTCCTCAATGCAAAGCCCAATGTTACCCGCGTCGTGTACCAACACCACTTCGGCACCGTATTGGCGCACCAATAACCGCCGTTCTTCGCTGACCGAGTCGGGCATGATAATGCGTACCTTGTACCCGCGCACCGCACCGACCAGCGCAAGACCGATGCCTTGGTTACCGCTGGTGGGTTCCACAATGATGGTGTCTTTGGTGAGCAATCCTTTTTGCTCGGCATCGCAAATCATGTTATACGCGGTGCGCGTTTTGATAGACCCGCCCACGTTGAGCCCCTCGAATTTTACCAAAACTTCGGCATCGTCGGGACCTGTCATATGTTGCAAACGGATAACGGGCGTGTTGCCCATGGCTTCCAATATGTTGTTACAAATCATAAAACGCCAAAACCTTTCTAAAAATCAACGTATTACAGTATACGAAAATTCCGGTGGAATGTCAAATTTTATTTTGTGCGGTTTTACATATTTTTCCCACAACCGAACATACTAAAACAAACTGTGGGGGAGAGGATACCATGCCGGAACGAAAAGGAAAACAAACCATTGCGCTGTCGGGCAGACCCAGCATTTTAGGGTACGCTTCGGTAGTGGGTAAAAAAGAGGGAGAAGGCCCGCTTGGGCAGGGTTTTGACGCGGTGTTTGCCGACACGCGTTTTGGCGAAAAAACGTGGGAAAAAGCCGAAAGCCAAATGCAAAAAGAAGCCTTAACCCGCGCACTTAACAAAGCGGGGTATTCGCCGTCGCAGGTAGACGTGCTGTTTGCGGGGGATTTGCTCAACCAAAACACCGCTTCCACCTTTGGACACCGCGAAAGTAATATTCCGCTTCTTAACCAATTCGGCGCGTGTTCTACCATGGCGCAAACGCTGGGTTTGGCGGCGGTGTTTGTGGACAGCGGCGCCGCCGACGTTGCCGCGGCGGTCACATCGTCGCATTTTTGCACGGCGGAACGGCAGTTCCGTTTCCCGTTGGAATACGGCGGGCAACGCACCCCTACCTCGCAATGGACCGCCACGGCGGCGGGTTCGGTGGTGGTGGGACTCGGCGGCGGAAAAGTGAAAGTTTGCGACGTGTGTTTCGGCAAAATCGTGGACATGGGCATCACCGATATGAATAACATGGGTGCCGCCATGGCACCTGCGGCGGCAGACACCCTGCTGAGCTTTTTAAAAGATACCAACACCACCCCCGCGGATTACGATTTTATTGCCTCGGGCGATTTGGGGGAAGAGGGAAGTGCGCTCATGCGCGCTCTCACCGCCCGTGAGGGCACACGATTGGGTGACGAGTATTTTGATTGCGGCATGCTGCTTTACGACCGCGACAGCCAAGACGTACATGCGGGCGGGTCGGGTTGCGGGTGTTCCGCTTCGGTGCTGTGCTCGCTCATTTTGGGCAATTTAGAAAAAGGGATTTGGAAAAACGGTCTGTTCATGGCAACGGGGGCGATGATGTCGCCCACTTCGTCCCAACAGGGCGAAAGTATCCCCGGTATTGCCCACGTGTTGCACCTGTGCCGCGAAGAACGGTGAAAAACCCTTGTTTTTTGCTCGCAAACACGGTATAATGCGAGTGGATAGGGGGAAACACCATGTTTGTCAGAGATACGTATGAACCCATAAACATCGGCGATGCCAAAGTACACGCCATCATCAAGGACGAAGAATTTTTCGGTCACGGCCGCTTGTTTGCGCACGTGCATCTTAACAAAGGCGAATGTGTGCCGTGGCACACGCACGAAGGCGAGATTGAATATTATTATATTCTTTCGGGTTGCGGTATTTTTACCAACAGTGACAAAAGCGAGCAAGCCGTCACCGCGGGCAAAGTATGCACCATGCAACTCGGCGGCGGTCACGCCATTCGCCAAACGGGCGACGAACCGCTGGAATTTATTGCACTGATTATCCATACGCCGTAACGAAAGAAACTAAAAAAAGCAACCACCCCATCGGGTGGTTGTTTTTTTGGGTTCTACTGACCAAAAAAGAACTGGTCGAAAAACCGGATTTTCTCACCAATCATTTTATCTTATCAACTTCACAAGAATATTTATTGAAAATTTCACTGATATCCTCGTAAGATTTGCTATCACTTAATAAGAGAAATTGTCCATTTGCATAGCCGGAATTTGTAAATGTTACGACAATTGGTATGCCTTTCTCAAAAACGTATAAATACGCAATATTTTCATCTAATCCTATATCTTTGTCATATTTTGTGGCAGTCAAAAGCGAGCATAAAGCCATTGTGTTTGTACCTCTTTGAGCATTGATTGAACTAATAATCGAACTAAAGGAAACTCTATGATCCAATTGTTCTTTTAAATTGTCCGAAAGCTTATCATATTCCTCTATGTTTTCGCTGCCTAATTTTGATAAAACATCTTTTGCCCTCGGAATTTCAACAGAATAAACAGCTATCGGCGAATCATAATCCGTTGCTTGAAATTTCACAATTTCATCTTCAAATTCAATTGCAGTATAAAGAGAAATATACGCATCTGAATATACCATTTCTTGCATAGTTTTAGTAACTTCTATCCCCAAATCAAATAATGCCTCTTCGTTATGAGAATTATGACTTTTGCCACAAGCAGTCATAAACAAAGCTAGCAAAAAAGCAAAAATAACAATACTAAATTTTTTCATATAATTATAATTCACCTCATGAGTGTATTATAGCATAAAAGCGGTAAACAATCAATGCGGAGCATTGATTTATAATTCGTGGCGGAGTTACACCTTTTCTTTTATCTCTTCTCTCTTATCTTTTATCTGGAAAAGTCACACGGTTTTAGAGAAGAGTGAAAAGCGAAGAGAGAATAGTGAAAAGTACAAAAAAAAAGCCACACAATGTGTGACTTTTCTTTTTGGCGCCTACTGTAGGGCTCGAACCTACGGTCCGTTTGCAACAGCGGTTCAATTTCGCCGCACTGACGACGGCTCATTTCACCTTGTTGCGGCACCGCCTGCGCACTCCCTGCATCCGCCGTAAGGCGGCGGTCGGGCTCGTTACAGTTAACAGCCGCCATGCGGCTGTTAACACAGCATACGTATAAACCTATGGTAAGTGTAAAAAAGAAGAGATACGCGAAAAGCGTATCTCTTCTTTTTGGGTGTTTTGAACTTAGTGGCACGAATGAAAAGTGCCTGAAAACCGAGGATTTACTTATTTTTTAGGATAGTATTTTCCGTCTATATAATCAAAATCCTCCTTACAGATAGAGTAATACTTTTGATTATAACATTTAGATATTTTTCCATCCTTTTTTGAAATAACAAGATAAAACTTATCACCTGGATTTGAGAAAAATACGGCTGAATAGTTTGAATCTATTTCTTCAGGTTCATCTTTGCTAAACAATACAATTTGATGCATACCATTGCGTGAAAATTTAATTTCAAAATCATATTTTCGTAAACGTCTATATCCAATTAACCCACCATGTTGAAATGCAACCAACTTATTAGTAAAAGCGATTTTCTCTTTAACATTCATGAATACATCTTCAACTATATAATAGGCATTGTCATTGGTAATATAATTAAATTTCTTACGCAATAAATAGTATAAAATTAACGTAAATATCCCAAAAAAAATTATATAAGCGATTAACCACCAAATGCCATTAGCTTCAACATCAACACTAAATGCTCCTAATATTACTATTGCAATTGCCCACCTAAATTTTGACCGCCATTCATTATTTGTTTCATTTATACACATGCCTTTTGTTATTTTTTTCATCTCATCACCGACCTTGAGTGTATTATAGCATAAAAGCGATAAACAATCAATGCGGAGCATTGATTTATAATTCGTGGCGGAGTTACACCTTTTCTTTTATTTCTTCTCTCTTATCTTTTATCTGGAAAAGTCACACGGTTTTAGAGAAGAGTGAAAAGCGAAGAGAGAATAGTGAAAAGTACAAAAAGAAAAAGCCACACAATGTGTGACTTTTCTTTCTGGCGCCTACTGTAGGGCTCGAACCTACGACCCTGCGGTTAACAGCCGCATGCTCTGCCAACTGAGCTAAGTAGGCGAATATGTGGACTCGGTGCGGGCCCACATTGTGGTGACCCGTACGAGATTCGAACTCGTGTTGCCGGCGTGAGAGGCCGGAGTCTTAGGCCACTTGACCAACGGGCCGAATGGTACACCATCAGGGACTCGAACCCTGGACACCCTGATTAAGAGTCAGGTGCTCTACCAACTGAGCTAATGGTGCTCGTTTTTTGCTGCTTGACTATCATACACTATCATTCGGCCGTTGTCAAGTGGAAATTTTAAAAAATTAAAAAATTTAGGAGACAACTTTTTTAAAAGAAGCAATCCGCACCGTTTTGGTGGCAAAAAGCAAGGCGAGATACGTCATGCACAGGCACAGTATACCCAAAATTGCCGAAAGTATACGCGGTGTGGCGCCGGACAACGCAAAAAAAGTGAAAAGTCCCGCCGCCGCCCCGCCCAGTGCGCAAAACAGCGGTTTTACAATCCAGTCGGTAACGCGCAGGCGAAGCCCTGTTACTTTCATTAACCGCCCGACGTTCAAAAACGAGGTTAAGACGTTGCTTATCACCATCACGCCCAAAAACCCGCCCATGCCGAATCGGGGGACCACCAACACAATCAGCATAATACGCAACGCGGAATCGGTAACGCTGTAAACAAGCGAATGGATTTGTTGGTTGAGTCCTTTGAGAATACCGTCGACCATGCTTTCCAAATACATAATCGGTGTTAAGGGGGCAAGCACCCGCAAATAAATACCTACCTCGTGGCTGTGATACAACAGTTCCCCCAGCGGCGCGGAAAACACGGTGAATACCGTGCCAATGAGTATGGATGCCCCCAAAGTCAGTTGCAAGGTGCGCTCGACCGCGCGGTTAATTTTGTGGTATTGGTGCAAGGTGTTGGCGGCGGAAATTTCGGGAATCAGCAAAGTGGAAAGCGCCCCCAAAAACGAAGCGGGGAAGAAGATAAGCGGCAACGCCATGCCTTTTAACGCGCCGAACTGCGCAAGTCCTTGTTCTTTGGAACCAAGGTATCGAGCAATATTGTGTGGAACGAGCAAGTTTTCCACCGTTCTCAAAAGGGAATTGAGATACCGCCCCGTGGTAATCGGTGCGGCAATGGCAAGCAGCCGCCGCACCACGGGCGCAGTGTTTGCTACCCGCGGCGGCAATTCTTTTTTGAGCCGACGGCGGTCAAAGTGGCAGTCTACCGCCAAACACAAGCATGCCGCCCATTCTGCCACGGTATCGCCCAGCATGACGGCAAAGCACGATGCCGCAAGTCCGCGGTGCGCTACCCGCGAAAGCACCGTCATCACCACGCCGATGCGCACCGCTTGTTCGAGAAGTTGTGTTCCCGACGTATCGGCGGCGCGCCGCCGTGCAATAAAATACCCGCGCAAACAGCCGGAAACCCCCATCGACGGCAAACCGAACGCCAGCATTTTTAAAGCGGGGACAGAGCGGCTGTCTTTTATCCAATATTCGCCAATCAGCGGTGCCGAAAAAAAGACCAGTGCGGCAGAAAGCACACCCAACAACAGAGCACACATCACCGAACGGTGCAGCACGCGGCGTACTGAGCGAGGTGTACCGCATACCAATTCATCGGCAACCAACCGCGTGACGGCGGTGGAAATGCCCGACGTGGCAAACGTAGAAGCCAAGACGTAAATCGAGATAATCAGTTGATAAAGCCCCATGCCCTCGGCACCGATAGCCCCCGCCAGATAAATACGGAAAAAGATGCCGATGGTGCGCAAAAGGCAAGAGGTGACTGTCATTACCGCGGCGTTTTTAACAAATACCTTGTGTTTCACACGGCATCTCTCCCGTTATACCACAACACCAAATACTCCCAAAACAGACGGTCCAAGGTAGGTGTGGGCGGGTATTCCGCCAAGGTTTTAAGCGCGATTACCCGCTCGACGGTGGCAGCATCGTACACACCGTTTATGTTCAGTGGGGGATATCCACCCAAACGGTCGGTAAGGTCGTTGAGCACCACTTGTAACATGTACACAAACGGCAGACGGTCGCCTTCGTTTAGCACAAACGTGGGAAACGGAAACACAGCTATTGGTAAAGCATCGGTAATGAGCAACAACGCATCTTGGTACTCGCGCAAAAGCCGTTCCCATACGGCGCGGTCCACCACCCCTGCGGGGGAAAAACCGTTGAGTTCACGGAACACACGTACCGCCTCGGTGGTCTCTTTTCCGAAAATGCCGTCGACGGCAAGCAGCGGATAACGGTCGTCGGTGAGCGAGAGCGTGCGCAGATAATGTTGCAGTTCGCGAATGTGGTCGGCATATTGTATGTCAGTATACATTACATTCCCTCCTCCATCACGTATCCGCCGAATTGACTGTCCCGTTTTTCGGCACCAACGGCTAAATCCTCGTACAAGTCGGCAATGCGCGCCCAGGTAACAGGCCCGACCACACCGTTGGGCGGCAGTCCGAATTCGCGTTGGAACGCCTCTACCGCCGCCTGCGTTTGGTTGCCGAACACCCCGTCAGGTGTCACTGCGGGAATAGCAGGATAGGTTTGGGATATACGGTTTAAATACTGTTGCAAAAACACCACGTATTGCCCCTCAGAACCGTTGACAAGCGGGGTGCCGGGGTAGGGGGCAATACGGTTTTCGGGCACGGTAATGGTATCGATAATACCGCGGTACGCGTTGTATAGTTCGTTCCACGTGGCTTCGTCCACCACCCCTGTTACGGGCAAGCCTTTGGTGGTTTGAAACGCGCGTACCGCATTTTCAGTAGTTTCGTCAAAGTTACCGTTGATGGGAATCACGGGAACGGTATCGTAAAACGTGCCCACCACCGCCAAAAAATATTGAATCACGCGCACGTCGTCACCGCTGTCGCCAAGCCGTAAATCCTCGGCAAACTGTTTGCGCACTTCTTCGAGCGATAACCCCTCGGAATCCAGTTCCGCCAACCGCTTGACACCGTTGTAAATAAACGCAATGCGGTACCACGTTTCTTTGCCGATGATACCGTCTTGTGTCAAATTGAAAATGCGCTGAAATTCCAACACGGCATCTTCGGTGGCTGTGCCGAACACGCCGTCCACGGGCGTGATTTTCGGGATAGCGGGATAGTTTTTGGAAATGCGGTTGAGCTGAATTTGTTTTCGCAGTACATCGTTGCTTGTCGAGCCGAGCCGCAATGGTGTACCGGGGTACGATGGTCCCACATCACCCACCGGCGCATCGGTAACGATTTCGATATCGTCGCCGTAGTAACTTTGCAAAATTTCGAACGAGTTTCTCCCTTGCTCGGCAAGCGGGACCGTGCCCCATTGGGATAACCCGTCACACGTCGAAGTGGTGCCGTTGCAGTATTGCGTAAAATACGGCTCCACGTTGCCTTGGCGGCGCACGTAATCGTTGAATAATTCGTCCACCAGTAAACTGATATTGTCAAAAATATCGCGGTTAGGCACAAACGATTGGTCAAACGCGGTGGAATTGGTAATATCAAAATTATACCCGCGGCTCGGGTACCATTCGGTATACACGCGGTTGAGCGCAAACGAGATTTGCGCCAAAATATTCGCACGCAACGCGCTTTGCGGCCAGGTGGGATAAATTTCGCTGGATGCGACGTTTTTGATATAATCGGGAAACGGCACGGTGACGTTTGGTGCCGACGTATCGTCGGGTCTGCCAAGGTGTACCGTAATGGTTTCGGGGATGATAGGTAAATCCGCCATGATTCTCACACCTCTCTTTATAAACCAATGGGCGGGGTGACAAAATTTGTTTGTTCACTGCTCCCGTCGTCAAATTCCGGCAACGGAACCAGTGCAATCGGCAACTGCGTGGGAATTGAGCCGTAAAGCGGTATTCCCACCGTGCGTACACGGTAATACCCCGGTGCCGCCACCGCGACATCGTACAAAATCGGTGTAAAAGCAGGGGTGGGGACAAGGGTCAAGGCGGGGTCGACGGCGGGGAGTAACATCACTTCGGTCAATCCGCTTTGGTCGGTCAGACGTGTTTGCAACACCTCGCCGTTTTGATTGCTCACGCTAACGCGCGCCCCCTCAATCGGAACGGCACCGCCTGCCGCCGTCACACGCACCGAAAACGGCGCGGTAAATTCTTTGGGTGTCGTCTCGGAGACAGATGCGTTGTTTTGGACGGGAACCGCCGCCACGGGGCGGGACTTTTGTTGTAAACGCTGTAACTCTTCTTGGTAACGGGCAATTTGTTCTTTAAAATCGTTTGCACGGTAATCCATACTATACAGCACCCCTTTCCGTAAACTGTATGTGCTGACTGCCCCAAAAAATACATTTCGACAAATTTGTTCATAAACTATTTACAAATACCAAAATTCGTGGTAAACTGACAAGAAGGCAAAGCGATATACTTTTTCGGTTAAAACAGGTGCAAACCTGCTTTGATAACATTAAATTTTTTACATCGCACGATGTAAGGATGGAGGAAAAGTCATGCAGCTTATCTACAATGTCAAAGACAAGCCCAAATCCGGCCAGTTGTTGGTATTCGCCATTCAACAACTGTTGGCGATTATGGCGGCAACCATTGCCGTACCCGCCATCGTCGGTAACGGTATGACGGCTTCTGCCGCTTTGTTCGGCGCAGGTGTCGGTACTATCGTGTATCAACTGTTCACCAAATTCAGAAGTCCCGTGTTCTTGGGTTCCTCGTTTGCGTTCATCAATTCCATGCTCGCAGCGTTTGCGGGCGGCGTGTCCATGTCGCTCGGTATGCTCGGCTTGGTTATCGGCGCGTTGTTTGCCGGTTTGGTGTACGTTATCATTGCCATTGTTGTCAAATTTGTCGGCGTCAAATGGATTAACAAACTCATGCCGCCCGTGGTTATCGGCCCCACCGTTGCCATTATCGGTCTTTCGCTTGCCGGCGCCGCTATCAACGACGTGTTCTCGTATGGCGAAAAAGCCGACGGTTTCATTATGAACGGCTTTACGTGGGTTTCCTTTGTTTGCGCCATGGTCACGCTGTTTGTGGTGGTTATCTGCTCCACCTACGGCAAAAAAATGGCAAAACTCATTCCGTTTATCATCGGTATCTTGGCAGGTTACGTCGTTGCCCTTCTTTTCACGGTCATCGGCATCTACACCGACAATGCTTCGTTGCAAATCTTGGACTTTGCTCCGTTCAAAGCCTTGGTGGCAGACGGTGTCACGCTCAAAACTTTCTTGGCAGTGCCGGAATTTACGTTCTTAAACGCTCTTGACGGTGTCAAAGAATTCAAATGGTCCTACGTGGCTACCATTGCGGTGGCATACGTACCGGTTGCCTTTGTGGTATTTGCCGAACATATTGCCGACCACAAAAACCTTTCTTCGATCATCGAAAAAGATTTGCTCGAAGATCCCGGTTTGTCCCGTACCCTGCTCGGTGACGGTGTCGGCTCGTTTGTCGGTGCCTTCTTTGGCGGTTGCCCCAACACCACGTATGGTGAATCGGTCGGTTGCGTGGCTATCACCCGCAACGCTTCGGTCGTGACCATCACCACCACCGCTATCTTGTCGGTGCTCATTTCGTTTGTTTCTCCCTTTGTGGCGTTCTTAGATTCCATTCCCGGTTGCGTCATGGGCGGTGTGTGCATCACGCTTTATGGCTTCATCGCGGTTTCGGGTCTGAAAATGCTGCAAAAAGTTGACTTGGAACAAAACAAAAACCTGTTCACCGCTTCGGTCATCTTGATTGCCGGTATCGGTGGTATGGCAATGTCGATTGGTAAAGTGACCATCACGTCCATTGCCTGCGCGCTCATTCTCGGTATCATCGTCAATTCCGTGTTGTCCCTCAAAAAAGACGACGCTGAATAAGTTTTACGCATAACAAAACCGCCAAGGTTTCGACCTTGGCGGTTTTTTATTTTTTATTTTTATTGGTTACTGTCAATGGTTTTTCCGAACACGAAAAAGCGTTGATACAAAAACTCCAATGCGAAATTCAGTAACATATTCATTGCCGTTACCAAATATTCATTCCAACCGAGCGTTTCCACCAAATAGTTACCCCCAATCGTGGTCAGCGGGGTAAACACCGCGTAAAAGAGAAGCACTTTGAGCATGGCCACCGGCACGTTTGCTGCCGAGTGGAACGTGAATTTGCGGTTCAGCGTAAAGTTCCACACAATGCTGAGCAACAGCGAGATAAGATAACACGGCCAATACGGCCACGAAATCAACTCGTTCAGCAAGGCAAACGAGCCCATTTGTATCAGCCCTGCGCTGATGGAAAACAACGTGAATTTCACTACCCGCCAAAACTCTTTCATAAACATCACTCCTTGTTAAGCAAAGCAATCACCGCTTCGGGTGTTGCCTCTTCCACTTCCAAAAACACCAAGGGCTCTTGGATAGCCCCCAACTCATGCGCGTCGGAATTTTGTAACAACTGCATTTGCTGCAACAAGGGATATTGCGCCAAATACTGCTCTTTGTTTGCGGCGGCGGTGAGTTCTGCCGCCGCAAAACCCAAGGGCGGAACATCGCCCAACGCGGCGGTGATGCTGTACGAGGGACGGTCAATATGCGCAGGGAATGCCGCGCCGTCAAACGCGCGTACTTGCGAAACAACGTTATCAATACTCAAACCGCAAGCGACGGTGAGTAACCGTTCTTCGGTGCCGATGACTTCGTCGTTTTCGTCGCACCGTAACTGTTCGCCGAAAATGGCGGGGCGGTTTTTAACAAACGGGAACGAAACCGACTCTTCAAACGCCGCCGCTTTTTCCACGGTGGGGAACAAACATACCACGTGGATTTCCTCTGCCGTGCAAAGTTCCATTCCTGCCAAAAACAGCAGTCCCTCACGCTGTGCTACTTTTGCAACAGCGGCGCAATTAGCGGTGATGTTGTGGTCGGTCAGCGCAATGGCAGAAAGCCCCAATAATTTTGCCATGTTGACAAGGTTGTTGGGTGTCATGTCGTTATCGGCGCATGGCGAAAGACACGAATGAATGTGAAAATCGTAATACAATCGTTTCATCGTTCGGTGCCGTCCAAACGGCAGGATAAAGACGCCGCCAATTCATAGGCCGTGCGCTCACTGCGCAGTACGGTCACGCCCTCAATTTGGGCGCGTGTTTTTGCCGCTTCGTCAAACGGCGCGTTTTCGCATAAGATAAGGCACGCAACGTCAGCCAGCACGCACACCGCAATGGCGTTCACATTGCCAATCACGCTAAACCACGCGTCGTTTGCTTTGGCACGGCTCATCACCCAACTGAGCAAATCGCCGCAATAGCCGCCGCACACGTCGCGGTCAAGGTCGCCCTCGGACAACACGGTGAGCGACAAGGTATCTGCTAATTCCCGAACGGTCATAACGACTTCTCCTTTTTGAATCGGTCACGAAGTTGCAACAAACAATCGTCTTTGCTGGCGAGTCCCAACACCACATCTTCTGCCAAAGCACGGCAGGTGGGTGCCCCGCACGAACCGCAATCCAGTTTGGGTAAGGTGGCAAGCACGTCTTCGACTTGTTGCATCAGTTGCATGGCATCCGAAACGTTCCCTGCCAAACGTAAAGCGGGGTTTTCGGTAAGCGGTTGTTCCCATTGCAAATTTGTCAAAGAGCCGTTGTCTTGTGCGCGGTTGCACGAAACGGGCAAATATTTGCGCAAGCGTTTAATGCGTGAACGGGCAACAAACCCGTTTTCCGCCGTAAATACGCCGCCGACACAGCCGCCCGCACAAGCGTTGAGTTCAATAAAATCCAAATCGGCCAGTTTGTCATCTTCCAATTCTTCCAGCACGTGAATCACGTTTTGAATCCCGTCTGCCGACAAATGATTATCGTTGAGCAAACCCGCCGCTTCACCGCCGATGAATGACCAACTCACCCCGATAACACCCGAGGAAAGCAACGGTTTGACCGTGCTCAGATGATTCATTTCGTGTACCAAGCGAGGATAAATATCACTGATGGCAAGCACGCCGTCGACCTGCGAATGAGAAAACCCAATGGGAAAGCGCACGTCAGTGACTTTGGCGGGACACGGCGAAATAAAAAACACGCCGATTTTTTCGGGCGGTAATCCCGTGACGGTCATGGCGCGGCGGCGCGCCAATGCCGCCGCCACTTCCATGGGGGCTTTGAGCGGCAATACGTGGTCGCACAAATTGGGAAACCGCACTTGAATCAGCCGTACCACGGCGGGACACGCGGAACTAATCACGGGTTTTTGCAATTTGCCGTCTGCCATCAACTGACGAGTGGCATCCGAAACAATTTCCGCCGCGCGGGAAACCTCGAACACTTGGTCAAAGCCTAAGTTGAGCAATCCCGAAAGAATCACGTCAATATCTTCGAGCCGTTGGAACTGACCAAACAAAGCAGGCGCAGGCAGCGCAATGGTATATTCAAAATTTTCCAGCGCATCCAGCGTATCATGACGCGCTTTTTTGGCATGATGGGGACAAACGCGAATACATTCGCCGCAATCAATGCAACGCTCATCCAAAATGGTGGCTTTGCCGTCGCGCACGCGAATGGCTTGGGTGGGACAGTGCTGAATACAGTGGGTACAGCCCACGCAACTGTCGACGTCCAAGGTGACGGAGTGTAGCAAACGCTCCATGGTGCACCCTCCTTGCAGAGTAAAGTTTAGTTGACGAAAACGGTCATGCACAACCGCGTACCTTTGCCGATTTCGGTGTCAATGACGAGTTCGTCGGTGTATTTTTTAATATTGGGTAATCCCATGCCCGCACCGAATCCCAAGTTCCGCACCGTTTCGGGTGCGGTGGAAAAGCCTTCGGTCATGGCTTTTTCAATGTCGGGAATACCCGGTCCGTTGTCGGCAAGTTCTATGTAAATTTTTTCGGGTTCAATGTCCACGGTGGCTTCGCCGCCGTTTGCGTGAATGACCATGTTAATTTCGCCCTCGTACATGGCAATGGCAACACGGCGGATAACATCCGGGGGAAAGCCCAGTTGTTTTAATTTCGCTTTGACGGCACCCGACGCTTCGCCCGCACGGGTGAAGTTGTCGGCGGCAACGGTATAGTGTAATTTCATACAGCATCACCTCAACCGCATAAGCCGTTTTGGTACAAAAGCCCGCACGCGGTAAACAAGCGTTGCGGCGTTTTGAGCAACACGATACCGAATTCTTCGGCAAGTTCAATCATTTCGGGTGTCGGTTCTTTGCCGCGCACAAATACCACGCACAGCATATCCATCATTTCGGCGGTGCGAATCACTTGCAAGTTCACAAGCCCCGTCAGCAACACCGATTGGTCTTTGACAAACGCGAGTACGTCGCTCATCATGTCACTGCCGCAAGCGTTGTGCACTTCCTTTTCCAATAACCTGTCGCCGCAAAGAATCTCGGCGTTCAAAATACGTTTAACATCCGCAATGGTCATGTGTGTCACGCTCCTTTGAGTATCATTATATCGTAAAACGGATTTTGTTGCAAGTATCTACAAAATAAAGCGAAAAAAAGCGTATTTTTTGCCAAAATGCCGTTGACGAAACACAAAAAACAGAGTATGATAATATATTATCAATGTTATACATTTTTTGGGAGGCATGTATTATGGCAAGAGTATATAATTTTTCCGCAGGTCCCTCGGTTTTGCCCGAATCGGTGCTCAACCGTGCCGCTGCTGAAATGTTGGATTATCAAGGTTCGGGACAATCGGTAATGGAAATGTCGCACCGTTCCAAAGTGTACGATGCCATCATCAAAGAATGCGAAGCATTGCTTCGTGAAGTGATGAACATCCCCGATAACTATAAAGTGCTGTTTTTGCAAGGCGGCGCTTCGTCTCAATTTGCGATGATTCCGCTGAACTTGCTTAACAAAAGCGGCAAAGCCGATTTTATCTTAACGGGCCAATGGGCAACCAAAGCCTACAAAGAAGCCGCACGCTACGGCGAAGCCAAGGTGATTGCCAGCTCCAAAGACAAAACGTTTTCGTACATTCCCGCTTGGGACGAAGCGGAATTCACCCCCGATGCGGACTATTTCCACATCTGCATGAACAACACCATCTACGGCACCCGCTTTACCGAATTGCCGCAAACCGGCAACGTTCCGTTGGTGGCAGATATTTCGTCTTGCATTTTGTCCGAACCGATTGACGTTTCTAAATTCGGTATCTTGTATGCCGGCGCACAAAAGAACATGGGCCCTGCGGGTCTCACGGTGGTTATCATCCGCGAAGACTTGATTGGCAACGCACAAGAGATTACCCCCACCATGTTTAACTACGCCACCCATTCCGAAAACGATTCCATGTTCAACACCCCGCCGTGCTACGCCATCTACATCTGCAAACTGGTGCTCGAATGGTTGCGTGACGAAATCGGCGGTTTGGAAAAAATGAAAGAAATCAACGAAAAGAAAGCCGCTTTGTTGTACGATTTCTTGGATTCGTCCAACCTGTTCAAAGCCACCGTTGCCAAAAAAGACCGTTCGCTCATGAACGTGCCGTTTGTCACGGGTAATGAAGAACTCGATGCCAAATTCGTCAAAGAAGCCACGGCTGCCGGTTTTGTCAACTTAAAAGGCCACCGTTCGGTGGGCGGTATGCGCGCTTCCATCTACAATGCCATGCCGGTAGAAGGCGTGGAAAAATTGGTGGCGTTCATGAAAGAATTTGAAGCCGCTAACTAAGGAGAATAGTCATGGAAATTTTAACACTCAATAAAATTGCCGCTTGCGGCACCGACTTGTTCGGCTCCGCATACACCGTCAGCGACGCTGCCGAAAACCCGGCGGGTATTTTGGTGCGTTCCGCTGCCATGCACGACATGGAACTGCCTTCCTCGCTGTTGGCGGTTGCCCGTGCGGGTGCGGGTGTCAACAACATTCCGCTCGACAAATGCAGCGAAGCGGGTGTCGTGGTGTTCAACACCCCCGGTGCCAACGCTAACGCGGTGAAAGAATTGGTGATTGCGGGTTTGTTGCTCGCTTCGCGTAAAGTAGCTCCCGCCATCGACTGGGCAAAAACCCTCAAAGGCGAGGGTGCCGCTGTCGGCAAACTGGTCGAAAAAGGCAAAAGCCAATTTGCCGGTCCCGAAATTTTGGGTAAAAAACTCGGTGTTATCGGTCTGGGTGCCATTGGTGTGTTGGTTGCCAACGCCGCCACCGCCTTGGGCATGGAAGTCTACGGCTACGACCCGTATTTGTCGGTGGATGCCGCGTGGGCGCTTTCGCGTTCTACTCACCGTGCCGCCACCTTGGAACAAATCTATGCTGAATGTGATTACATCACCTTGCACTTGCCGCTCAACGACGGCACGCGCGGTATGATTGGCGCGGAATCCCTTTCTCAAATGAAAGACGGTGTGCGCATCTTAAACTTCGCCCGTGGCGAATTGGTGGAAAGCGATGCCATGAAAAAAGCGTTAGCAGAAGGCAAAGTCGCTGCCTACGTGGTGGACTTCCCGTCGGATGAAATGCTCTGCGTCGAAAACGTGGTTGCTATCCCGCACTTGGGTGCTTCCACCCCCGAAAGTGAAGATAACTGTGCCGTGATGGCGGTGCAGGAACTCAAAGCGTACTTGGAACAAGGTGTCATTCGTAACTCGGTCAACTTCCCCGCCATGGAACTGGAAAAATCAAGCGCCGTGCGTGTGTGCGTGTTGCACCGCAACGTGCCGACCATGCTGGCGCAAATCAGCACGGTAATTTCCGAAGCGGGTGTCAACATTGACACGCTGACCAACCGTTCCCGCAAAGAATATGCCTACACGGTTGCCGATATCAGCGCCGACGTCGCACAAGACGTGCTGGATAAAGTGGCAGCCATCGACGGCGTCATTCGCGTTCGTAAAGTCTAATCCAAAACCAAAACGGCGGTATCACACCGCCGTTTTTTTGTACCATCCGTCATCGTAGGGGACGATGCCCACATCGTCCTGCCTCAAAAAGGAGAATTTATGGAAAGGAACAAAACCATGGCAATACTTCTGCGCGTTATCGGCGCGGTATTCTTTATTCTGCTTTTTGTGTGGGGCGTGTTGCCCACACTCACAGGGCGGTTTCATTCGGGTTGTTTGGCGCTCATTCTTGCGGGCACGTTTGGCACTGCCGTGTGCGTGTGTTGGCCCTTTGCTGTCAAATGGTGGTGCGCCGTTTGGCAAACCCTTGCCGGCAAAATCGTGTTGAGCAGTTTGACCGCTATTGTCGCGGCGGTGCTTACGTTGTTTTGCGTGCTTTCGTGCTTGATGATACGCGCCAATTACCAAAAACCCGCCGATGATGCCACCGTGGTGGTGCTGGGCGCCGCTTTGCGTGGGGAAAACCCCAGCCGCCTGTTGCGCGAACGGTTGGAAACCGCGGCAGACTATTTGCAACAAAACCCCACCGCTGTTTGCGTGGTTTCGGGCGGTCAAGGCGAAGACGAAGTGTGCAGTGAAGCGGTGGTCATGAAACGGTATCTCATGGAGCACGGCATTGCCGAACACCGTATTTATGTGGAAGATAACTCCACCAGCACGTTCGAAAATATCCGCTTTTCCAAAGCGGTCATGGAAGAAAACGGGCTTTCCCAAAACATTGCGCTTGTCACACAAGAATTCCACCAATACCGCGCCTCAAAACTTGCCAAACAAGCGGGTTTTGAGAATATCGGTGCCCTGCCGTCGCAAACGCCGTTTTATCTGCTCGGCAGTTATTGGGTGCGCGATTTTGCGGGCATCTGCCACTTGGCAGTGTTTGGGTGGTAAGATAAAGGCTTGTTTAGCGAAAATTAAATAGGTAAAAAACAAAAAGAACCAGTCCTTACGGACTGGTTCTTTTTGTTTTGAAAGGGTGTGCAAATTCGATGCCATTTGGATTTTTGCCTATGTGTTTGAATCGCTACATATTTCATTATAAAGTTTTGGATTAAATCTTTTTATACAATTTATGTATTCTGCAACTCTAACACAACTTGCTATATCATATTTGTCTATTCCTTGAAAAGCGTAGATTTCATCATATAAAAGACAACTGCCTTCTACTTGAACATAGCCCGAATTCAAATCAATCCCAATAAAAATAGGACCACCTTCCCATATATCTTCTTGCTTATCATAAATGAATTTGCCGTTACCTTCATTTCTTAAAATAAAAGTCTTTGGTTCGGGTTGCGAATTGGGTGGAAGTTTCTGTTTTTGAAACTCGTTTTTCAAAACGGTTTCGCAAACAATATTAAAAGCCGTTTCTTCGTTAAGTTCGTCAAGCAAATATTTGCTTTTCAAATATTCTAACACTTCGTTACCACTTTTTCGGTTAGGGTGTAGTTTATCTTTGAATTGCGTATGGATTTTTCGCCATTCACATACCAGTTCTTTTGAAGCAGGACCAATAATCATTTGTTATTCTCCTTTGCGGTGTTTAGTGATGCTATCAACATTCTTTTGATTTCTTCGGCAAGTGAAAGCAAGTCTTCAAAATTATAATCAATTAATTTTGTTCTTTTTAAGAGTGTGAGCCAATAAATACTTTCACCCGTTTCTTTAAGAGAAATATGCAATTTAGAAATAAAATCAGCTTTACTATTACCATAAATAGCTTCATTTATATTGGCACCAACACTTGTTGCAGAGCGAAGTAATTGTTTTGCAATAGTTGTATCTTTTCTTGTTTTAGAAAATGCCTCATAGAATAAAACAATTTGTGTTGCAAAATCAAGAGATTTGTCAAGTAACGGACCACTCATTTATTTCACCTCTAACTGAAGTATATCATAGTTCGGTTTTATAATCAACGCTTTGCGCAGCAAAGCACCTTTTCTCTTATCTCTTCTCTTTTATCTTTTATCTGGAAACGACAATTTTAGAGAAGAGAGAAAAGCGAAAAGAGAAGAGTGAAGAGAACAAAAAGAAACGACAATCTTCTTACCGAAAATTGTCGTTTCTTTTTGGCGGAGAGTTAGGGATTTTATCGCAGTCGCTGACGCTCCTTTGGAGGAAAGTCAAAACAGTCCACCGGACTGTTTTTCTGTCGCTTAACACCTCGTTTCACTCGGTGCTCGCTCCCTTTCCTGGTTCGAATCCCATTCACCCAATAAAAACAAAAGAACCAATCCTTACGGACTGGTTCTCTTTGTTTTGGCGGAGAGTTAGGGATTCGAACCCTAGGTACTTTCGTACACAGCATTTCGAGTGCTGCACCTTCGACCACTCGGACAACTCTCCGTACCGATTGGCGAATTTAAATCCTGTCTATTGACAGCCTAACCATTATAGTGGATTTTTTGTCGTTTGTCAACGGCAAATTTAAAGATTCTGCTGCGTGTTTCGGCGATAGGCCGAAGGGGTCATACCGAACTTAGCTTTAAACAACACAAAAAAATAACTTTCGGTCGAAAATCCAATCGCCGCGGCAATTTGCGCTATGGGTTTTTCGGTACTGCGCAGTAACATAGCCGCAACCGACAACCGCTTTTCCGTCACCAACTGCGAAAGGGTACGTCCGTAACTTTTTCGGACAATGCGCGAAGCTTGTTTTTCGCTCAAAAACAACCG
>JAZNKF010000025.1:0-13981 GCA_045578425.1 Acutalibacteraceae bacterium
TATGAAAATATCATGCGTAAAATATATTATAGCACCATTAATCGACAATTGCAATATATATTAACGGAATTTGGTTAATTTGCTTTATAAATAAATTTATCAGAAAAACAAGCGAAAGCCAGATAAGGTATAATCTCATCCGGCTTTACTTGTTACAGTTGAATATTTAATTTTGGCTGCTCAGAGTATGTATTTCTGACGCATATTAGAATGTGTTCTGCTCCTTTCTAAAATCGCCGAAAACCCGATTTTGACCGGATTTTGTGCAAATTGAGTTGGACAAAAATCAGCGAAAACCCTAGTGTTTATGCGGTTTTCTCGACTTTTGTCCTATTATACCATATTCCTCTATACGGCGTACAATACCTGTTGCTTTCATATATAAGAACCTTACCTTTCTAAAAATCGGAGATTTTTGAAAGGTGCCAAGAACCTTGTTGCTCGGTACCCTCGCAATAAAAACTCCTTTGTTGATTTGATAACACTGTTATTATCTGTCAACAAAGGAGTTTTATACTACTTATAATTGCTTTTTAAGATTAGATTCTTTCAAGCGGTTTTTAAGTTTTATAAATTCATCATTATCTTTAATTTGGTCAAAACACGAATCGTCGAGATTGAAAAATAATTGTTCTTGTAGAGTTTTATCACAATTAGTACTTATGTTTTGAGGATTCCAAGTTAGTTTGCTAAAATAAATAGAATTGTAATTTTGCTCTCCTAAATTAGAAGCCCTGTCATAGTTTACTGCGCATTTTTCCGACAACAACAAATTTTTAATAACCATATCGCTTTCGTTTTTTTGACCATAAAGCTTTGCTATCATTAAATAATATAATGATAGTTGGTTGTTGTATAAATTTTCATTTTCATCATCGTAAAGCATCGTTTTATTGAGACTAATTGCAGTATCAAGCATTTTAATTCGTTGGTCCACGGTTAGTCCTTGCCATAGATCCTTATCACAAGCCATTAGATAAAGTATACTACAACAAAAGTGAAGCATGCATCTTAGATTATTTTGTTCTTGCTTTAAGCGTTCTGTTCCAGAATAAATATGACTCAATAGCATTTCCTTACAAATTAGCATGTTTGGCATATCTTCCGCGAGCTTAATAGCTGCTTCTTTTTTGTTCGTTTTGGGATATTCATAGCAAAGTATTTGTATGGCGCTATGTCGAATACTATCAACCGTACAGTCTTCTAATATTCTTTCACATAAGGATATAGCCTCTTCAACAAATTTATGTTCTTCTCTATATTTTTGTTGCTCACTTGTAGCACCATAAGATACTAAGCCATAGGCAAGATTTAACATCCATTGATAGTTTCTTGGATATAAATCGAGTACTTTGCGTGATAGTTCAATTTTCTCTAAAACTTTCCCTTTGCGATTGAGTTCTTGATATTGTTCCTCATATTTTTTGAGTTCTTCCTTATTTTCGCTTGTGTTTAAATCAAGTAGTTCATCTGTACTTACACCAAAGAAATTTGCTAACTTTGGCAGTAAAGTTATATCAGGCAAAGCCAAGCCATTCTCCCATTTGCTGACTGCTTGATAAGAAATATTAAGATAATCCGCTAATTTTTCTTGGGTTATATCCTGTGCTTTTCGCAACTCTTTTATTTTTTCACCAATTTTCAACGTCATGCTCTTTCACTCCTTAAAATTCACTCGAAAGCTTCCGTATGTTTATTATAAATGATTTCTTTTGTATTTAGTATAACATATCAGTTTATCCAAACGCAACCGTGGGTTGAGTTAGGAGTAAAAGTTAAGCGGAGTGGATTTCCACTCCGCTTTCCTCTCTGAAAACACTTTTATAAAGTTTTGTTAAAATCTTAAATTTCTAAAACATACTCCAATTTACCGCTATGAGCAACATCAATCCAATCAAGCAGTAAAAGATTTTTAATAGTTTCTCCGATTTCAACATCCTTGCTATTCTTCCAATGCTTTTTCCAATTTACGACAAAATCGTAAACGTCGCTATCATTAACTTTGCCAAAAGTCTTTTCTTTAGAAACGCAATCATAAGAATATAATACTGTTGTAATCATCTCAGCTTGCTCCGTGTTTTTTATTCTGCTAAACAAATCGATAGTTTTATCTACAACTAGCATATCCTTTTCGGAATACAAAGATTTATCCAAAACGAATGAATCAGGCACAGTAATTCTTATCATTTTTCCATAAGGCTTTTCTTGAAGAATGTTTGAATTTGATAAAATGGTTATAGCCTCTTTTATTTGAGCAGAATATGGACCATAACTACCCTTAGCGAACACAAAACCAGTTTTAATTCCTTCATGTGTCATTATATAACATATTTTTTGAAAAATGGTTCTACCGACATATAAAGAATATTTGTTTTTGCTGAGTTCTTGCACTACATACATTAAAAGATCCCAATTTTTGTTATGTTTACTTTGTTTTGTTCCATAAACATTTTTATCAAAATCCCCTGAACTATTTTCAAGAAATTCTGGTTTCAATAATTCGGGTTTTGTTCCATAAGGCGCATAAATTTCTATCTGTATTGGTAACGATTTAAGCTTACTATACATAATTGGTCCAACCAATTCCCATGGTAAGCCTCCGTTACCGCAACCCAATGGTGGAAAAGCAATGGAATCAATTCCTAAATTATCGTAATTTTCAACAAACCAATCTAATCCGCTAATAATATAAGATAATTGCGAAGGTGACTTCCAATGATCTTTAGTTGGAAAATTCAACACTGAAGTTCCTAAAAGATCTCTATATAAATATGGTTTTCCTGGCTCAACTTCATTACGTTCACACATAGAAACATATTCTTTAAACATTTGTGGATAACGCTTTTTAAATTCTAAAGCAATGCCTTTTCCCATAACGCCAACGCAGTTTACCGTGTTTACTATTGTGTTTGCACCGCTTTCAAAAATATTTCCTATTTTAATTATCATAAGAAGCACCTCCTATCTAAAAAACAATTCTTGATCTATGTATATTCTTTTGTCAATCCCAAGGTCTAATAAATATTGTTCATCTTCGCTATTCTTAACTGCCACCGCTATTATATATTGGGAGGGAATCATTTCAGGAACCAAAATCTCTGCACATTTAATAGATTTGTTTTTAAATTGTTCGAACGGATCAGGACTAGTCCAATATTTCGCATAGATTAAATCAAAATTTAAACGATCAAAAGCCATATCGGGCTCGTAGAATCTCACATATGAACTGGATGCATTTCTATCAGCAATTACCACATTAGGTAAATCGAGTATTCTAGCCGAAATTTTTAAAACGCATATTTCCTCGGATTGTCGCTTATACATCATAGGATTTCTTGCGTCAAAATACAAGTTTGCATATTGGTGTAACTTTAATCCGTTTGGGACTGAAACTCTGTCACGTCTATCTTGAATCTCTCCCATTGCAACTGACTTATGAGGCAATGTGTTAGCTAACTCATTTGATAATATTCCATGAGTTAATACCGAAGGTATGTTTGCAAGAGGCATAATATTATAAAAACCTGTACGGTGAGTTAAATCATAAAAAACATCTGATGGTTTCATAACTATACCTCCCATACTAAAATACTAACACCCACTTTATTTTAACACACGGGAGATTCGTTGTCAATTCAGATATGGTAGAGTTGGAGCTTTTACATTAGAAAAAGAACAAATAAATAATAAGGGTATTATAAGATTCATTACGATTTTGATATGTAAATATTGTGTTTTTGTAAATTACTTTCAATCAGAAAACGTGAAAACCAAGTATTTATGCGGCCTTATAGGTCTTGGTGTTATTATACCTCATTCCTCTATTCTACGAACCATTCCGATGGCTTTCATATATAGATTCTCCTTCAATTTCAAATCGTGACACTATTATTTGTGCTTAAAGGGAATTTATACTAATTTTTGACATGTTTACGAAATAAGTTTAAAAACCACGTTTGGATGCTCTTCATGCACATCGTCAAAAACTTCCAGCATCGCAGCACAATGAACGCGCAAGTCGTTTTCTAATTTGGTATATCCATATATTTCCACCGTGAAATCTTTCTCTTCGCAAAACCTATCGTCCAAGCAATCCCAAAGAGCGTCCCAATTTTCTCCGTAATATTCAGGGAAGCCAAATTTTTCTTTTAAAACGAGGTGTATCTCTCCCAAATATTTACAAGAAGAAAAATCTAAAACAATGGGGTTTTCTCTGATAGGTTTAAAAGCATTTCTATTCTGTTCTTCAAAACAATCCATCGTTTCCCCTCCTTACACGACAACTTGAAAAGTCTTATAATGATCGTATGTTACAAACACTAATCCGTCATTCGAAAACAAAACTCTCTCGGAACCACGATATCCCCCAGCATAGTTAATATCTGCTTCATACCAAATTCGTCCGGACGTCGATGGTAAATGACCGTTTTTGTTTTTATACTTTCCTTTAGTAAGCATCTTTCCGGGCGCAACCATCCAAAGGTTCCCAAAATAAGGATTATACCCTTGCTTTTTGGCATCTGCAGAAGTGATGTAATAATCCGGAAGTTTTCCGATCCATTTTAACCACCAGTCAGCACCGTCATTCCCTTTGTTTGTTGCAGTTCCTGCATAAAGCGCTTTTACCCATTCAATTGCACATCGGCAATTGGGATGTAAGGGGGGCTCCGGATCTACAGTTTCTTCTACCAAATATATTTTCCCATGTTTCGATCTACATTCCAGACATGTTTTTAAGTCTAAAATGGCTATCCAGTTTTTGTACTTGTTAGACTGCATTTTTTCTCCTTTCGTATTATACCATTGTTCCGCACAAAAGTACAACTCAAAACATTCCGCTATCCGAGATTTTATCAACCGTTTTTTGTTGACGTACAGAGTATAGCACAAAGCGGGGAGTCACCTTCAAGACACTTCAAACAAATTTGTTATATCTTTTTTGCGCACCCAAACACAAAAAACCCGTGATTTTCATCACGGGGTTTTCTTTACAACTCAATATAAAATTCCACGCCGTTTTCGGTGTTTTGCACCCCATAAGGTGTGTGGTGGGCGTTCATAATCGCCGCTACCACCGAAAGTCCAATACCGGTGCCGCCGTATTCGCGGGTGCGGGCTTTGTCGACTTTGTAAAAACTTTCCCACACGTGGGGTAAGTCTTCTTCGGGGATGGGGGCGCCCGTGTTGAACACGGCTACGCGCGTGCGTTCTTCGCCTTTTGCAAAAGTCAGGCGAATCTCGCCGCCGTCGGTGACGTGGTTTAAAGCGTTGGTCAGGTAATTGGTCAGCACGTTTTCAATCAGTGCCGCATCACCCCACACCATGCACGGCTCATTTTCCACCGTGGGCGGCACCACATTATGTTCCGCAAACAACGGGGCATACCGTTTCAAAAGCCGTTTGGCAAGTGCCGCTATGTCAAATTGCTCAATTTGCAATTCTTCTTTGCCGGATTCCAGTTGCATCAGCAACGTCAGTTTATGCAAGATAAGCGACAGTTTTTGCGCTTCTTCTTCAATCACGGTGCAATAAAACTCCCGCGAAGCGGCATCGTCTGCCGCGTTTTCGTGCAACCCCTCGGCGTAATTTTGTATCAGCGACAGCGGGGTTTTGAGTTCGTGCGACACGTTGCGGATAAACCGCGTGCGCGCTTCGTCTTGTTTTTCCTTTTGTTCCACGTCGGCAAGCAGTTTGGCGTTGGCGGTTTTGAGCGCCGCCAAGTTTTCCGCCATCGACTGCGATACGGTGTTCAGACTTTGTCCGAGTTCCGCCAATTCGTCGCGGCCGCCGTTGTTGACATACCGCCTCGAAAAATCAAGATGCGCCATTCCCTGCGCCATGGCAGAAAGTTGCCGCACCGGGCGGGTGACCGAACGCGACACAAAATACATGCCGATAAACCCGCAAACCAAGGTAGCGAGTGCCGACCACCACAAAAAACGATTGACAATAGCAACGCCGTCGCCCACACGTGAAAGCGAACCCCACAGCATAATATTAATACCGTTACGGCTTTTGCCAAGCAACGTCAGTCGCTGTTCGCCGTTTTGTGTAACCGTACGCACCGTGTACGTTCCCGCCGAAAGCGGCACGTCTTCGGGCGAGATAAACACCGAATCGGACAAGCGCGGGTCGTTGGAGTAAAGCAGCCGATACCCCGACCACACGGTGGCACCGATGCCGTTATCCGTTACATATCCCGACAACGCTTGTTCCACGTTTTGGCGTTTTACCAGTGCCTCGTCGGCTACCGAAAACGCTTGTTCAAGCAATGCGGTTTGCTCGCGTTCATAGTACCGCTGAAAAGCAAAGCGGTTGAGCAACCCGTTAAACAGCAGCAGCACCAAAATACACAGCGCGAGCGCGCCAAACAATTTCCCCGCAATCGAGCGAAAAAAACGGGTCACACCGTGCATACGTTATGCCTCCTCAAACTTGTAGCCGATACCGCGCACGGTTTTGATACATTCGCCCGCCGACCCGAGCTTACTGCGCAGTTTTTTAATATGCGTGTCCACGGTGCGGGCATCGCCGTCGTAATCGTATTTCCACACGCTGTTTAAAATGCGGTCGCGCGAAAGCGCCAACCCACGGTTGGTCATCAAATAATCCAGTAATTCAAATTCCGTAAAGGTGAGTGGCACCGAAACACCGTCGACCGCGACTTCTCTGGCGAGTTTGTCCACTTTGAGTCCCGCTTTAACAGCGGGCGCATCGCCACCGTGGCGGCGAAGTACCGCTTCAATCCGCGCAGATAAAATTTTAAGGCTGAACGGTTTGGCTATGTATTCGTCGGCACCCAGCGCAAAACCTTGCAACTCGTCCTCTTCTTCACTGCGGGCAGTCAGCATGATAATGGGCGTTTGGTGCGTTTTGCGAATTTCCTTACACACTTCCCACCCGTTTTTGCGCGGCATCATCACATCGAGCAACACCAAATCGGGGGCTTCGGCTTGGAACACCGCCAACGCTTCTTCGCCGTCGGCAGCTTCCACCGTGCGATAATTTTTAATTTTGAGATAATCGGCAATCACGCGGCGCATGCGCATTTCGTCATCGACAATCAAGATGGTATATTGTCTTTCCATACACATCACCCCAACTCAATCACTACGCGGTCGGTAGTGGCGGATTGCACCCCGCCCGTGAGCACGCCGATGGTGCTTTGGTAAAGCAGTAACGGGTCGCGCAAAAAATTTTCGCGTACCAGTTCGGCTTGGTGTTCATCTGCCACAAACAGCGAAAAGGAAAGTAACGGCGGGTTTTCCACCCCCACCGTGCAGGTAACTACCACTCCGTTTTCGGCGGGTGTTATTTCGACGCGGTTGTCTTGTTCGTTGCGGCGGCGAGCCAAAAGGCGCAAAGCCGCTGCGACCGAGCGTTCCCGCAACGTATACGGCAAGCGGTCGGCCAAGGTTTGCGAAGCCGCTGCACCCGTTTGTGTGAGCGTGACGCTGCCGTCCTCTTGCTCCAAAAGCAAGCCTTGCTCGACCATGTCGTCGAGCGCAGCGCTGGCGTCAAAAAAGTTAGCCATACCGCCCCCGCAAATCACGTCGAGCACGTCGGTGCGAGGCATGGGTTGCCCCACGTTGCCCAACAAATACCCGATAAGCAATTTTATTTCGTGTGCCGTGTGCAAGCCGCCCGGCTCGACACCCGCATCAAACGCAGAATTCACGCTAAAACACCTCGCTTGCTGTGTTATTGTTTTTAGTATAACACACTTTTTTGAAAATGAATAGTTTTATTTTGCACGGACACAAACGCACAACCCCAAACCGTGCCTATTCTATTTTGTGTGTAATTAAAAAACCAATCCCCGCCGACCGATGGATATCGGTCGGCGGGGATTTCATGTTATTGCTTGCTTTTCGATTTATTCTTCGTTGTCGTAGATGTTTTCATCTTCTCCGGGAATAATCTCAAACTCCATCGCGCGAGCAAACGCTTTGTCCACGCTGTCGGTCAAAAGTTCCGTATAAATCGTCGTGATAACGCCGTCGATGTTCAGTTGAACGTACCCACGTGCATCGTATTCGCGTGCATTGAACTCTTCAGACGGTGTTTTCGTCATCATATTCACCGCAAACACCACATGCGTTTCGGCAAATTCAATACACGTCAATCGGTTTTCCGTGCTGTTGTACGCTTCGGATTTCCATTTGGCATTTTCAAGCGTCAGTTCGGTACCGTTTTCATGACGTCTGAGAATGGTACCCATACTCACAACCTCATAATACTCGTTGTTATAGGGCAGTTGCAACACGCCGTTTTCGTCAGTTGTGTAACCTTCGCCAAAGTTAATTTTGGTACCAAAACGAATACCGTCAACGTTTGCTTTGGTTGCTTCCACGTCTTTCGGGAAGTGCATGCCCAAACCGTTCATGGTAATACCAAACGATTCCAAAGTCGGTTTATCCGTCACCGTTACTTCGCAGGTGTCAAAGTTGCCACCGTTTACCGTAGCGGTAATCGTCACCGTACCCGCTTTGTGCGTCGTCACCACGCCGTTTTGCACGGTTGCCACCGTGTTGTCGGAGGATTCCCACGTAATTGCCGTACCGCCGGGGGTTGTCGTTGCATTCAAAGTCACGGTTTCGCCCGTCCAGACAGCGGCGGTGCTTTCACTGATGCTAACCGTCGGTTTATCCGTCACCGTCACTTCGCAGGTGTCAAAGTTGCCGCCGTTTACGGTGGCGGTAATCGTCGCCGTACCGGCTTTGTGCGTCGTCACCACGCCGTTTTGCACGGTTGCCACCGTGTTGTCGGAGGATTCCCACGTAATTGCCGTACCGCCGGGGGTTGTCGTCGCGTTCAAGGTCACGGTTTCGCCCGTCCAAACCGAGGCAGTGCTCTCGGTAATGCTAACCGTCGGTTTATCCGTCACCGTCACTTCGCAGGTGTCAAAGTTGCCGCCGTTTACGGTGGCGGTAATCGTCGCCGTACCGGCTTTATGCGTCGTTACCACGCCGTTTGTCACCGTAGCAATGGTATTGTCAGACGACTTCCACGTAATTGCCGTACCGCCGGGGGTTGTCGTTGCATTCAAAGTCACGGTTTCGCCCGTCCAAACCGAGGCAGTGCTCTCGGTAATGCTAACCGTCGGTTTATCCGCCACCGTTACTTCGCAGGTGTCAAAGTTGCCGCCGTTTACCGTAGCGGTAATCGTCACCGTACCGACTTTCAACGCGTTCACCACGCCATTTTCCACGGTCGCTACCGTGTCATCAGACGACTTCCACGTAATCGCCGTACCGCCGGGGGTTGTCGTCGCATTCAAAGTCACGGTTTCGCCCGTCCAAACCGAGGCAGTGCTTTCGGCAAGGCTAACCGTCGGTTTTTCTGCCACCGTTATAGCAAACGTATCCGTGTTACCGCCGTAAACGCGGGCGGTAATCGTCGCCGTACCCGCTTTATGCGTCGTTACCACACCGTTTTGCACGGTTGCCACCGTGTTGTCGGAGGATTCCCACGTAATCGCCGCAACGGCGGGTGTTGCCGTGGCATTCAGTGTTACGGTTTCGCCAACCCAAACGTGAGCGGCAGTCTTGTCGATAGCTACCGTCGGACGATTTTCAACCACCACGTCGCACGTAGCCGACAATGCTTCCGCCGTCGTTGCCGTAATTGTCGCCATACCGACTCCCACCGCCGTCACTTTGCCGTTTTGGTCCACGGTTGCCACCGCCGTATTATCGGAAGCATAGGTCACCGTGCCCATCGTGCTGCCTGCGGGGAGTACCGATGCTTGCAATGTCGTCGTATCGTCGGTCAGTAAATGCACCGCCGAATGGTTCAAGGTAAGTTCGCGGCCATCCACCACCGTCATTTTAACGGTTTTGGTGAGTGTGTCACCGCCTGCCGTGGGCGTTGCCGTAATCGTCACGTTCGCCGAACCAAACGCCTTGGCGGTCAGTTTGGTGGAGGAGGTATTTGCCAAAATCGAGGTATTTTGCGAACTCAGTGTGATGGTGTAGTCCGACACATTCCGCGTCGGGCCAAAGCAAGTATAGAAAATGGAATTTTTGGTGTAGTTGTTTATCGTAAATGGGGTACCGACACCCTTTACCAAAAACCCATCGGTTTCCACGAGCGACAAATCGTCAAAATACGCCGCGTTGGTACCGTTACTGTTTCGCAAACTAACGGTATAGTTTTTGGCAAGTGTGTACGCACCGTCGGTTACCGACGACGTGGTAAAGGTGTAAGAAAATTCCACCCATTCACCCACGGTAGCAGCGGTAATCGGTTTTTTCTCGCCGAGATAATCCGTGCTGTCATACAAATTGATGTTATAAAGGCCAAGCAGCGCAACGTTGGCGTCACCTTTGACACGACCGGAAAAACGGTACGTTTTGCCCGCTTCCAGATTCGCATTAAAAATATATCCGGAGTAACCCGCCGGCAAAGTAAGCGCACGGTTGCCGTCTGCTTCGGTCACAATGGAACCTTTACCGTCGGCAATCAGCGTATAGTCGCCGCCGCTAACCCAGGCTTTGTGGTCGTCGTTGGCGGTCCGTTCAAAATCACCGTACGGGAGCCGTTCACCGTAGCGGTCAACCGTCACCACGTATTGCAGCACCGCCTTGTCGGCGCGGTACGCCGTAATCAACGCTTTGCCTTCACGGTGGGTAGCAATCACGCCGTCCGCCACCGAAGCAACCGTCGGGTTGCTCGAATGCCAACACAAGGTGCTGTCACCGTTAAGCGGCGTTGCCGACGTTGTGTCGGGTGCCCAATGCAAGGCTTCCATTGTGGTTTCGTCGTCTACAAGGGGGAACGCGTGGGGGTCTTGTTCGTTTTTCTGCCACACGCGGATATAATCAATTTCCAACGGCCAACCCTCGGAACCCGCCAAAATCAACGGTGAAAGTTGGTTATCGAGCGGGGTAAACGCATCGGCTTTCATTTCGCCGATGGTGGCAATTCCTTCGGGATAATGCCCGTTTTCGGACCAGTCTTGGTAAAAAATTTCTCTGCCGTCAACATAAGCAATGAGCAACCCTTTTTCCCAACGATACCCCACCGTGTGCCACTGACCGTCGCCAATGTTGTTTTTGGGGTCCAAAATATGATTGGAACCGCGGTTGTTAATGGAAGTGGTCACCGTACCGTTGGACTCACGTGTTTGGTCGTGCAGGGTGATGGTCCATTGGCAGTTGTTTTTGTCATACCCCCAATATTCCATCCAGTCCATTTCGACATACCGTTGGGCAAACCCCAGCGCCGACTGACAAATCACTTCGGGCGGGAACGACCAAACGGCAGGAGCGTTCGGCATGCCTTCTTCTTGTATTTTGCTGTAATCCGTACCCTCAAACCCTTCGGGTGTGCTGTTAAAACGGGTGCGGAATTCCAAATACCCATATTGGAATCCGTGCCAACCGGCAGCCGTGTTACCATCCATCGTGGCAAGCAACCAGTTGTAGCGCATATTTTTACCCGCCAACGTCATAACGCCGTCGGTGATAGAATAGTCGGTTTTGTCACCGCAAACACCGGTAATGTCGGTCAAATACCATTTGTAACCGTAGTCACCGGTATATTCGGTGTCCACGTTGGCAATGTCAAACTCATCGCTGAACGCCAGTGTGTCAAACCCGCCCGCCAACGCTTGGATAGGCGCTTCCAAAGCGGTGTCGGCCACACGGAAGTGTCCTTGTGTGGCAATTCTTTCCACCTTACCGTACGTCGTGTTCGCGTGGGCAGAAACCACCCACTCGCCCGCAGGTGCCGTCCACTTGTTCGGCAAGGTAAGCGTTACCGATTCGCCGGCTTGTAAGCCGTCTTCGTGCACGACAGTACCCAGTTTAATCGGCGTTTCGCCTTTATTTGCCACAAAATCCACCGTGATATCGCTATCCTCGCCCAAATCGACCGTGCCGTCGTTGAAAACGTTCACCGAAAATTGCAATTCGGTACCCGTTTGCAACTGCGAGCCATTCGGTGTCCACGTCAAATCCGAAAGCCCCACGTTGGTGCTTTGACCGCAATAAAAATCGTCAATCAACACTTCATTAGCGCCTTTGAAATACAAACGCACCGTGCCGCCGGGATCCACTTGGAGCAATTTCAAACGCGCGGTATGGGTGCGCCAACCCTCGGCATCGGGTGCCGTGGTAGTGGGGTCGCCCACCATTTTGGAAACCGTGCTATTGGCAGAAGCCAGCCACGCGGTTGCCGCGTCGTTTTCACTTTTGTAACGGAAAGAAATAATAATATCATGATTGGTACTCAGTACGCCTTTGTTATAATACAAACTACCCAGCGTCAAAATCGCAGCGCATTCTTCGGTTGTGCCTAACCCCGAAAACTTAATCACGTTGTTGTTGCCCTCTTGCGCATCGGCAACCGTGACACCGCTTTTTACGAAGCCGCTAAACACCCCGCCGGGGTAAATGGTGAATTCACCGGTGGTCGAATCTGTGGTCACCAATGATGTTATCGGCAAAGCGGCACATTCTTCGTCGTCATCGTCGGGAAACAGGTTCATACCCACTTTATATTCGTAAATTTCAAATTCGTCAACATACGCATTTTCGGTCGTGCTGGTATTGTACAAACCGAACTGAGCAAATTGGTCGGTTTCGTTCACCGGCGTGAACATATACTGCATTTGAATAAACTTGCCTTGTGCCGTCGAATACTTGGTTGTGGGAAGACTGCCTTTAATGCCGGTATACGTTTCATCGGTCCAATACACCGAATGTGCCAGACTTTTTACTTTATAGCGCAAAACGTACACCGTGCCGGGCACCAATTTTTGGCGCAACGTCACCGTTTTTATCTTTTTGTTAGAGGTATTCGGGGGGATAACCAGCGCTTTGCTGCCATTCAAACCGACACCGTCGGCAATTTCAAAGCCAAAATCCACTGACCCGCTTTCGAAATCACCGTCAGGGAAGAAATTAAACACCTCGGAAGTTTCCGTCGGTGTGGTTTCCGCTGCAGCAGGCAACACCAAGCCGGAAACTGCACTGCCAATCAGAAGTGCTGCCGACAAAATCAGTGCCAACCATCGTTTTCCCGTTTTTTTCATGCCCAAATCCTCCTGTAAGCCAAAAGTATGATAAAAAGCACTATTTGATTACAACACACAATTATAATTATTATACCATTCTTCTTTGCGTTTGTAAAGTCTTTTTGGACATAAATCACAAAAAGTCCCTATCCCCATTTTGTTCCTTGTTTGTAGGGGCGGTCTGTGACCGCCCCTACCGTGCCTATCCCCATTTGCGCGTTATCTCGCCAAAATCGGCGCAAACCCAAAACCGAGCGATAGCCTCCCTTGCAAAGGGAGGGGGACCGCGATAGCGGTGGAGGGATTGCCTTTGCACAAACCTAAACGGGCGGATACTATCCGCCCCTACGGTGCCTATGTGCAAAAAGAACCCCGCCCGATGCGAAGTTCGCATCGGGCGGGGTTTTGTAAGATTTTTGCTATACGGTTTTGGGATTATGCCTGTTCTTCGTCACGGCGTTTTTTACCGGCAATCATTGCCGCACCGGCTAAGAACAGTCCCACAACAGCGACCGTCGGGAACGGTACGCCGTCTTCCGGACTCGGAACTTCTTGTTCACCAAGTTCTTCGCTAAAGCTCAGTGCTGCTGCATACAGTTCTTCGAACGTCTGTCCACACAGTTCTTTAACCTTTTCGTTGATGATCGCGCGTTCCAAATCGCTCAAAGCATCCCATGCTTCTTTGGCTGCAAGGATTTGTTCGTAGTTGCTTTCGTCAACCGTCAAGAAAGCTTCGCCTTCTTCGTCCACAGCGTACAGCGAAATAAATTCTTCTGCCGCTTCGTTGGCTTTCTTGGCTTCTTCCAGCAACTCTTCAAACGTCTTGCCGCCGTTTTCTTTGAGCGCGTTATTGATAGCTTCTTTTTGCTCGTCGGTGAAGTTTTCCCAATCGTCTTCGGCATCCAAAATGTCTTGGATGTTGTCGATCGTTACATCGGTGATAAGGTTGCCGTCTTCGTC
>JAZNKF010000026.1:0-14053 GCA_045578425.1 Acutalibacteraceae bacterium
TGTTTTGTTATTTGCTTTGTGTATATTTTTTAATCGCAGCAAACGATTCGTCGCTGATAACGTGCTCAATTTTACACGCATCTTCCGCTGCGATTTTTTCGTCCACACCGAGCCGCATTAACGCGTCGCTCAAAATGGTGTGTCGTTCATATATTTTTTGCGCATGTTCGTTCCCTTTGTCAGTCAAGGAAATATAGCCGTTTTCGTCGACAATAATATATTCTTGCTTTTTTAAAAGACCAACGCCGCGACTGACGCTTGGCTTGCTGAAATTCATGTGTTCGGCAACGTCAACGGACCGAACAGCCGATTTGGTTTTGCACAAAACATAAATGGATTCCAAGTACATTTCACCCGACGGTTTTAATAACATGATGATATCTCCCATTAATTAAAATAATCATGCATATCTCTTTTGTAAGTATAACACTATTTTTTTGGAAAATCAATCTTGATAATTTTTAGAACCCCAGTAATTAACAAAATATCTAAAAAAATCTAAATTTTCTATTGACAAAGCGAAAAAACAGGGGTATACTATCCGTGGTTAGCAAAGACTAACTATGTTTTTGCGACGTGAGTTAGCCGTTGCTAATTCAATGTTTTGTCAACATACGTAAAGAGAGTACATGGTGAAACGGATATGACTTTGAAGGATGCTATCGAAGGAAAAGAATACATCATTCAGCAGATTAAAACGGATGACGAAGAGTTAAATGCGTTTTTATTTTCTTTGGGATGCTACGATGGCGAAACCATTACAGTCGTGGCTCGACGCCGAGGAGGATGCACCGTTTCCATAAAGGACGGACGCTATAACATCGACAACCAGTTAGCCGAAGCCATTTTTATATAAATGGCAAAAAACAGTCTGCTGATTGTTTTTGTCCAATAGTTAGCAGCGGCTAACCGTAAGTAACTTTATCCGAAAGGATTAATATATAAAGGTAAACATAAGGAGAAAGTATTTATGAGAATTGCGTTAGCGGGAAACCCAAACTCCGGAAAAACCACCATGTATAACGCTCTGACCGGCCGTAATGAAAAGGTGGGGAACTGGGCAGGTGTCACGGTCGATAAAAAGGAACATCCCATTAAAAAGATGTATGCGGGTAGCGAACAGTTGATTGCGGTTGACCTTCCCGGTGCCTATTCGATGTCTCCGTTTACTAGTGAGGAGAGTATCACGAGTTCTTACGTAAAAAAAGAAAATCCGGATGTTATTATCAATATTGTGGATGCTACTAACCTTAGTCGAAGTCTTTTCTTTACCACACAACTTTTAGAATTAGGTATTCCTGTGGTTGTTGCTTTGAACAAGAGTGACATCAACGAAAAGAAAGACACGAAAATTGATGTTGAGGGTTTGTCTGCAACACTGGGTTGTCCGGTTATTAATACTGTCTCCACATCTTCGGATGGTTTGTCGGCGGTTATTGAAGCAGCGGTAAAACATGCCGGCGAAAAGCAAAAAGCTCCTTATAAACAAGAAGATATTGACCTGAACGACAAAACGGCTGTGGAAGCAGCGGACCGTAAACGTTTTGGTTTTGTTAACATGATTGTCAAAGATGTTGAAACTCGTAAGGTTCTTACCAAGAATAAAAATGTCGGCGACAAAATTGATGCCGTTCTTACGAACAAATGGCTTGGCATTCCGATTTTTGCTGTTGTAATGTTTTTGGTGTTCTACATTTCACAAACAACACTTGGTACGTGGATTGCAGAAGGTGTAGAGGTGGGGGATACCTTCATTCCCGGTCTTGTTCCGCTCCTTGAAATTTTTCAGGGTTGGGTAGGGGGAATTCTTGAAAACGCCAATCCGCTCATTTCCGCCATTCTCGTGGATGGTGTTATCGGCGGTGTGATTGCGGTTGTTGGTTTCTTACCCCTTGTTATGGTAATGTACTTCCTTATTTCTTTGTTGGAAGATTGTGGCTATATGTCCCGCGTTGCCGTTGTACTTGACCCTATCTTCAAGAAAGTTGGTCTTTCCGGCAAATCGGTTATTCCTTTTGTCATTACCATTGGTTGTGCGGTTCCCGGTATTATGGCAAGCCGCACCATTCGCAACGAGCGAGAAAGACGGGCAACAGCTATGCTTGCTCCGTTTATGCCTTGTGGTGCCAAAATCCCCGTTATTGCTCTTTTTGCCGGTGCCTTTTTTGATAATGCCGGCTGGGTAAGCACACTCATGTATCTTTCCGGTATTATCCTCATTTTCCTGGGCGCCTTGCTTGTCAACAAAATCACGGGTTATAAATCGAGAAAATCGTTCTTTATTATTGAACTCCCCGAATACAAAGTTCCTTCGTTCTTGGGGGCTTTCAAATCAATGTGCAGTCGCGGTTGGGCGTATATCGTGAAAGCAGCTACCATTATTCTTCTTTGTAATATGGCAGTACAGTTAATGCAAACCTTTACTTGGAGTTTCCAAGTTGCCGAAACGGCTGATCAATCCATTCTTGCTTCGATTGCTTCACCTTTTGCGTATCTTCTTGTTCCCATTGTCGGTGTTCTTTCGTGGCAACTCGCCGCAGCCGCTCTCACCGGTTTTATTGCCAAAGAAAATGTTGTTGGTACTCTTGCCGTTTGCTTTGTCGGCCTTGAAAACCTCATAGATATGGATGAATTAGCAATGATGGAAGGTGCAGGCGCAGAAGTTGCCGGTATCATGGCTATTACCAAAGTGGCTGCTTTGGCGTATTTGATGTTTAATTTGTACTCGCCGCCTTGTTTTGCGGCTATCGGCGCCATGAATGCCGAAATGAAGAGCGCAAAATGGTTGTGGGGCGGCATTGGTCTCCAGCTTGCTGTTGGCTATACCATTTCTTATTTGGTATATACCATTGGTACAATTGTTACCGGTGCACCGCTTAATATCGGCGCTGCTATTGGTGGACTCGTTGCTGTTCTTGCTATGGTAGGTGTGGTGATTGCTCTTATCAACAAAACCAACAAGCAACTCAAAGCAGAATATACTTTGAGTGCTGCCAAAATCTAGTGTAACAGATTGGAAAGTATTATGAAAAACGGTATTGTTATTGTCATTTTAATCGCGATAATTGCCGGTGCCGTCTGGTATCTATATCGTGCAAAAAAACGCGGCGAGACTTGTATCGGCTGTCCTTATGCCAAACAGTGCGGCGGTAAATGCGACCATCATGACGATATAACCAATTAATGTGACAAGAGGATGTTACCATGGTGGCATCCTCTTTGCTTTTTTTGAGTTGAATATTCTGATTTTCTGTGCTATAATTGCCACGATGTTTATAAAGAAAAGGGAAAAAAGGGGGTATTACCATGTTAAAATCCTTTGGTTATGTGATGGATATCGGAGAACAAATGCTTATCTCCGGCGCGGAAGTGCACCGTGTGGAAGAAAGCATTAGTCGGATGTGTCATGCATTTGGCGCTGAACGCGTGGATGTGTTTATCATCACCAGCAGCATGATTGTTACCGTTCATACCCCCGACGGTCAAACCCATACACAAACGCGAAGAGTAACGACCACCAATATCAACTTTGAAAGACTTCATCTTCTCAATGAATTATCAAGAGAAATTTGTGCTCATAACCTTACGGATGAAGAAATTGAAAATAAAATCAATGAGGCTGTTCATTGCCGCAAATTTCCGCTTTGGTTAGAATTTGTGTCCTATGCCATCATAGCGGGCTCTTTCACCTTGTTTTTCGGCGGCACTGTGAAAGAATCATTGATTTCTTTTTGCGTGGGGGCTTTTGTCAGATTAGGAATCTTTTTTTGCGATAAGATGATTTCCAACAAAATTTTCGGAAAATTCTTCTCGGCAGTTGTTGCAACCGTGCTGGCATTTTTATCCGTTAAATTTGGTTGGATAGCCGATGTTGACAAAGTTATTATCGGTAATATCATGTCACTTATACCCGGTATCGGTCTGACCAACGCTTTACGAGATTTGTTCACCGGCGACAGCATTGCGGGACTTTTGCGTTCCATTGAAGCCGTGTTGACGGCGCTTGCTATTGCGGCGGGATACTTTTTGGTAACCGTTTTAGGGGGTGTCGTGTTATGACAAACGTTCAAATAATTCAAATTTTGTCGGGTTTTGTGGGAACGATTGGGTTTGCCATACTGTTTAACGTTCGCGGCAAACGGTTGTTGTTGGCTTCCTTGGGGGGCTTGTTATCGTGGCTGTTATTTGTTCTGCTAAACTTGTATATCCTATCCGAGCCGATTTGTTATTTTATCGTGGCTTTTTTGATTTCCACCTATGCGGAAATTATGGCAAGAGTCCTCAAAACCCCGACCACCTCGTTTATCACGCCTTCTTTAATACCGCTCATTCCCGGTAGTTCGCTTTATTATACCATGGCACATGCTTTTCAAGGCAACATAGAAACGTTTTTACAAAAAGCGGTTTACACGTTGCAATTGGCATCGGCATTGGCATTGGGAATTATTGTTTCGGCTACTCTTACCAAAATAGTATACAAAATCATTAATAACGTGCAGCAAAAGAAAAAGGGTAATACAGGGGGATAATCATTGAAAATCAATTTATCGCAACTGCAAAGCATTACAAGCGGCGCTGTCAGAATTACGCAAGATGAGTGCGGATTTCATTTTTATCGTTTTACCCAAGAACAAGAGGCGTTGTATAAAGAACGCGATGAAGACTTTTACGGCAAAACCTTTGCTTCTTCCGGTGTGCAGCTGCGTTTTCAAACGGATAGTGATTATGTGTTTTTGAGTGCCGATGTAATAAAAAGAATTAGCAGGAGTTATTTTTGCCTTGAAGTCTTTTCAAACGGAACACGTGTAGGGGCAATGAGCAATTTTGACGAAATGTTACTGCCGACGAACTATACCGCTCTTAGCTTTCCTACCGGTGAATTTTCTAAACGATTCTCTTTGGGCGCAGGAACAAAAGAGGTACGGATTGTTTTTCCTTTTTCAGTAGAAGTTGTGCTGAAAACTTTTGAACTTGCCGATGGGTCAACCATAAAACCTTTGAGATATACCGAGAAAATGTTGTGCTTTGGTGATTCTATCACGCAAGGTTACGACGCATTATATTCTTCGCACAAATATACAACGCAAATTGCCGAATGGCTTGGACTGGAAGAAGTGAACAAAGGTATCGGCGGGGAAATTTTCTTTCCCGAACTGGCAAGCACAAAAGAAGATTTTGTTCCCAAACTGATTACCGTGGCATACGGTACGAACGATTTTGCACGTTGCACAAAAGAAGAATTTACTCAAAACTGCCACACTTTTTTTAGTGCGCTTTTTCAGACTTACCCCGCTGTAAAGGTGGTTGCCCTTGCACCGATTTGGCGAAAAGAATGCCAAACAACTACCGATTGCGGTTCTTTTTTTGAAGTCGCTGCGTGTATTCAAAATGCTGTTGAAAAATATGATAACGCAACCTTTGTTTCCGCATTTGATTGTGTTCCCCACAATGGAGCCCTTTTTGCAGATGGCTATTTACACCCCAACGATAAAGGGTTTATGTGTTATTACGAAAACTTGAAACAAAAGTTATCTTCCATTTTAGAACAAGAATAGGATGTTGTTATGAACACCAATTCTCACACTTTATCAGAACCTTTGTTGACAGTGTTTGATACAGCGGTTTTTGGCGAGAAAGAGGCGTATCAAACGGCTTACCGGTTGGTTAGTACGTACCGTCAAAGAAAGGTGGATAGTTATCGTCTTTGCAAGGATAAACACCTTTCATTAGGCGCAGGTGTTTTGCTGGAACAAGGATTACACAACCTGGGGATTACGGAGTATTCTCTTGCCTACGGTGAACATGGAAAACCCTATCTTGTCGATAACGAGTCTGTTTTTTTTAGTCTTTCACACAGCGGGACGCGCGCAGTTTGTGTGTTTTATGAGCGAGAAATTGGCGTTGATATTCAAAAAATTAAACCTGTTTCCGATAAACTGATAAAAAAAGTAACTACTCAAACGGAATATGATTATTTGATGAGTTGTGGTGAAGAAGAACGAAAACTACTGTTTTTTAGATTGTGGACGGCAAAGGAAAGTTATCTGAAATATCTTGGGACCGGTTTTTCGTTATCCCCAAAAAAATTGGAAGTAACGTTCGGCAAAACAATTACCATAAAACAAAACGGCAAAGCCGCTTCGGTCGTGTTGGAAGAACAAACACTTGACGGCTATGCCTTGACAATGTGTTATGAAAAATAACAACTGCCAGTAAACTGGTAGTTGTTATTTGTGGGTGAAATGTTTATTTATAGAAAATGTGATATTCGCTCTTACAGGTGATTTTGCTATTTCTTTTTTGTTTCGAATCTGATATGTAGTGCAAAGCAAACGATTGCAATTAACCAAAAAGCGATATGTAACCAAATGCTCATAGGTATCTCTAGAATAATGTTTAGGTAAAAGTATAAGAAAAAAACGAGAGGGCCCAGCAAGCCAAAACGCAGGGTGCAAATATTTCGATCCTTTAGTATAACAGACTGGATCGCTAAAAAAACAGGTACTACTCCCGCACCTAAAACAATAAAGCCAAAAAGTATCCCGATAAAATTTGTGACAGAATTTTCCATAGACACCTCGTAATTCTAATTTGTTCGGTAGTGTTTGATTAGGTGGTTGAATTTATCAAAAAAACATGGACGAGGATAGTCGTTTTCAACAGGTGGAGGTTGGTTACGCAAGTGTCCAATGCCGAAACCCTGGACTATACGTCCGAAACGAGCTTGCTTCTCCCAAACTGAAGCCTGGCGTCATGGGGAATACGGCGCCCAAAAATGGAACGCGGACAACCCTGTTACCAATCTCCGCGATTAGTATACCAGAACTTTTTTAAAAAATCAATCTAAGAAAAAAGATTGCTAAGATTCGGCCTTAAAGCTATATGCGCGAACTCAGATATGTTCAGGCAAATATCTAGTGACGAACATGTCAGACAACAATATAATAATAATCTTCCCGTATGCTGGTGGTGTTTAATTTTCGGGCATAGCCCTATGCAATATTGGTTGCGAACAAGTGTGTTTTTTATTGACTTGCCAGCCATGCAACGGCTACTGGCTACCCGTAAACGGGCTGTAATCTTTGCCAGCTCCCCTTGTCAGGGGAGCTGTCGGCGAACGCCGACTGAGGGGTAGTTTTCATCTTCTCTCTCCCTCTGTCTTTTTGCTTCGCAAAAATCCACCTCCCTCATCAGAGGGAGGCAAGGCACAAAACGCTTTCTGTGTTTACTTTTGCTTTCTGCGATTTCCATTCATCGATAAACCTCTATCCAACCACGCGATAGTCGCGTGGCTTTCGTTTGGAAAAAGGGCGAAGCATTGGTTTACAATGCTTCGCCCTCCATTTTGGCTATTATTTTTGATATTCGTTGCACAAAAGATACAACGGCGCCTCGTCCTCGTCAATTTCGGGGAAACGGCCGACTTCGTCATAAAAACGGTTGTCGGCAGTGTCGTCATTGCACATGGAAACTTCTTGCACCAACAGAGTACCTTTTCCTTCTTCGCCCCAAAAACGGTGATATAAACCGGGGGTTAACGTAATACTTTGACCGGGCTCAATACGTACTTCGCTGCCGGCGGGGAAGGTGTGCTTGACACCGTCAATGCTGACAACCACGTCGGTATCAGCTAGTTGTTCATCCTCAGTGGAATTATACAGTTTGATAATCAAATTACCGCCGCCACGGTTGATGATATCCTCCATCTTGTTCCAGTGGAAGTGCATGGGGGTGATTTGATTTTCTTTAACAACCATCAATTTTTCGGCATACGGTTTGGGATATTTTTGCGGATTTTTTTGATTGCCGTTGCGCAAGGTAATGAGCAACAATCCCATTTTGTCAAAATCACCACCGCCAAAATCGGTGATATCCCAACCCAACATGTTATCGATGATTTCCGTCACTTTGTCACCTTTGGTTTTCCATTCTTCAGCCGACCACAAAACAAAGTGGGGGAGCGTGATTTTGTAATCCTTAAACAATTGTAAAGCACCGCGCATAGCGGCATTGATTTCAGAACGTTTCATAGTTTTGTCCTTTCTTTAAATAGCGTACATACAAATGTTGTTGATTTTGCAGAAATGTGCTAATTCCTTGCTAAAATCACCGTAAGCAACCATCCAGTGGTGACCGATGCCGTTCTCCATGATTTCGCGGTTGATTTGAGAAACCGGTTTGTCAAACTTGATTTTAACAGGGTTGCCGGGGAATTCCATGCCACACGGTACGGCTTCACCGACCATGAATGACAACCGCAAATCTTCGCCGTGACCGCAAATGTTTACAGCAGTGACCGTTCCGGGTTTTACCAAGAATTTGGTGCATACACCGGTTTCTGCCAAGCGGACGGGAGCCAGTTCAACATCGCCTTCGGCAATGGAGAAACCGGACGAACCGCAGTGAGCAAATAAAATGGTGTTGGCGGCATCGTCAATATACAACAAATCGGTATTGTTAATCGGTTTTTCACTCAACTCATACATCATTTTCATGGTCAAAGCGTTGGTAACATCACCTTCGCAGGAGCCAACAATGCCTTCTTCTGCCAACAGCGAGTATCCCAAGCAAATTTTACCCATATAGGTGGTGTAGCACTTTACGGACAACGCTTCCAACTCGTACTCATCGGCCAAATCTTTTAAAGCCTTGTAATACTTGATAGACTCCAACATAGATTCTTTGGAAGAAGAGCATTTGCAAGGTTTTAACACATCGCGCTTTTCGTCCAACAATTTTTCGGCTTCGGTATCCGAAGTCTCGGCCACTTTTTGCGTCATTTCCTTTTCGTCCAAGTTAACTACGCGAGCACCCAGTTTTTTCTTGATTGCAAATTCGTCATAGGCAATTTCCGTCATACCTTTTACGCGACCGCCGATAGCACCGACGCGCGTTTTGCTCATGCAATTTTTAAGAGCATAAGCGGTAGCAATGGTTTTTACTTCTTTGGTACAGGCAATATCGTCGGCATCGCCGTAAACAAATTCGCACGTTTTGCCGATATCTCTGAACACGGCACCGATTTGGTGAGCGCAGCACAAAGAGCCGGTATCAAATGCCGGATACGCTCGCAAAATAATGGGCATGTCGACATAGGAAAGCAAATCTAACAAGTGATGGTCTTCACTCCACGTCGCAATGCAGATTAACAAAACGTCAGCGGTGGAAGATTTTAATTTTTCCGCCGCGCAACGAACGGTTTCCAAATCGTGCATAACAACGCCGGTATTTTCGCAAGCAATTCCCTGCGCTTCTAATGTTTTTGCGGTTTGATTCAGCAAAGGCATGGCTTCATCGTATCCCACTTCAAAGGGATGCGCCAAAGCTACCGCGGCAACGTTGATTTTCATAAGAACTCCTTTATTCCTTGTAAAATTTCCAATTTTCCGTGTGAGTTGCAAACTCTCCGCTCGGAATATCATAAAGGGGGGACAAACTTTCAATTTCTACCATGTGATTGCACATGAACGTTTCAAAAGAAACATCACCGTCCGGATAAGGTTTATCCGTAAAAATAGGGAACGATTTTTCAAAAACAAATCCTTTGTTCGTATACGTAATCGGTCCTGCGGGATGCCCAATACCAATTTTATATTTGGTGGGTGCCTGTGCATGATGTAACACAATGTGGTCAGCGTGATATTCGGCACGGGTATCACCAAGGTTGGTGTAGAACCACGACGTTACTTTGTGAATGGGCGAATAGGAAAATTCTTTTTGCGGCAACGGGATATGTTCAACACCACCTGCCGCTACTGAGGTGACCGCCCATACCGAGTAGCGTTTTGTTTGTGTTTCCACGTTTTTTATGGTGTGGATAACTTGTAATTCGTTGTCGGATAAAAACACGAGCTTTATGCTTTTTTGAATATTCAACCATGGGTCATTTTCCTGTGATAGCGTAATGCTATCGTCTGAAATTTCGTAGGAAATCGGTTGGTTGTCAGGAAAGTAATCTTCGGGTCCTTCCGGTGCGACCCACAACCGATGACCGCCGCGAACACGCCAGCCCTCAGGTGTGGTTAAATCTGTCATATCATTTGGTTGCTCAAAAAACAAATTTTCGCTTCCATCGTATGAAAGGTAAGCAATACGAATCCCAAAGTTCAGCGGAATGCCAACGGTTAGTTTGCCGTGTTGCACAAACAAGGTTTTCCCGAAAATCGGGTGTTCGTTAACATACGTCTTCATGGCTTACGGCAACACACGGTAGGGGACAACGCGGAACGCATCGTTTGCCATGCAGAAACCTTCTGCATATTGCACACCGCATTGAATACCTCTGAATCGTGCCATCACTTCGGTGTTTTCAAAGAAATCTTTGCCGGCAAGCGTATCTTTGTAGTTGTTTTGCATCCAGCTGATTTGACTTTGATGTTCGTAGCACATCGCTTTTTTAATATCAATATAGTCCGAAATATCCACAAACTCGGTGGGAATAAACCCCAGACCGTTAAGCGGTTCAAAATACGCAATAATCGGGATTTTATCATACGGTTTGTTTTTGGTTTGGATTTTAGCAATCGGAATCATCACCGGAATATCATTGATGATTTTGCTGGTTAACATGTGGTCGGGATTATAATCGTGCGGACTGTGTGTCAAAATGACATCCGCTTTGCAATACCGAACCAAATCAATAAAAGCAATACGTGCGGCTTTATCTTCAAAAAACATTTCGTCATCATAATCGAGGCAAACGTATTCGGCACCGATGTGCGCCGCAGCACGGCGGGCTTCTTCTTTGCGGATAGCGGCAATTTCTTCCATCGGAAGAGTGGCAGAGCCAATATTACCGTTGGTGGCGGTGGCGGTAAACACTTTGTGTCCCAACTTGGCGTATTTAGCAAGCGTGCCGCCGCAAGAATTTTCCACATCGTCCGGATGAGCGCCAATAGCTAAAATGTTCATAAAAAACCTCCGTTTAGCAATACGAGCCATAGCAGAAGATAAATGTCTATATTCCGCTATGGCTCGTATGAGTTACAAATTCAGTTTTAGAGGATTAGCCTTTTTTCCATCTTTGGATAACGCAAGTCACGCGTCCGCCTTCTTCGTTGATGATTTCATAATCACCAAAAGTTGCCGGAATAACCAATGTTTGGAACTTGTCACACACAGCAAACAATTCGGGGTTGGCTTTGGAACGAACAGTAACTTTCGAACCAACCGTCAAGGTGAACATGTGCATAAATTTACCTTCGGTCGAATATTCACCGCGTTTTTCAAAATGAATGCGTTCCACGTGGTACGGCATTACCGAGTGGCTCTTATAACGGTCAATGAAATATTCTTTGGTCCATTTCACAACGGTGGGGGTGGACAAAAGATTGTCTTTAACCCAAGAAGCACGTCTGGTTTTTTCCATGTTACGTCCATGTTCAAGGTGCATTTTAAGCGGTTTGCCGGTCATGGTTTTGGCATCGTCATCCCAAGACGGTCTGGCAAAGTCATATTCAAAGAACGAATATTCGGTACCGTTGATACTCGGGTTGGTATCCATTTCCAAAACCATTTGATTACCACCGTGACCATGCATGGTTCCGGGGGGGATTAAGTAAAGGTCGCCTTCTTTACTGCTCCAGTTGGCAATAAAGTCTTTCCAATTTTCAATCGGAGTAATGTTGTTGGATTCCTCGCAGAGGCGTTCCCATTCTTCGATATCGGCATCGTCGTGGAAGCCCATCCAGGTGTTAGCACCTTCGTATGCTTCGGCGATGTAGTAGGTTTCATAGCGACCCAAAGGCTCGTCAAAGTGATCAGCAACGTATTTGCTGCTCGGGTGAATGTGCATCGGCATGGAAATTCTTTCAGCCGGTTGGGGAGTGGGATGCCAACCGTCATCCAACCAAATATCCAACGGGAACAAACCGGGATATTGTTTGTTGATAAGAGAACCAACCAATTCTTCACCGTATTGCATAGCGTTGAGCATCGGCATCGAAATGCTTCTTTCACCGCCAAAGTCAATCAAAATACGAAGTTCGGGACCGGCAATCTTGTTCCAAGCGTTGTTAGCAAGACCTTCTACTTGGTAGTCCATATCGTGGTATCTGTACGCACCCCAAGGACCGGGACTGAAAATTTTCACTTCGTGGATCGGGTATTTTACCAATGTGGACATGATTTCGTTGTAGGCTTCTACGGGGACCAAAACAAGGTCACCTTCGAAATAGTTTTCAACGTAAAAATCCATGGCGTCATACATGTAATCTTTTTGGCGCTTTAACATGTAGTAGTCGGAATAGTTATATTCTTTCCAGTTGTAGCCTTTGGTGGGCTCGGTGCAACCGAAAGTGGGGAGTTCACCATTCCACATATCCCATTGTACTTTTTGGTGAGTGTTGTCCACATAGCATTTGATATCTAAAACATCTTCAAAAGCTTTGATAGAAGCACCCATGCCGTAGATGATGGTAATAACATCCTTATCAGCCAATTTTGCTTTGGCGGCGGCAATGGCGTCGGCGTTCATAATATCTTCGATCACACCGAATTTGTTCACTTTACCAAAACCGGGATCATCCGTTACATACGGCTGATTGTAGGCGATAATTTCCTCGCGGGTTTTATACAGTTCAACAGCGTTAAAAGCATTGACTTTCAAGCCTTTTTCTTGAAGTTTGGCACTAAGAGCATTAGCGATTTTTTCAAAATCAATACCATACCATCCGTCAATAGCAATGCTTTTTCCTGCCGTGGCAAGGGAGGCAAGTTTTTCGATAACTTTTTCCCAACCGAAAACGACAGAATCTTTGTTTTTTGCAGAAATAACAATTCTGTTATCTGCGTTTTTGATAGACTCATATACCGGCATAAGTCATCCTCCTAAAAAAATTTGTAATTAGCTTTGTGATTGGTTTTTAAGAAGCTATAAATCACATATCATAATTATACTAAATCGTTTTAGAAATGTCAAGACGCTAAAATCAAATATTTTTCTATCTTTTTTTACAAAAAACAAAGCAAAATGCAATGAAAAAAGAGCCGAAATACAATGTTCTTTAATACATATATAATTATAATTGATTTATTAGGGGTGTTTAGATGTGAAAAAAATTACCGTAAAAGAAATTGCTCAGATGGCCGGTGTTTCCGTAACAACGGTTTCTTTTGTGCTTAATAACAAACCGGGCGTCAGCGATGTAGTTCGCAAAAGAGTGCAGGAGATTATCGACGAAAATCACTTTAAGCCAAATCTGAATTCAAAAAAACTGCTGAAAAACAAGAGCTATAATATTTGTTTGCTCATTAACAGCTATTCCTCTCCGTTTAATGATTTGTTCTATTTTGATATTGCCAGAGGAATACTCAACCAATGTTCGCAGTATGGGTACAATTTAATTATGAGCAAATACCCCAACGATACCGAAGAATTGCCGGATATTGTTTATTCCGGTGATGTTGACGGCATGATTTTTTTGCAAGATATCAGTTCTTCGGTTCTGCAAAAGGTTACGGAAATCGATATGCCTTTTGTGGTTGTCGACGCCCTTAAAGTTATGGATGGTGTCACGTCTATCAACCCCGATTACAGCAGTGCAGCCTATGATGCTACCAGTTATCTGATTGATCAAGGCCATCGGGATATCGTTCTCATTGCCAACAAAGAGGTTGATTCTTTCTTTGCGCAAATTTATCAAGGTTTCCAAAAAGCAATGACGGATAATGGTTTGTCACTTTGCAAAAACCAACTCAGCATATCGGTTTCCGGTGAGGAAGCTGCTTGTCGCACGGTCAAAGCGTTGCTCACTAACCAAAACCGTCCCTCGGCGTTATTGTGCGCAACCGATATTTTGGCGATTGGTGCAATTCAAGGCGCAAAAAAAGCGCGCTTGTCTGTTCCGAGTGACGTTTCTGTCATCGGCATCGACGATATTTTCCTTTCGCGTTATATTGAACCAAAACTCACAACCGTCAGTGTCAACAAAGAAGAAATGGGCGTTTACGCCATGGATTTGTTGTATAAGAAATTAAAGGGAAAAGTGCCTGAAAGCATTTTACTACCGATGAATTTGGTAGTACGCGATTCAGTGGAAAAAATATGAATTTT
>JAZNKF010000027.1:0-22077 GCA_045578425.1 Acutalibacteraceae bacterium
ATTTTCCCTTTTATGTACATAACCTATGGGGCGGTCTATTTTAATATTAACCATCTTACCAAGATATGAATTAACAAGAGCTTCCCTTTCTTCCATATTCATAACGGTTTTATATCCCTCCGTCACGGCTTTGCCGTGCCACCTCCCCTGACAAGTGGAGGCTACTGTTTCAACTTGTGGAAGTCATTTCCACAAGTTGAAATTTCCGCATAACAACAAGCATTTTCTTTAATTTAATATAACATTTTTTATTGTAATTTTCAAGTTATATATGCAAATAGAGTTATCCCAAAATCACGAGATAACTCTATTTTTGATGGTATGACAAAAATCATACCGACACACCCAAAATCATACCAAAGAAAATACAGTTAAAAACTTTGTTTTTAAGCAGTAATGTTCCCGAAAGTAGTAAGAGCACATTGATACGAGCAAAAAACCAGGGAGCGTAATGCCCCCTGGTTTCATATGTTTTAGTGTTTCTTCTTCCAAAGAATCACACCTGCGGTAGCACCACCACCTCCAAGAACAACAATAGCGATTACGACCATTATAGGGAATTCGCCATCATCCGGATTCTTATTTCCTTCCGGTTGGGTGGGAGTGACAGTCGGCTCAGTTGCAGGAGGCTCAGTTGCAGGAGGTTCGGTTGCAGGAGGCTCGGTTGCAGGAGGTTCGGTTGCAGGAGGTTCGGTTGCAGGAGGTTCGGTTGCAGGAGGTTCGGTTGCTGGAGGTTCGGTTGCTGGAGGCTCAGTTGCAGGAGGCTCGGTTGCAGGAGGCTCGGTTGCAGGAGGCTCGGTTGCAGGAGGCTCGGTTGCAGGAGGCTCGGTTGCACCAGTGGCGGGTTTTAACTCCTTACCGCAAACAGTGCAGATCTGAGGTGTGGTTGCAGTTGCTTCTGCGCCTGGGGTATGAGTCGTTAACTTGGCAATTGCTTCAGTTTTGGTTTCCTTACAGACTGTACAGGTGTAGGCCTTTACACCCTCTTCCTTGCAAGTCGCTTCCTTGGTAACCTTACTATCATCCCATGTGTGGGAGATGCTACGCGTCGCGCCACAGACATTGCAGTCTTCGTCACAGTCATTGTCATAAGCGTGTACAGTGTGCGCTGGAGTAAGAGAGAAATCATAAGGACTACTCCACATAGAAGGGCTAAATGCTTCAATTAATAAATAGTAATTTCCTGTTTTTAAATCGTGAGGGTTATTATATTTCCAAGTACCACCATAGTGTTTATCATAGTGACGTAAGTCTTTTTCAACAACCATATTAAGCTCTTCGTCATAGATTGTGTATTTAAACCAACCATCTGAAGCATAGAAGTTTAGAGAAACATCTATGGTACTGTTTTCGTCAATAGAGAAATAAAATAAATCTATGTCATTATGCTCTGCAATCAGACCATAATAAGTTTCTGATAGGTTAATTCTGTTAGCGTTTTCTGGCGTATCATCTCTGTCGGTTATTGTTTCTTCAAAACTTTCTTTTACTTTATCAACGATTTGGACTTCAATTGTGTATAACCCACTACCTTCAAAAGAAAACGTACATACATATTCACCTTTTTCTAAATATTGAGTACGTGTTGTGCTAAATTTCTTATTTAAAGATCGCAAGTAATCGGAACCGCCAACAACATGGTTGCCTGTAGAATGTGTTATAGAATACCCAAAATCTGCTTCTGTAACATCAGCTTCAATGGAAAAAGTAATTGCAACATTTCCGGGTGCATCCAATTTGAAATTATAAGAAATTTCATTTCCATTTTCGTGCGTTCCGCTTGTTGTTTCACTTGCTGCCGCCTGTGCTTCTATGGGCAGCAACACTGCACACAGCACGACCAATGCAAAAGCAACCAGCAGTCCACAAATTTTTTTTAACACTTCGTTTTTCATAGCCAAACCTCTCACTGTAAAAAAGTGCGCAGCAGAAGCTACGCACCGAAAAACGCATAGCTCCATTGCCGCGACGCAATTCTTCGGAACCCACAGGGAACGCAAAGCGGAGAATGTGTTTTTACCAAAGTAAAAACACATTCCCTGTGATTTTCTGTATTGAATTGCGTCGCAAGATAATGGTATCACAACCGTCAAGAAAATTCAATAGAAACCCGCCGATTTTCGCTCTTTTCTCTTTCCTTTTGGTATGCTATACTATTTGAAAATGCACTTTCAAAAAGGAGCTTGTTCCTGTGGCTGAAAATATGTGGGAGAAATATCGTGGAGAACGAGAGAAAAACCTGAGTAAAGGTCCAAAGCATGGCAAGCAGAACAACCAAAAGCTGAAACCTTATTTAGTTCTTCAATATCTGCTGAAATATGGCTCTAACTTCATCAAAAGGCTGTTCCGTATTGAAGTAGTTTCCCATGTTCTTCATGTTGTAACGGTAATTGCGAATTGTGATGTCTGCAACACCTTTTGCTGTTTGAGATATTACAAACATCTCAAAAACTTCTAAAAAGTTCTTAGTTTCATGTGTCGGCATTTCAATTTTCTTCATAATCATGACCTCATCCTTGATAGATTTTTTGAAATGAAGGATGAGGTCATGCAAAAGTCCCTTGAAACAAGAAAAACCCCTGATTCTCTAAGAGAATCAGGGGTTTTGGAGCTGCTAACCAGAGTTGAACTGGTGACCTCATCCTTACCAAGGATGCGCTCTACCTACTGAGCTATAGCAGCAAATGGCGACCCGGAACGGGCTCGAACCGTCGACCTCTAGCGTGACAGGCTAGCGTTCTAACCAGCTGAACTACCGGGCCATTGTCAACCACCTAACCGTGACACGGTATCGGCGACGCAGTTTATTATATCTTTTGTTCCCCCTTTTGTCAACAGTTTTTTTGAAAATGTTACTTTTTTTCATTTTCATTCATATCTTGCACGTGATTCAGCACCGCACACCGCTGTACCGCGCTTTTCCCAAACCGCCCGTTCAAGGAATCCACGGCGTTGTCCAACGTTTCTCGGCGTTCGTGACGTGTGTCATCGCTTTCGTCAAACAAACACAATTGCTCTGTGGGTTCCTCTGTTTGCAAATTCGTCGCTGTCACCGTAATACTGCGAAGCGGTGTACCCGCTTTCCAATAATCGTGTAACAATGCCAATAAACCGGCATATAACTCACCGGTCACAGCGGTAGCAGTTTGTAACGTGCGACTGCGGGTAATCGTTTGCAGCGAAGGGTATTTGAGTGTCAGTTGAACAGTAGCGCAAAATTGATGCGCGGCGCGCAACCGCGCCGCTACCGGCTCGGTCAAAAACAGCACGGCATTTTCCACCGCTTTTTGGTCAGTAAGGTCGTGGCGAAACGTCATGCCGTTTCCCACCGATTTCGCAACGCGTTTATCGGTAAATAAGCGCACGGGGGAGGGGTCGTAGCCGTTGGCATAGTCGTGCAACTGCGTTCCGATTTTGCCAAGCGCCGCTGTCACACACGCTTTGTCTGCGGCTGCCAAATCCCCAATGGTTTTAATGCCCATACGCAAAAGCGTGTCGGTACTGCTTTTCCCCGCAAACAACAACCGCGACACCGGCAACGGATATAACAAATCTTGATACGTATCCCTCGACAACACGGTGGTAGCATCGGGCTTTTTGTAATCGCTTCCCATTTTAGCGAGCGTCTTGTTAAACGAAACCCCCACCGAAATGGTAATCCCCAGTTCTTCTCGCACACGCTTTCGCAGCGTGTCGGCAATGGTTTTTCCGTCGCCAAACAATCGTTTGCTGCCTGTTACGTCCAACCACGATTCATCAATACTAAACGGTTCTACGCGGTCGGTATATTCGCAATAAATTTCATTAATACGGCGGTAATATTCCTCATAACGGTCGTGGTGGGGCGGAACCAACACCAAATCGGGGCATTTGCGCTTGGCTTGCCACACCGTTTCCGCTGTCACAATGCCAAAAGCTTTGGCTTTTTCGTTTTTGGCAAGCACAATACCGTGACGGTTTTTGGGGTCGCCGCACACCGCCATGGGAACGTCCCACAACGCGGGGGTGTGAGCGCACTCCACCGAGGCAAAAAACGAATTCCCATCGCAATGCAAAATGGTGCGTTCCATCACCGTCACTCCCTTCGAACAAATGTTCTAACGCTAGTATATATCCTTTTACAAAGTCTGTCAACAAAATCAAATGTATAAACCCAAGAAAAAAATCCCAAACTTTAGGCTGGCGGGAGCTGAACTCTTTACGCCTGCACAAGAAAGGGGAAATAAGTATGTCAGTCGATTTCAAAATCAGCGAAACACGTAATAATCTGATGAAAGCTTTTGCGGGGGAAAGCCAAGCCCGCAACCGCTACACGTTTGCCGCCGCCGCGGCAAAAAAACAAAATCTGCACGTCATTGAAGCGGTGTTCCGTTTTACCGCCGACCAAGAAAAAGAACACGCCGAAATTTTTTACAACCATCTCAAAGAATGTACGGGAGATACCGTCACCATCGAAGGCGGCTATCCCGTCGATATCCACGATTCCGTACTGCAACTGTTGCGCTGCGCCGTTCACAATGAATACGAAGAATACGAGCCGATTTACAAAAGCTTTGGCGATAAAGCCAAAGAAGAAGGATTTTCCGCTATTGCGCAATCGTTCTATAAGATAGCCGAAATTGAAAAAACGCACGGCGACCGTTTCAAAAAATTCGCCGACTATATGGAAAACAATCAACTGTTTGTGGAAGAATATGAATGTGGTTGGATGTGCTTGAACTGCGGTCATATTCACAACGGCAAAGAAGCCCCTAAAGTTTGCCCCGTTTGTCAGCACGACCAAGGGTATTTTATCCGCCTTACCTTAGCACCGTATTCCACAACTTGCTAATGCCAAAAGAGTTGCCGCATCGCGGCAACTCTTTTTTACAATAAAAAAGGGAAATTCTTGCAAAATGCGGATATTTGTGTTATTATGTTAGGTATTCCAAAAGAAAAGAGGAAAAACCGTGGCTCGTTATCAATTACAATTGCCGGAGGGCTATTCTCCGCAGTTAGATATTTTGGAAACCGAAAAAGCAATCAAATTACTAAAAGATACGTTCGAAGAACGCTTGGCACGACATTTGTCATTAACGCGTGTTTCGGCACCGCTGTTTGTGCTGCCGACTTCCGGCCTTAACGATAATTTAAGCGGTGTGGAACGTCCCGTCAGTTTTGATATTCGCAACGACGACGGTCACATTGCCGAAGTGGTGCATTCGCTCGCCAAATGGAAACGCTATGCTCTCAAACGGTACGGCATGGCAGAGGGCACAGGCTTGTATACGGATATGAACGCCATTCGCCGCGACGAGGTAACGGATAACTTACATTCGCTGTATGTCGACCAATGGGATTGGGAAAAAGTTATTCGCCGCGAAGACCGCACCATCGATATGCTCAAACAAGTAGTCAACAGCATTTACGGTGTGTTTTTGGATGTGGAAGCCATGGTGGAATCTCGCTATCCGTTTTTAAAACGCAAACTCCCCAAACAAATCACGTTCCTCACCACGCAAGAATTGGAAGATGAGTATCCCAACTTAACCGGTTCCGAGCGTGAAACCGAAGCCGCCCGCAAATACGGTGCCATTTTCCTCATGCAAATCGGTGGCGCGTTGCGTTCCGGCAAACCGCACGACGGCAGAGCTCCCGACTACGACGATTGGCAATTAAACGGCGATATTATCTTCTATTACCCGCTTTTGAACCGCGCAGTGGAAGTATCGTCTATGGGTATTCGTGTGGACGAAGTGTCGCTCAAACATCAACTCGAAGTTTCCGGTTGCACCGAACGGGAAAACTTGCCGTTCCAACAAGCGTTGCTTAAAGGGGAATTGCCGTTGACCATCGGCGGTGGTATCGGTCAATCTCGCTTGTGCATGTTTTTCTTGGAAAAAGCGCACATCGGCGAAGTGCAAGCCTCGCTTTGGCCGCAAGAAATGGTCGAGCGTTGCGCCGCCGCTAACATCCCGCTTTTGTAAGGTTTTTCAAAAAAAATAAAAAATTTTAAAAAAGGTCTTGATTTTTCAGCCGCTATTCCTTATAATAGTTTAGCACTATGTTGCGAACTCGGAGAGTTGGCTGAGTGGTCGAAGGCGCACGATTGGAAATCGTGTGTACGTTTAAAGCGTACCTAGGGTTCAAATCCCTAACTCTCCGCCATTTTGATTTCTGCGAAGTTTACTTCGATAAGGAATACGACGAGCTTCTGAAAGAGGTGACAAGAATGAAAGAAAATATCCATCCCAAGTACGAGAAAACCACAATCACTTGTGCCTGCGGCGAGGTCATTGAAACAGCTTCTACCAAAGAAAACATCCGTGTAGAAATCTGCTCCAAATGCCATCCGTTCTTCACCGGCAGACAGAAGCTGGTGGATACCGGCGGTCGTGTGGACCGTTTCAACAAACGTTTCGGTATCAAAGAAAGCAAATAATTTGTGGAAAAACGGCAGTGCAGCAATGCGCTGCCTTTTCTCATTAAATGAGGTAACGCTATGCAAACAAGCTACAAAACCGTGGCGCAGCAGGCAACGGCAGAATACGTCGACCGCCGCTCACGCTTTATCGGCACCGTTTGTTCGGTGACCGATGAACAACAAGCGCTCGCGTTTATTGCCGCGCGCAAAAAAGAATATTGGGATGCCAAACACAACGTCTACGCCTACTGCTTAAAAAATGGTGTGTGCCGTTTTTCGGACGATAACGAACCGCAAGGTACCGCCGGTATGCCTGTGCTGGAAGTGTTGCAAAAAAAAGGGCTGGTGGATTGTGTTGCGGTGGTAACACGGTATTTTGGCGGTATTTTGCTGGGTACCGGCGGTTTGGTGCGTGCCTATTCGCAAAGCACCGCGCTGGCAGTGGAAGCGGCGGGTATTGCCGAACACCGCCTTTGCGTGTTTGGCGAACTGCGCTGTGACTATGCGCAATATGGCCGTTTGCAAATGCTGTTTGCCGAACACGGTTGCGTGGTGGACGACACCGTGTTTGCCGACGACGTCACGGTGCGATTGCATATTCTGACCGAACAATGCGACCGCTTTTGCAAAGAACTCACCGAACTGACGTGCGGTGCTGTTTCTTTTTCGCAAAACGAAGAAAAATTTGATATTTTTTTGCAAAAATAAAGGGAAATTCGTTTTTATAACGTATATATAAAGTATAGAGGTGGTGAACAAATGGTCCCCAGAGAACGAATCGAAAATACCGAACGTCAAATCTTGTCGCCGCTCGCGGCCTTGTCGGCAGAAAGTAAGGGACGGGAAATTTATGAAAAACCGTGTGATTTTCGCACCGATTTTCAGCGTGACCGCGACCGTGTGTTGCACTGCAAAGCCTTTCGGCGCTTGCGTCACAAAACGCAGGTGTTTTTGGCACCCGAGGGTGACCATTACCGCACAAGACTCACCCACACACTGGAAGTATCGCAAATTGCCCGCACGGTGGCACGTGCTTTGCAACTCAACGAAGATTTAACCGAAGCCATTGCCTTGGCGCACGACTTGGGCCACACCCCGTTTGGCCATGCGGGTGAACGCGCGCTCAACCGCTGCATGGACGGGGGCTTTCGCCATTATGAACAAAGTGTTCGCGTGATGCAGCGTTTGGAAAAAGAGGGACAAGGCCTCAACGTCACGTGGGAAGTGCAAAACGGCGTGTTGTGTCACACCACGGGTGATTGGGCAGCCACACTGGAAGGGCGCATTGTCCGTGTGGCAGACCACATTGCGTACATTAATCACGATATTGACGATGCGTTGCGCGCTAATGTGTTTTGTGAATCCGACATTCCTGCCGATATCAACGAAGTACTGGGTGATAACCGCGCCCGCCGTTTTAATGTGCTGATTTCCTCGCTGGTAGAAAACAGCGAAAAGGATATCCAAATGGCGCCCGACGTGCAATCGGCGTTTGACCGTTTACACACCTTTATGTTTGAACGCTTGTACTATAATCCTATTGCTAAAAATGAAGAAAAAAAGGTGGATGACTTTATTCATCGCTTGTTCACCTATTTTTGCGAACATCCCGAAAAATTACCCAAAGAATGTTTGAATATTTCCGAAAAAGAAGGTGTCGAGCGTGCAGTCTGCGACTACATTGCCGGCATGACCGATACCTATGCTCTGGAACTTTACGAAACCATTTTCATTCCCAAAGGATGGCAAGTCAAATAACGAAAAAGGAGGGGTACGGTGCTTCCGGATAGTTTTTTACAAGAGCTGATTGCAAAAAATGATATTGAAAGTGTGGCATCGTCCTACGTTTCTTTCAAACGTCGCGGCAGGAACTTGGTGGGTTTGTGCCCGTTCCACGGCGAAAAAACGCCTTCGTTCAACCTGTATCCCGAAACTGCGTCGTTTTACTGCTTTGGTTGCGGCGCAGGCGGCGACGTGATTACCTTTATTCGTAAAATTGAAAATTTAAGTTATATTGATGCTGTTAAATTCTTGGCAGATCGCGCCGGCATGACCATGCCGGAACAATCGTTCAACGACGTTTCGGCAAAACAGCGGCTTCGCATTTTGGAAGCCAACCGCGAAGCGGCGCGGTTGTTTTATGCCTACTTGTATTCCTCCGGCGGCAAAGCCGGCTTGGATTATTACCACAGCCGCGGCTATACCGATGCCATCATCAAACGTTTCGGTTTGGGCTATGCACCACCGAGTTTTGATTTTTTACGTACCGAACTGCGCAAAAAAGGTTTTCGCGATGAGGAACTGGTACTTGCCTGGTTGTGTGCGCGCAACCGTAATGGTAACGGCATTCACGATATTTTCCGCAATCGTGTGATGATTCCCATCATTGACGTGCGCGGCAACGTGATTGCGTTTGGCGGACGCGTGCTGGACGATTCCAAACCCAAATATTTGAATTCCGGCGAAACCATGGTATTTAAAAAGACCAACAACTTGTTTGCTCTCAATTTTGCCAAACAAGGCACGCACGAAAATTTAATTCTTTGTGAGGGCTACATGGACGTTATTGCCCTGCACCAAGCAGGCTTTACCAATGCGGTGGCGGCACTGGGTACTTCATTCACCGCAGACCATGCGCGCCTGCTTTCACGCTACACCGACGAAGTGGTACTGATTTTCGATGCCGATGCTGCGGGCAAAAAAGGCGCGCAACGCGCCATTTCCTTGCTGCGGGAAACGGGCTTGCGTATTCGTTTGGTCAATGTTCCCGACGGCAAAGACCCTGACGAATTTATCCGCAAAAACGGTGCTGACCGTTTCAAACTGCTGTTGCAACGTGCTGCTAACGACGTGGAATATCGGTTGATGGAACTGGGCAGTAAACATTTGCTGAACACGTCGGAAGGCAAGGTGGAGTATTTAAAACAAGCCACGCTTATGCTTTCGGAACTGAGCAATCCGCTCGAACGCGATGTGTATATCGGCAAACTGGCATCGGAACTTTCGGTTTCCAAAGAAGCACTGAACGACCAGTTGCAATATCAGTTGAAAAAACGCCAAAAGCAAGGCCGGGAACGGCAAATGTCAGAAGTCATCAAACAGTCCGAAGCCGTGCAAAAGAAAGTTAATCCGGATGCAGCGGCACGTGTTCGTGCCGCCAGTGCCGAAGAAGCGGTGTTGGGAATGGTACTGTTACACCCCGACTTTTTAAAAACCTTGGTAGCAATGTTACCGCCCGAAGAAATGGTAACCCCTTTTAACCGCAGGGTATATCTTTCGCTCATTGAACGGCAAAAGCAGGGAAAGGAAATTGAACTTTCCTATTTGTCGGAAACGTATGATGTTGACGAAATGGCGTATATTACTAAAATGGTGAGAGACGCCAGAGAACGTGTTTCGGCATTGACGGAGGCAGAAGTCAAACGCTATGCCGAAATCATACGTTATGAACACCGCCTATCTGTATTGAATGAGCCGTCGGCATTAACGCCTGAAGAAATACAAAAGCAGTTAGAAGCTATGAAACACATGAAGAAATAAGGACTTTTGCAACGGAGGAATATAAAATGGAAGACAACAAAACTGAACTTTTCAAAGAAATCACCAGCAATGAGCCGCTTTTGTCGGACGATTTGAGCGACACTTCCCTCAATCGCAAAGACAAAAAAACACAACTCAATGAACTCATTGAACTCGGCCGTTCCAAGGGGAAACTGACCACGCAAGAAATCATGGATGCTTTGGAAACGGTGGATTTCGACCCCGAACAAATGGACAAGTTGTACGAAGCGCTGGAAGGTCTTAACGTGGAAGTGGTGGACGACTTTTCCGAAGCCGCGTTCAACGACCCCGATTTTGCGCTTGATTCTCCCGAAACCGATTTGTCCGACGACGATGGCGGTGCCGACAGCGTGGCTACGGATGATCCTGTCAAAGTGTATCTAAAAGAAATCGGTCGTGTTCCGCTGCTCTCCCCCGAAGAAGAAATTGATTTGTCCATTCGCATTGCCGAGGGGGACATTCATGCCAAAAAACGCTTATCCGAAGCCAACTTGCGTCTGGTGGTCAGCATTGCCAAACGGTATGTCGGCCGTGGTATGCACTTTTTGGATTTAATTCAAGAGGGCAATTTGGGCTTGATTAAAGCGGTGGAAAAATTTGACCATACCAAGGGCTTTAAGTTTTCCACTTATGCCACGTGGTGGATTCGCCAAGCTATCACCCGTGCGATTGCCGACCAAGCACGCACCATTCGTATTCCCGTGCATATGGTGGAAACCATCAATAAAGTGAAAAAAGTATCCAGCCAATTACTGCACAAAAACGGCCATGAGCCCACCGCCGAAGAAATTGCAGAGGAACTGGAAATGCCTGCCGAAAAGGTACGCGAAATCATGCGTGTTGCGCAAGAACCCGTTTCGTTGGAAACCCCCATCGGCGAAGAAGAAGACAGTCATTTGGGCGATTTCATTCCCGATGACGAAGCATTGGCACCCGCCGATGCGGCTTCGCATCTGTTGCTCAAAGAACAATTACGCGACGTGCTTTCCACGTTGACTTCCCGTGAAGCAAAGGTTTTGTCGTTACGCTTTGGCTTAGAGGACGGACGCCCGCGTACGCTCGAAGAAGTGGGTAAGGAATTTGAAGTCACGCGTGAGCGTATTCGTCAAATCGAAGCCAAAGCCTTGCGCAAATTGCGCCACCCCAGCCGTAGCAAAAAACTCAAAGATTTCTTAGATTAAATGAGTATTTTAACGGAAGGATGATGCGGGTATGAAAAACAAAACCGCCAAAAATCGTACGTTTGGTCGTATTGTAGGACGCTTTTTTGCGCTAATCGGTGTTACCGTAGCGGTAGCGTTGCTGACAGCTGTCGGCAGCGCGGCGCTTTTGTGCAAAGGTCCGTCTGCCACAGCAAAAACCGCGTTTGTCAGCGCTGCTTGTCAGCGGCAAGAAACGGCGTGGATTCCGTCACTGTTCTTATCCGATGAAGAAATTCAAAGTGTTTTAGACAATCAAAACACACTGCCGACAACCACTTTGGAAGAAATTTTCCCGTTTTTTAAACGGTGAAAGGAGTGACTTAGATGACTCAAAATACAGAATTTACCGACGAGGTCGTATCGACGGTTGTCGAGCCGGAAATCGTGGAGGAAGTGCAAGTAGAAGAGGTGCAAGTAGAAGCCGTGGCATCCGCACCGCGCAAACGACGTCGCTTTTGGCCTTGGCTTTGTGTGTATACGGTGTTGCTGTTGGCGGTCGCGGCATTTTCTTTGCGGCAATTACATACCCATCTGCAAACGTATGAAGCTCAAACGCCCAACAACACATTAACGCAATTCTTAAACTGGATAGAAACCGAAAATTACGAAGAAATGTACGCTCACGCCGATTTTGAAGAAACGGTGCTTAATACCAAAGCGGAGTATTTGCGATATTTAGAACGCCTTTACGGCGAAGTAAACGGTGCGTTATCATTGCGTGAACAAGAAAGCACTTCACCAGATAAACAATTGTATACCGTATATGCGGGCGAAACCCCGCTTTCACAGGTTGTTCTTCTTAAAAATCCTGCGTGGGGCGAAACGCCGTTTACCATCTATACCGTGTGTAAACCGATGGAAGATGTGACCATTGTGGCACAAGCGGATGCGCGAGTTTCCCTCAACGGCACGGATTTGGCATTGCTTAACTTACCGGCGGTGGAAGTGCAAACCACCGAATTTGCGGGAATCCCCGAAGGGGTAGAGCTTCCCACGGTTTATCAATATACCATAAAAGGTTTGCTTAACCCGCCGCAAATCGAGGGACTTACCTTGGGCGGCGAAAGTTGTACCGTACAAACCAAAAGTGAAACGGCATACTACGTATCCCACCCTGCGTCTGCCGAAGAAAATGAATTACAAGAACTTGCTAAACAAGTGATGAACGATTATATGGAATTTACGGCGCGACGTTTGAATGCCCGCGAATTCAAAAAGTATTTGCATAAACCCAGCGACTTGTATCAAACCATCAGCAATTTTGCAGAATATATCGAACCGAAACCGCTTACGTTCGGCTGCGGTGAGTTTGAAGTGAAAGACGAGTATTCGTTAACGGGACAAGATTTTTCTTGCACGGTACGTTTTAATCATTACAAAAAACAAGAAACACCGCAAGGAACAATATATGCCGATGGTGTGTCAGCATACCGCTTGACCTTTTTTCAAATAGAAGGGGAATGGAAGCTGATTGCGGTTGAAAGAACTGATTACGGCAAATTGTAAGTAAAAAAGGAGGAGAACCGTTTGACAAAAAGTGTTTGTGATTTTTTCACACCGATTCCGTTTGCCAAACGGTTGCTCGGTTCTTGGTTTTTGTGGTGTGCATTATACAAAGGTTTTTCGGCATGGTTTTTGTTGCCGTTGTGGCTAATGGTAATAGGGGTGGCGGTTACTTGTTTTGCTGCCTATCAATTTCAAAAGCGAACGGCATCTTGGACGGTTGACGATTTGTTCTTTTGTGTCGGCACCGCGGTTTTTGCCGTGGTGCTCACCTATTGTTACGGCGGCAAAAGCCCCTACCTGTTTGCTTTGTTGGTGCTTGTGGCACTGTACTTTGTGTTATACCCCGTACTGCGTCTCCGTACACCGCTGACACCGCCGTTTTCCAAACGCATGGTAACAGCGTGCAGTGTTGTACTTGGTGTGGTGATGTTTGCGGGAATTGCGGTTACCACGTGTTTGCGCTACCGTGTTTTCGGTGCACCAAACTTTGATTTTGGTTTGTTTTGCAACATGTTCCACCACATGCGAGAAACGGGATTACCCATGGTAACGTCGGAACGCAACCAACTGCTTTCGCATTTTGCGGTGCATATTTCGCCGATTTACTATGTCTTATTGCCTTTTTACGTGGTCTTTCCTTCGCCAATCACCTTACAAATCGGTCAGGCCGCTGTTGTGGTAAGTGGGATAATACCGCTTTATTTGCTCACGAAACGGTTTGCACTATCCGGTAAAACGACGATTGCCGTACTCTTTGTGTATGCGGCACACCCCATGCTCTCGGCAGGTTGTTTTTATGACTTGCACGAAAATTGTTTTTTGGCGCCGTTGCTTTTGTGGCTGTTCTGGTGCTACGAAAGCGGTTATCATCGGTGGTTGTTTGTACCGCTGATACTCACTTTGCTTGTCAAGGAAGATGCCGCTGTTTACGTTGCCATGTTTGCTATATACCTATTCTTTTGCAAAAAAGACAAAAAAAGGGGACCGGTGCTCTTTGCAATAGCCGCTTTGTATTTCACAGCGGCAGTGCTGTTGTTGCAAACCTTTGGTCAAGGTGCCATGTTCGGGCGTTATGCGGGTATTTTGCGTGAGGCAAAAGATGCGGGAAGCATCCTGCATTTGTTGTTGCGCGACCCCGGTTATTTTTTGGAACAAATGGTCACCGCGTCTGACACAACTGCCAAACCGCTGTTTTTGTTGCAATTACTCCTGCCGTTTGGGTTACTACTTTGGAAAACCAAGATTCACAGCCGTTTGTTGTTGCTCTTGCCGTTATTACTCAATTTGCTGACGGAATACGGCTATCAATATAACATCGGTTTCCAATACAATTTTGGTGTTACTGCCTTTTTGTTTTATTTGTGGATACAAAATATTGCCGAAACACCAAAAAAACGATTGCGAAATCCGTTACTGTTCAGCGTGGCGGCGGCTTGCCTTTTGTATATCACTGCCGTCATACCGCGCCTCGAAGGGTATGCTAAAAACGCTATTGTCAATTACGACGAACACAATCGTATGATAGCCGCGCTCGAAACGGTGCCCGACGACGTTTCGGTGACAGCCTCCACGTTCTTGATAGCGCATCTGGCCGAGCGCGATATCATTTACGAGGATACGTACCGCAAAACACCCGATACGGACTACGTGGTACTGGATAATCGCAAAGCGTATCGCGAAAAAGCGCAAACGTACAAAGCGGTATGCTTGCAAGAGGGATACCGAGTGACCTTATCCACCGAAGAAATTATTATTTTACAAGCCGAGAGTGAGGAATAAACCCTCACTCTTTTTTTGTAAAAAACGCCGATTTTTTTGGCATATACTCCCAAAAAAACTTGACAAAACCATCAAAAATAAAGTATAATCATAATGAGAGCAAATAGGGTCGTTGGTGGTCGGTGCCGCCACGACAGGCAGTTCGCTCCGGTTGTTTTATCATGATAGGTTTTACATGACAATTACCCCCGCTTGTCGGAAAGGGCGGTGGGGAACTGCATTTTAAACGATGATTAACAGAAGCATTTAGGAGGTGCACAGCACAAGTGATTGAGTATATACTCACCGGTTTAGGTGCGTTGGTTGTCGGCGGCGGTTTATCCGGTCTGGTGGCGTTTAAAGCGGGTGTTGCACATCGCAAAAAATCCGCAGAAGCAGCTATTGGCTCTGCAGAAGCCGAAGCCCAGCGCATTTTGAAAGAGGCAAATGCCTCGGCAGAATCCCGCAAAAAAGAAACGTTGTTGGAAGCCAAAGACGAAATTCACCGTTTGCGTAACGAATCCGAACGCGAACTCAAAGAACGTCGCAACGAAGTGGTTCGTCAAGAACGTCGTTTGCAACAAAAGGAAGAATCTCTCGACCACAAAATCGAAAACTACGAAGCAAAAGAAGAGGCCATTGCCAAAAAACAAAAAGAAATTGATTCCCGCTTGCAGGATGTAGAAAATCTCAAAAAAGGTCAGTTTGAAATGCTGGAACGTATTTCCGGCTTCACCGTCGAACAAGCAAAAGACTATTTGCTCAAAAGCCTTTCGGAAGAACTTTCTCACGAAAAAGCGCTCAAAATCAATGAATTTGAAGCACAATTAAAAGAAGAGGCGGATAGCCGCGCTCGTAACATGATTTCCCATGCCATTCAGCGTGTGGCGGCAGACCAGGTGTCGGAAACCACAGTTTCCGCCGTTCCGTTGCCCAACGATGAAATGAAAGGCCGCATCATCGGCCGTGAGGGTCGCAATATTCGAACAATTGAAACCTTAACGGGTGTTGATTTGATTATTGACGATACTCCCGAAGCCATTACCCTTTCTTGCTTCGACCCGGTGCGCCGCGAAATTGCACGCATTGCTTTGGAACGTCTGATTTCCGACGGACGTATCCATCCCGCCCGCATTGAAGAAATGGTGGAAAAAGCCCGCCGCGAAGTGGAAGCTACCATCAAAGCCGAGGGTGAACGTGCTGTACTGGAAACAGGCTTGCACGGCATGCACCCCGAAGTGTTAAAACTGCTCGGTCGTTTGCGTTACCGCACCAGTTACGGTCAAAACGTGCTCAACCACTCCATGGAAGTGGCGTTCTTGTCGGGTATTATGGCAAGTGAACTCGGCATTGACCCCGAAGTGGCTCGTCGCGCCGGTTTGTTGCACGATATCGGCAAATCCGTTGACCACGAAGTGGAAGGTTCACACATCGAAATCGGTGTGGATATTGCTCGCAAGTATAAAGAAAGCGAAGCGGTTGTACACGCGATTCAAGCCCACCACGGCGACGTGGAAGCTACCACTATTGTGGCATGCTTGGTACAAGCGGCAGATGCTATTTCCGCTGCCCGTCCCGGTGCCCGTCGCGAAAACTTGGAAAACTACATCAAACGGTTGGAAAAACTCGAAGAAGTTGCCAACGAATTCAACGGTGTGGAACGTTCCTTTGCTATCCAAGCCGGTCGTGAAATTCGCATTTTGGTACGTCCCGAAGTTGTCAGCGACGACGATATGACGTTGCTTGCCCGCGACATCGCCAAAAAGATTGAAGACACGCTTGATTATCCCGGTCAAATCAAAGTCAACCTTATCCGTGAAAACCGCGCGGTGGACTTCGCAAAATAGTATGATTTTAAAAGACGGTGTCCTGCGTTGCAGGGCACCGTCTGTCTCTAACGAGAGGAAAAAGCGTATGAACATTTTATGTGTAGGAGATGTCGTCGGTACAGCCGGCTGCACACATTTGGCAAAGGTATTGCCGGCGGTCAAACGCCGCTTTGAGGTCGATATCTGTTTGGTCAACGGCGAAAATTCTGCCGATGGCAACGGTATCACCTGCGTTTCGGCAGAAAATTTGTTTAACAGCGGTGCCGATGCCATTACCACGGGCAACCATGTGTTTCGCCGTCCTGAGGTGTACGAACTCATTGACCGTAAGGTGGGGGTGTTACGTCCCGCTAACTATCCGTCGACAGCTCCCGGCAGCGGTGTGTTTGTGGTGGACAAAGGACGGTACCGTGTTGCGGTAATTAACTTGCTCGGCGTGGTATATATGGAACCGCTGGCTTGTCCTTTTGAAACACTGGATACCCTCTTGCAAACACCCGATTTACCACTCTGTCGTGTCGTTGATTTTCATGCCGAGGCCACTGCCGAAAAAAAGGCATTGGCATACTATGCCGACGGGCGCGTATCGGCAGTGCTTGGCACACACACACACGTGCAAACCGCCGACGAACAAATTTTACCAAACGGTACGGCATTTATTTCGGATATCGGTATGACCGGTCCTGTTGAATCGGTGCTGGGGATTCGCCCCGAATTAGCGGTCGAAAAAATGAAAGGCAAATTACCCGTTCGTTTTGCGGTGGCAGAAGGTGCTTGCCGTATGAACGCCGTTTTGCTAACCGTTGACATCAAAACCGGCAAAGCCCGGACGATTGAACGTGTGAATATTGAATGATAAAAAACGGAATATTCCCTATATTCCTTGCGTTTTTTGATAAAAATGATATAATAAAAGTATCTTTACAGCGCTTTCGGTTACACTAACAGCCGGAGGCGAGCAATATGGATTCATCAAATTTTTCGGTTTCGGAACCACTTCGTCCCGCAACCGATTTACAACAACAACTCAAAGACGTGGTCGAAAACGGCGCGGTTACCACCGGCGGCGACCATGTTATCCATTGTTTAACCATTATCGGACAAATTGAAGGGCACTATGCTTTGGCAAGTGACAATAAAACCACCAAATACGAACACGTCTTGCCGCAACTGGTCGCGGTGGAAGAAAGCAAAGATATCAAAGGCCTTTTGGTATTGCTCAATACCGTTGGCGGCGATATCGAGGCAGGGTTGGCAGTAGCGGAATTGATTGCCGGTATGAGCAAGCCTACCGTTTCATTGGTGCTCGGCGGCGGTCACTCTATCGGTGTTCCGTTGGCGGTATCGGCACAACGCTCGTTTATTGTTCCCTCGGCCACCATGACCATTCACCCGGTTCGTGTAACAGGTTTGGTGTTGGGGGTGCCGCAAGCGTTTCGGCATTTTCAGGCTATGCAGGACCGCATTATTCGTTTTGTTACCGACCACTCGCATATCACGTATGAACAATTTTCATCCTTGTGCTTGAATACCGATGAAATGACAACCGATTTAGGTACCGTGTTGGATGGCCAACAAGCCGTTTCCACAGGGCTCATTGATGAGGTTGGCTCACTGTCCGATGCTCTTAACTATTTACACCGTATGATAGAAAACAACACATAGGGAGGGTCATCCATTGGCTCAAAAGCGCAAAACAACAAAAGCAAAAACCCAGAAAAAAACAAATACTCATGCCCAAAAAAGCAGTGTTTCCGAAAGCGCCCGCTATCAAACAGCCGCTGTGCTGTTGTTTGCGGGTGCGGTGCTGCTTCTTTGTCTTGCACTCATAAAAGGTGACAACCTGTGGGGTTGGTTACATAACACGCTTATGGGCCTGTTTGGGATTTGCGCGTATATTTTACCCGTTCTTGTGGGTTATTTGGCGGTACTGTGCGCTATGGAACGTGTCGGCAACGTCAAAGCCAAGTTGTGGCAAAGCTTTATTTTGATTATTGTACTGGGTAGTACCATTCAAATTTTTATGACAGATACTGCCAACGTTGGCTATTTTGATGCTATTCTCACCGCTTTTGCCGACGGAAAAGCCAATCGCGGCGGCGGTGTGTTGGGAACCTTGCTCGGTTACGGTATGGAATATCTGTTTACCGATGTGGGTGCCAAAATTATTTTGTTGCTCGGGTTGTTCGTGTTTTTAATGCTGGTCACCGGCACCTCCATTTTCTCGCTGTTGCGCACGTTGTGGAAACCGGTACAAACCACCAAAGAATCTTTGGATACTGCCGTGGAACAAATGGTGGAACAAGTGCGCACCGCACAAGAAGAACGCCGAGCCGCCATCGATGTGGAACTTGGCGACGGCTATGCGGAAGAACAGCCTGTTGTAGAACCGAAAAAAGCACCGCGTACCAAGAAAAAAGTCGAAGAGCTACATACGGAAGAACCGCAAAAAAAGACGGAAGAACCTTTCGAAACTCCCGTTCAAGAAAACGATACCGCCAAAACCGAGGAAGAAGACACCTATTGTTTCCCGCCGCTTTCCCTGCTCAACGAATCCAAAGCCGCCGACGAGGTTGCTTCTGCTAACGAGAAAAACGCTACTGCCGAATTGCTCATGCAGACGTTGCGTGAATTTGGGGTGAGCGCCAAAGTGGTGGACGTATCGTGCGGTCCTACCGTCACGCGGTACGAATTGCAACCCAGCGCGGGGGTTAAAATCAGCCGTATCACGGGACTGGCAGATGACATTGCCTTGCGCTTGGCAACCACCGGCGTGCGTATTGAAGCACCGATTCCCAACAAAGCCGCCATTGGTATCGAAGTTCCCAACCGTGTTTCGGGGTCGGTATGTTTGCGGGATTTGATTGGCTCCAAAGGATTTGGCGAAGCACGCAGCAAACTCACCGTTGCACTCGGCAAAGATATCGGCGGTCAAATCGTGTTGGCCGACCTTGCCAAAATGCCGCACTTGCTGATTGCGGGTACTACCGGTTCGGGTAAATCGGTGTGTACAAACTCCATGATTCAAAGTATTTTGTTCCGTGCCCGTCCAGAAGAAGTACGCTTGTTACTCATTGACCCCAAACAAGTCGAATTTGGGATTTATAACGGTATTCCGCATTTGCTTGTTCCTGTGGTGACCGACCCGCGCAAAGCGGCTGGTGCTTTGGGCTGGGCTGTCAACGAAATGTTGCGCCGCTATAAATTATTTGCCGAAAACAATGTCCGTGATTTGGGCGTGTATAATGAACTTGCCAAAACCAGTGACACGTTGGAAGTGTTACCGCAAATTTTGATTGTAATTGACGAGTTAGCAGACTTAATGATGGTTGCCGCCAACGAAGTGGAAAGCAATATTTGCCGTTTGGCGCAAATGGCGCGTGCGGCGGGTATGCACTTGGTCATTGCCACACAACGTCCGTCGGTGGACGTTATTACCGGTTTGATTAAAGCCAACATCCCTTCACGTTTGGCACTCACGGTGGCATCAGCCGTCGACTCGCGTACCATTTTGGATACCGGCGGCGCCGAAAAATTGCTTGGCAAAGGCGACATGTTGTTTATGCCGGTTGGGTTTGCCAAACCCATGCGTGTGCAAGGTTGCTTTGTGGGCAACCGCGAAGTGGAATCGGTGGTCGATTTCTTAAAATCCACCGAAGCACAGCAATATGACGAAGCGGTTATTGAAGAAATTGACCGTCAAGCTCAATCCACCGAAAAATCGTCAAAAGCAGCGGCGGATGACGACGGTAACGACGGTGGCGACGAAATGTTACCCCAAGCCATCGAAGTGGTGGTAGAAGCAGGCATGGCATCTACCTCGCTGTTGCAGCGAAAATTGCGTTTGGGATATGCGCGCGCAGGCCGCATTATTGATGAAATGGAACAACGCGGTATTGTGGGCCCGCACGAGGGCAGCAAACCCCGTCAAGTTTTGATTACGCGCCAGCAATGGCTCGAAATGAATATGCTTCGTCCCGATGACGAAACCGAAGAATAATCGAAAGGATGTTTTGGTATGAAAAAGTTTTTGGCTCTGTTACTTGGTGCGGCGGCAGTGACCGCCTCGGTCGTGTATCTGAACAAACGCAAAAAAGAAGAAGCCTTGTTAATCTCGCAAGAATTTGAAGAAGAACTCGCCGACGAACAAGCTGACGACGATTCTTTGGAAAGTGCCGAATAAGGCAATGAGTGAACACGCCTTTTCGCGCACGGAACAACTGCTGGGAACAACCGCCCTCGCACGGCTTTTCGCCGCGCGCGTGGCGGTATTCGGCATTGGCGGGGTTGGCGGTTACGCGGCAGAGGCACTGGCGCGCAGCGGTATTGGTGCCTTGGATTTGGTAGATAACGATACCGTCTCGCTCACCAATTTAAACCGCCAAATCGTGGCGTTGCACAGCACTATCGGCCAATACAAAGTCGATGTGATGAAAGCGCGGATTGCAGATATCTCACCGCAAACGAAGGTGACGGCGCATCGTGTGTTTTTCTTGCCCGAAACGGCAAACACCTTTGATTTTTCACAGTACGATTATGTTATCGATGCGGTGGATACGGTTTCTGCCAAATTAGCCATTATCGAAAAAGCGGTAGCCGCGGGCGTACCGGTAATCAGTTGTATGGGCACGGGAAACAAAATGGACCCTACGGCACTGAAAGTGACCGACATTGCCAAAACCAGCGATTGCCCGCTGGCACGGGTTATGCGCCGCGAACTGCGCGCGCGCGGCGTTGCTCATTTGCCTGTCGTGTTTTCTGCGGAACAACCTTTCCGCGCTATCGCGGCACAAAAAGACGAAACGTCGGGTAAAATTCCGCCGGCGAGCGCGGTGTTTGTACCGGCAACCGCCGGATTATTACTGGCAAACGAAGTGGTACGCTCTTTGATACAAAACACGTAATTTTCCCCTTGATTTTAGCGTGAAGATGTGCTACTATAATATCGTTGTTTTCGCGGGAGTAGTTCAGTGGTAGAACATCAGCTTCCCAAGCTGAATATGCGGGTTCGATTCCCGTCTTCCGCTCCAGAAAAGAACCCTCTTTTGTCCGTAGACAAAAGAGGTTTTTTTTCAACTAAATCCGTCCTTTTGGACGGAATAAAACCACCCGCGGTGGATGAAATCACTTCCGTGATGAAATCCGACTTTGTCGGAAGAAAAGGACGGATTTAATTTCATCTGCGAAGCAGATTTCATCCGAGTAACGCTCGGATTTCATCGCGCTCTGCGCGATTTCATTGAAAAGTGAATGCATTTGTGATATAATTCTTCCAAAGAGGTGATTGCCATGACAGAAAACAAACTTGCCGATATATCCACAGAATTTGCAATTCGAATATTAAAACTAACCGATAGTATCAAAGGACACTACTCTCTGTCTAATCAACTGGAACGAAGCGGCACAAGTGTCGGCGCAAACATTCGTGAGGCAAAATATGCGCATAGCCGTCCCGATTTTATCGCTAAATTACAAATCGCCTTGAAGGAATGTTACGAAACAGAATATTGGATTGAAATCGCACAAAAGGCAGGGTTGATTTCTGAAGAAACCGCAAAAACAATTTTGCACGATTGTGGTTCAATACGAAGAATGCTCATTTCCTCCATCAACACCGCAAAGGAGAATTTGAAGTGAATCACGATGTGATTAGTTATTATGATTTCCTTATAGAGGAAGGGCAAGACCCGGTACAAGATCCTCTTCCATTGCAAACCTACATGGATAAATGGGATGGGGAATATTTTATCAATCTTCTTGAGTTAGATGCCACAAAAGATGTTTTGGAAATCGGATGCGGAACAGGAAGATTGGCTGT
>JAZNKF010000028.1:0-1837 GCA_045578425.1 Acutalibacteraceae bacterium
CGTAGGATGCACGCCGGAAGGAAGAACAACGGTTTCCTTGCAAACGCCGTCCATAAAGAACTTGAAGGTTACCTCGTGGTTGTTTGCGCCTACCGTAAACGTGCCGTAATAGTTTCTGTCACCGAGCTTCTCCTTGATGAAATCGGTGGAAACCGTAGGAGCGTGTACGAGATGACCTTCCTCGTTGTACCACTGTGCAGGAGCTGCACTGCCGAAGAAGTTGTATCCGTTTTCCTCGGTAGGCTGTTCGTTTCTCGGTATGTCCTCGCCGTATATTTCATCAAGCACAAGGCAGCCCACGGTGTTTATATATGGGATGGCGTGCGTGTCATATAACCACGAGCCGCTATCATTTTGTATTTCGGAAATTTTTACGCCACAGGCGTTGTCACGTATTGAGCAAAACAGCAAATTAAGTTCAAACTGCTCATAAAATTCGGGATCATATGTAACGTAGGTTGCGTAAATCGCACCATAGGCGCTGTCGGCATAATTGTCTGCGATTTCGGTATTGCTGATAGTAATATCTTTCGCGCCGTCAATGTAAATTGCACCGCCGATACCGTTACAGCTTCCCACGCCAAGATATTTATTTTTATGCGCTTCTTCCAACACGGAGACTGCGCTGTTTTCCGTAATCAAGCAGTCCTCGATGTCAGCGGTAATGGTTTGCAAAGCGATTGCACCGCCATAAGAAGCGGAGTTTTTCGTCAAAACGCAGTTTTTCATAGAAAGCTCGCCATCCCACGCAAGGATAGCACCGCCCTCAAGAGTATCGTCGTAGAGAATAAAGTTGCCGCCCATTTCGGGAACGTAGCCAAAATCAAAGAAGCGGTCGCCGCCGTAAAAGTGGTTAGCGATGTTGTCCTTGAATTCGCAGTTATTAAATTCGGATTTGCAATCGTGAAGAGCAACCGCGCCGCCGCCCGTGGCTTGGTCGTTGAAGCCCGAACGGTTATCCGTGAAAGTGCAATCAACGGCAGAGAGTTGGATATTACTCTTTGCTCGGAGATAAATCGCACCGCCGGAATTGAGCGCCGAATTGCTCTCAAAGCTGCATCCGTCAAGCGTAAGGTTTAAGGCGCAATGCGAATTGTCGCCGTCGAGATACCATGCGTAGATTGCGCCACCCTCGACCGACATATAATTCTTGAATTCACAATCGGAGAAATTTGCATTGATATTACCGATACAATTAATTGCGCGTTGACACTTTATCGGCGTGCTTGAAATCAACGAGCCGTCGCCACTATAAGAAAGCTCCCAATCGGTATGCGTGATCTCATCGGCATTCAAGCCCTCGTCAAAGGTGATTCCGACAAAACGGAACTCCGACGTCTTGCCTGCAACGTTTGTTCCGTTCAAGAGAAAGCTTGCACCCGTAAAGACGGCTTTTCCGTCCGTCTTGCCGTTTTTTATCGTTATGTTCTTTGTGATGGTAATTCTCTCTGCTTCGTTTACTGCACCTTCTCCCTGCAAATTAAAGTCGATATCTCCAACGAGAAGCGTGTCACCATCCTTTGCGGCGTTCAAGGCTTTTTCAAATTCGTTTCTCGTCGTAATCAGCTCTCCCTCACGGGTGCTTGCCGCCGCACCGACCACCGCGCTCGTCGCAAAAATCAAGCACAAAAGCAGTAAAAACGAAAAAATATGTATAAATTTATGTTTTATCCTCATCACTGTGTTCCTCCAAGTCCGATAAATCTATACCGTTTTTCTTGCACCAAATTATGAGCTTGCCGATGGCTCTCGCCTGCGGCTTGCGATTTTCACGCTCCCAACGGCTGACGGTTGAATAGGAAACGCCCACCGCATCGGCAAATTCCTGTTGGCTTAG
>JAZNKF010000029.1:0-2139 GCA_045578425.1 Acutalibacteraceae bacterium
CTCATCGCCGAAATGATTGAACCCTACCGCGGCAAGATTTACGACCCCTGCTGCGGTTCGGGCGGCATGTTCGTGCAGAGCATGAAGTTTATCGAGGCGCATCACGGCAACAAGCGCGAAGTCTCCGTATATGGCCAGGAATACACCGGTACCACGTACAAACTAGCGAAGATGAACCTCGCCATACGCGGCATCTCCGGCAACCTGGGCGACAAACCCGCCGACACCTTTGCCGAAGACCAGCACAAGGATTTGAAAGCCGACTTTATCATGGCGAACCCGCCGTTCAACCAAAAATCGTGGCGTGCCGAAAACGAACTCCTCGACGACCCGCGCTGGAAAGGCTACACCGTGCCGCCCACGAGTAACGCGAACTACGGCTGGATTCTGAACATCCTCTCGAAACTCTCCGAAAACGGTGTGGCAGGCTTTTTGCTCAGTAACGGCGCGCTCAGCGGCGAAGGCGACGAACAGCAAATCCGCAAGGAACTCTTGCAGAACGACAAGGTCGAGGCAATCCTCATTCTGCCCCGCAACATGTTCTACTCCACCGACATCAGCGTGACGCTCTGGATTCTGAACAACAACAAGACCGCCCGCGAAGTCAAGGTCGGCGATGCCATGCGCAAGTACCGTAACCGCAAAGGCGAAGTGCTCTTTATGGACCTGCGCCAGATGGGCGAACCCTTCGAAAAGAAATACACCCAGTTCAGCGCCGAGGACATCGCGAAAATCAGCGGCACCTACCACAAGTGGCAAACGCAGAAAATCAAGGACGAACCCGAATACTGCGCCACCGCCACCCTCAAGGAAATTGAGGCGAAAAACTGGTCGCTCGTGCCGAGCAAGTACATCGAATTCAAGAACCGCGACGAGGCCGTGAACTTTGACGAAAAGATGCGCGAACTCCAAGCGGAAATGCGCACCCTCCTCAAAGCCGAAAAAGAAAGCGAAAAGGAACTCGCCAAGGTATTCAAGAACCTGGGATTTGAACTGTAGAGTGTCACGCGGATTGGTTCGTACCTAACGGTACTCACGAAAGAAAAAAAACAGCGAAGGTCGTTAGACCTGAGCAACAAATGCGTAAGGCGAATGAAGTAGGATTGCTTGCAAGCCTATTTCTGAGCCTAGCATTTGGAACGATGTTCAACCCGTGTGATAAAGAAAAAGGAGCGTTAACTCGGAAAAAAGGAAATGGATTTAGTAACAGTTCAATCTATTGTATATTTTTAGGTGCTGAGATATATTAGATGTCACGTGGATCGGTTCGTACCTAACGGTACTCACGGAGGAATAATGCTTTTGTATGAAAAGGAAACAAGTAAGATTCTAGAGGCGTGTATAAATGTCTTTAATGAATTAGGATGTGGTTTTCTTGAACCAGTGTATCAAGAAGCGTTAGCAATAGAGTTTGGCTATTTGGAAATTCCGTTTAAAAGAGAAGAAAAACTGGAAATCACCTATAGAGGGAAAAAACTTTGCAAAGAGTACTATGCGGACTTTATCTGCTATGATTCTGTGATTGTGGAATTAAAAGCTGTCTCAACATTGGTAAAAGCCCATAAAGCCCAAGTGATAAACTACTTGAAAGCGACGAAAAAGGAGATAGGATTGCTGGTAAATTTTGGAGCGGCTTCTTTAAGATGGGAGCGGATTTCATGCCTTAACAGCGAAGGAGGGGTAAACTGAAAAAGTGGTTGTCGCAAAATTTGCGTAAACCACATCATTCCCATTTTTCAAAATTTTTCACTTTTGGGAAATAGAAAATATCACGCAGATTGGTTCGTACCTAACGGTACTCACGAAAGCAAAAAATAGCGAAGGTCGTTAGACCTGAGCGAATCCGTGTGATAAAAACAAGATTTTCTGACCTGCTACTTCCGTTTTTCGCTGAATTTCGGAAGTAGAACTCCCGTTTTTCTTGCCTTTTTTATGGTTTATGCGTTATTTTCGGCAAAAATGAACTATTTTCAAATTTAAGGTATCGGATAAAGTGGAATGATGAAACGGCTTGGAGACTACATACGGCCCGTAGATGTGCGGAACAGGGACTTGAAAGTGACGCGGTTACTTGGCGTGAGCATCACGAAAGAATTCATGCCCTCTATCGCCAATATCGTCGGCACAGATTTGTCTGCC
>JAZNKF010000030.1:0-17474 GCA_045578425.1 Acutalibacteraceae bacterium
GTAATACGCATGATTCATTGTGCTCTCTCCTTCTCGTTTTTTGGGAATTGATATCCCTTTACCATCCTATGAGCGTGTCCCGAGAAAGGTGAAAAAATGAAGAACAGCCGCATCAAAAACGATGCGGCTGTTCTTGTAATAATTTTTACCGTTCTTCACGGAAATACGGCAAGCCTAAGCCCTGAGGGGGTTGATGTTCGCGTTTTTTGCGCATGCTGGTGATAACTAACACCAACAAGGTAACAATGTACGGAAGCAATTTAAACAATTCTTGCGTGGCGTCACCCAAGCCTTGAATGTAGTTATTGGCGTTGCACAACGCGCCAAACAAGAACGAACCGAAGATGGCCATATTAGGTTTCCACAACGCAAAGATAACCAAGGCAATGGCCATCCAGCCGCGGTCACCGAAAGCATCGTTTGACCACACGCCGTTGGCATAAGCCATAACGTATTGCAAACCACCCAAGCCCGCAATAGCGCTGCCGATACAGGTGGAAATGTATTTATATGCGGTAACGTTGATACCGGCGGCATCTGCTGTTGCAGGGTTTTCGCCCACGGCACGCAAGTTCAAACCCACGCGAGTGCGATTGAGCACCAACGATGCGACAACCGCAATCACAATGGAAAGATAAGTCAAGAAATCGTGCGAAAGGAAAATTTCGCCAAACCAGCCCAAATCATCGGCAAACGGCAAGTTCGCGCGATAAAACTTGCTGGTGTTGGTGAGGATGATGTTGGGAAGTTCGCTGTTGGTAAGTTTGGTAAGCGAACCGCCAAAGAAGTTGCCGATACCGATACCAAACGTGGTAAGCGCCAAACCGGTAACGTTTTGGTTGGCGCGCAAGGTAACGGTTAAAAAGCTGTAAATTAAGCCCATTAACACCGAACCCAAAACCGAGCACAAAAACGGAATGAGAATCGCCATCGCGGGATTCATATTTGCAAACGTGTTACCGCACGCTTGTTCATACAAAAACGCGCCGATTACACCACCGATACCGCCCACATACATGATACCGGGAATACCTAAGTTGAGGTGACCGGATTTTTCGGTAACGATTTCGCCGGTAGAGCCATATAACAGCGGAACTCCCAGCGGAATGGCACTTCTGATAAATGCTGTTAACATGCTTTACCCCTCCTTTTTCACACGACCGATTCGGATTTTGTAACGGATAAAAAACTCGCAGCCAACCAAAAAGAGAATAATGATACCGGACACGATATCGGCATACGAACTGTTAAGGAAAAAGGAGTCTGCGACTTTGGCGGCACCGGTTTGCAAAAACGTAATCAGCCCCGACATAAGGCCCATGATAAACGGGTTGAATTGGCCAAGCCAAGAAATCATGATAGCAGTAAAGCCTTGGCCGCCAACGGTGTGCGTGTTAATGGAGTGGTCGGTACCGGCAACCAACAGCAAACCGGCAATACCGCAAATCGCACCGGAAATAATCATGGTACGCAAAATAACTTTTTTGACGTTGATACCGATATATCGCGCGGTGTTTTGACTTTCGCCGACGACGGTTACTTCGTATCCTTGTTTGCTGTATTTGAGGTAAACGTACATAACCACCATCAATACCGCTACAACAAGAATATTTAACAAATAAGGTTGCTTGCCGATAACCGGCAAACTACCGGTCGAAACCGGTTGGATAATACCGGAGCCTTTACCGGTAAGGTACACGTAATACGCTGTGATTTGTGTGGCTACATAGTTCATCATCAACGTAAACAAGGTTTCGTTGGTGTTATATTTTGCCTTGAAAATAGCAGGCATCATGCCCCAAACAGCGCCCGCCAAAATACTGGCAATCACAACCACCAAAACCAGCAACCATTCCGGCATTTTGCCGCCAAATTGCATCATACAGACCATGGCTGCCAAGCCGCCAATTAAGGCTTGACCTTCCGCACCACAGTTCCAAAATTTCATTTTGAAAGCAGGTGTGACTGCTAAGCTCAAACACAATAAAATCGCGGTTTGTTGCAAAAAGCGCCACAGTAAAGTGAATTTGCCTTCGAACAAGCGACCGAACGTGCCGCGGAACATAAGGTAGTATACTTCGCCGAGGCTATCTTTGGTGAGCAATACCGAAATAAAACCGACCAGCAAAAAGCCAATTAAAATGGCGGCAAGACGGATAAGCCACGCTTTCCAACCTGCAATATCGTCACGTTTGGCAATGTGCAGTAACGGTTCACGGTGAGTTTTTTTAACACCTTGTTCACGCATTCTTATCCCCTCCGTTCTCGCTGTCATTTTCTACGGTTTTGGTCATCAGCAAACCAATTTCTTCTTTGGTGCTTGTCCGTGCATCGACAATACCGGTAACGCGGCCTGAACCAATAACCAAAATACGGTCGCATAATTCCAGCAACACGTCCAAATCTTCACCCACAAAAATAACGGCAACACCGTTTTCTTTTTGTTGGTTAAGAAGATTGTAAATGGTGTAGGATGAGTTAATATCCAAACCGCGAACAGGGTATGCTGCCATCAACACCGTCGGTGCGGAAGCAATTTCACGTCCGACCAACACTTTTTGAACGTTACCACCGGATAAGCGGCGAACCGGTGTGGTAGCAGCAGGGGTAACAACTTCCAATTCTTTAATCAGATGCTCTGCCAAATCCTTGGGGGCTTTGCGTTCCAAAAAAGCAGATTTACCGCGACGGTAACTACGCAGCATCATATTGTCAATAATGTCCATATTACCAACCAAGCCCATGCCCAATCGGTCTTCCGGAACGAAGGATAGCCGAACACCGAGTTCACGAATTTGCATGGGTGTTTTGTCGCGTAAATCATCAACCGCATCCGTTTTGGGATTGTGGTAATAAATATCGCCTTGTGTTAAATGTTGTAAACCGGCGATGGCTTCCAGCAACTCACGTTGACCGGAACCGGCAATACCGGCAATACCTAAAATTTCACCCGAATTGGCAACAAAAGAAACATCATCCAATACGGTTGCACCTTCGCGATTGATACAGCTGATATGTTGTACCGACAACCGTTCTTGCACGTTTTGGGGTTCGCTGCGGTTAATATTGAGGGAAATCTTTTTGCCTACCATCATTTCGGTTAGTTCGGATTCATTAGTTTCGGCGGTGTTGACAGTGCCGATATATTCCCCTTTGCGAAGTACCGAAACACGGTCGGAAATTTCCATCACTTCGTTTAATTTGTGAGTAATGATAATAACCGCTTTCCCGTCTTCGCGCATCTTGCGCAAAATAGAAAACAATTTGCGAATTTCGATAGGAGTCAACACGGCGGTCGGTTCGTCCAAAATCAGAATATCCGCACCGCGGTACAGTACTTTGACAATTTCTACCGTTTGTTTTTCGGAAACCGACATGGTATAGATTTTTTTCTTGGGGTCCAAATCAAAACCATATTTTTCGCAAATTTCGGCCACGCGTTCTTCGGCTTTTTTGAGGTTATATTTGCCGTCTTCGTTCAGCCCCAAAATAACATTTTCCGTTGCTGAAAAAACATCTACCAATTTGAAATGCTGGTGAATCATGCCGATTTTGTAATCAAAAGCATCTTTGGGAGAAGCAATGGTTGCTTCCTCACCATCGATGAAAATTTGACCTTCATCCGGAAAATAAATGCCGGAAATCATATTCATCAGCGTGGTTTTACCACTACCGTTTTCACCTAAAATGGATAAAATTTCTCCGCGGTTGGCTGTTAGACAAACGTTTTTGTTCGCCACAACACTACCAAAGGTTTTGGTAATATTTTTAAGTTCGATGGCCGCCTTGGTTGCCATAGTATGACCCCTTTCTCTCATAATTCTCAAAACCAAGCCGCGTCCCGCGGCTTGCTGTTCAAAATTACGTTTTCGCGTTTTAAGCAGAGAAGGCGGGGCAGATTGGTGCCCCGCCTTTTCTTGAAAACGGATTATTAGCCGTAGTTACGGTCCAAAAGGGTGATGCCGTCGATTTCGATGTCGAAATACGGGCCGGAACGATGTTTGGATTCATAGAAAACACCATTTTCGATAACTTCGGTATCTTTGGTGTAATCTTTATCAAAGTCAACGTCTGCTTTGTAGGAAGTCAACGTTTCACCTTTAACAGTGAAGTTTTTGGTGTCAAACACGTTGATTGTACCCGATTTCAAATCAGCTTTGACAGCTTCTAATTTGTCGGCAGTGCCGGCAGCGACATTTTTACCGAGTTCGGTCAACATAACAGCGCCATTTTCCAAGGTGCCAACCCAGTCAGCTGCGATTTCTTTGCCTTCTTTAACTTGGGTGATCATGTACTCAAAGTACGGAGCCCAGTTAATTCGGGAAGAAATGAGGAAGGTTTCGGGGCAGGCAGCCGCGGTCGAACCGTTGTAGGAAACGTTCGGAACACCTTTGTTTTCGCAAGCAGTCGGAGCACCCATGGAGTCAGCGTGTTGGCTAATTAAAACGCAACCGCCGTCAATCAAAGCCAATGCTGCTTGTTTTTCCTTCTCTTCGTCATACCAACTACCGGTGAATTTAACATCCATGGTTACCGAGGGGCAAACGGATTTGGCACCCAGGTAGAAAGATGTGTAACCGGACATAACTTCAGCAAAAGTGAAAGCGCCAACATAGCCCATTTTGGCTTGTTCGGCGGTGATTTTTTCTGCTTCAATCATTTCGTTGAGTTTCAAGCCGGCAACCACACCCGCCATGTAACGGCCTTCATAAATAGAAGCAAAAGCGTTGTGGAAGTTTTTGATACCGGCGGTGTGGGCTTGCGTACCGGTAGCATGGCAGAATTGCACGTCCGGATATTCCTGAGCCGCTTTCATCAAGAAAGATTCATGACCGAAGCTGTCAGCGAAGATAATGTCACATTCTTCTACTTCAATCAATTCTTTGGCTGCATCGTAGCAAGCGTTGGATTCAGGGATTTGCGTTTTTTGGACCATGGTCACGCCCATTTTTTCACAGGCGAGTTTGGCTGCATCGATGAAGTTTTTGTCATACGTAGATTGTTCATCGTGCAAGAAGATGAAACCGACTTTCATTTTTTCTGCATCGTTCGGTTCCTTTGCGCCGCAAGCAGCCATACCGAAAATCATGACGACTGCCAGCAACAAAGCCAGTACTTTTTTCATTTTTATTTCCCTCCATTTTTTTATATTACAACTGCGAGTATCACGCAGTTTTGTAACCCCATTTAGATAAATGTTACACCGTTTTCGGCATCCATAGCAGCAATACGCGCCAACGATTCCACGCGAATGCCGCGTGCTCTGAGCGCATCACCACCGCCTTGGTAAGCTTTTTCAATCACGATGCCGGCACCTACCACTGTGGCGCCCGCCGCTTGTACCAAGTCTACCAAGCCGTTCAATGCGCAGCCGTTTGCTAAGAAGTCATCGACAATCAACACACGGTCACCGTCATTTAAGTATTGTTTGGAAACCATAACGGTGTTGACGTTCCCATGAGTATACGACGGCACCTCAGCAGTATAAACATCGTTGGAAATATTGCTGGTTTTTGATTTTTTAGCAAACACTACCGGTACCTCAAAATATTTTGCCGTCAAGCAAGCAATCGCAATACCGGAAGCCTCAATCGTTAAGATTTTATTGACACCGCAATCCTTGTATAAACGAGCAAATTCTTTGCCAATCTCGTCAAGAAGAACAACATCGATTTGATGATTCAAAAACGAATCCACTTTGAGCACATCTGCCGACAGACATTTGCCATCTTTGACAATACGTTCTTTCAGTTGCTGCACCGCTATCCCCTCCAAAAAGCAAAAAGCAGGAATCTTAAAGTTCCTGCTTCGGCATAATTGACAGAGAATGTCGTGATAAACAACCGCCGATAGTCCGGCTGTTTAAGGCAACCGGGTAGAAACTTCAAAACCGTATGATTTGATATATATCGACAAAAAACATCGTTATCTTACAGAAGTATCATACCTTTTTTAACGCAAAGAGTCAAGAGTCAAATCAAAAAACATGGCAAATTTTATACAAAAAAAACGAGTCTGCAATGCATTTCGGCAGACTCGTTGCTTGTTAAAATCTGATTTTTTCTTCCAAGTAGGCTTTCAAATCGGAAATCGCTACCCGTTCTTGTGCCATAGTATCGCGGTCACGCACCGTTACGCAACCGTCATTTTCCGAATCAAAATCATAGGTGATACAAAACGGCGTGCCGATTTCGTCCTCGCGGCGATAGCGTTTACCAATGGAACCGGCATCGTCAAAATCGACCATGAAATCTTTTGCCAACTCATTATAAACGGACAGTGCGGCGTCACTCAATTTTTTGGAAAGCGGCAGCACCGCAGCCTTGAACGGTGCCAAAGCCGGATGTAAGCGAAGCACGACACGCGTATCGTTTTTTTCGGCATCCACGACTTCTTCATCATACGCGTCGCAAAGGAAAGCCAACACCACGCGGTCAGCACCGAGTGACGGTTCGATGACGTACGGAATGTAATGTTCGTTAGTTTCTTGGTCGAAGTATTCCAAACGTTGACCGGAATGATTGCTGTGTTGCGTCAGATCAAAATCGGTACGGTCCGCAACACCCCACAGTTCACCCCAACCGAAGGGGAACAAAAACTCAAAGTCCGTTGTCGCTTTGGAATAGTGAGAAAGTTCTTTGGGGTCATGGTCACGCAATTTGATATTTTCCGCACGCATGCCAAGCGACAACAACCATTGGTGGCAATAGTCTTTCCAATAGTGGAACCATTCTAAATCCGTACCGGGTTTGCAGAAGAATTCCAATTCCATTTGTTCAAATTCGCGCGTGCGGAAAATAAAGTTACCGGGCGTAATCTCGTTACGGAAGCTTTTGCCGATTTGTGCCACGCCAAAGGGCAGCTTTTTGCGAGCCGAGCGTTGGATGTTGCTGAAATTTACAAAAATACCTTGCGCGGTTTCGGGACGCATATACAGTTCGCTTTTAGCATCTTCCGTGACACCTTGGAATGTTTTGAACATCAAGTTAAAGGTACGAATATCCGTAAAATTTTGCTCACCGCATTCCGGGCAAACAATATGATTATCTTGAATATATTTTGCCATTTCGTCAAACGACCAGCCGGCGGGATTAGCACCCGTTTCTTCAATCAGTTTGTCGGCACGATGGCGTGTTTTACAGCTTTTACAATCCATCAGCGGGTCGGAAAAGTTACCCACGTGACCGGAAGCTACCCACACTTGGGGATTCATCAAAATAGCGCTGTCCAAGCCAACGTTATACGGATTTTCTTGAACAAACTTTTTCCACCATGCTTTTTTAACGTTATTTTTGAGTTCCACACCCAAAGGACCGTAATCCCACGCATTGGCAAGACCACCGTATATATCGGAACCCGGATATACAAAGCCGCGACCTTTACACAGCGCGACCACTTTATCCATTGTTTTTTCTGTGTTTTTCATTAACATATTCCCCCGAACAGATAAAATAAAACTTATCTTATATAGTAATCGTATTGGGTAAAAAAGTCAACCTTTTAAAGAATAAAAAATTTTTATATTGAAAGTATAGCATTTCTTGTAAGAACGTGGTATAATCAAACATAATTATGCGACTTCCATCGAAATTAAGGAGGAATACTGGATGGACATGTCAAAAAAGAGGTTTTTGGAACAAACAGCTTTACGTATCCGCAAAGCTGTGATTGAGGGAACATATCATGCCAAAAGCGGACATCCCGGCGGCTCGTTATCGATTGCCGATGTCTTGGCATATCTGTATTTTGAAGAAATGAATGTCGACACCACACGCCCCGACAATCCCGACCGCGACCGTTTTGTGCTTTCCAAAGGTCATTGCGCACCGGCTTTGTACGGTGTTTTGGCGCTTAAAGGTTTTTTTGCCGAAAGTGAAATTCAGTCGTTGCGCCATATCGGTGCCATGTTACAAGGACATCCCTGCATGACAAGCACCCCCGGTGTGGATATGTCTACCGGTTCTTTGGGGCAAGGCATTTCCGCTGCGGTCGGTATGGCATTAGCGGCAAAGATTGACAACAAAAGTTATCGTACATATTCCATTCTCGGTGACGGCGAGATTGAAGAAGGTCAAGTGTGGGAAGCCGCTATGTTTGCCGCACACAAAAAACTGGATAACTTGTGCATTGTAGTAGACAACAACAATTTGCAAATTGACGGCACGGTGGAGGAAGTCAATTCCCCCCACCCCATCCCCGAAAAATTTGCGGCGTTCGGTTGGAACGTCATTGTGATTGATGCACACGATTTTGAGCAAATCGAAGCAGCTTTTGCCGCCGCGCGTGCTTGCACTGACAAACCGACTGCCATTATTCAAAAATCCATCAAAGGGAAAGGCGTTTCTTTTATGGAAAACCAAGTGAGTTGGCACGGCAGCGCTCCCAACACCGAACAATATGAGAAAGCCATGAGCGAACTTGACAGTGCGCTTTCTGCTTTGAAGGAGGAATAATCGTGTCGGAAGTTATTAAAAAGGCCACGCGGGACGCGTATGGTTCCGCTTTGGTAGAATTAGCACAAACGCAACAAAATCTGGTTGTTTTAGATGCCGATTTGGCCGCCGCAACCAAAACCGGCGCATTCAAAAAAGCTTGTCCCGAACGTTTCTTTGACTGCGGTATTGCCGAAGGAAATATGATGAGTATTGCCGCCGGTTTGGCATCCACCGGCAAGGTGGTGTTTGCTTCTTCGTTTGCCATGTTTGCTGCCGGACGCGCCTTTGAGCAAGTGCGCAACTCTATCGGATACCCTCACCTGAATGTAAAAATCGGTGCCACACACGGCGGTATTTCCGTAGGTGAGGATGGTGCTACCCACCAATGTTGTGAAGATTTGGCACTTATGCGTAGCATTCCGGGCATGGTGGTGTTGAACCCTGCTGACGCCGTAGAAGCTCGTCTTGCCGTTATGGCTGCCGCCGCTTGGGACGGACCTGTTTACCTTCGATTCGGTCGGTTGGCGGTGCCGGTTATTTTTGATGAAAAATATTCTTTTGAAATCGGCAAAAGCGTTCGTTTGACCGAAGGTAATGATGTCACCATCATTGCTACCGGACTGATGGTCAATGAAGCATTAATCGCTGCCGAAACATTGAAAAACGAAGGCATTGGGGCGCGTGTCATTAACATGGCTACCATCAAGCCGCTGGACCGTCAAGCCGTTATTGACGCCGCGGTTGAAACCGGTGCCATTGTCACCGCCGAAGAACATTCGATTTTTGGCGGATTGGGCAGCGCTGTTTCCGAAGTGGTTTGTGAAGAAAAACCGGTACCGGTTTTACGTGTCGGCGTAGAGGATACTTTTGGAAAATCCGGACCGGCAACAGAGCTTTTAAAACTCTTTGGTTTGTCGGCCGAAAATATCATCCAAAAAGCCAAAGCCGCTATCGCCAAAAAAGGTAGTATGTAAAGCCACTACCAAGGAAACACTAAATTGAACTTGTTACATAACAAGGAGATGGATAACATGCCAAAAAAACAAAAAAAGCATTACTATTCCAAAAAAACACGAATCTGGGCTGCCATTGGTTCTTCCTTTATGGCGCTTGTAGGTATTCTTTGCATTACTGCTTATATTCTTCTTTCCTCCCTGCTTGGGCGAATTAATTTTAGTGATGACGATTTCTATGATCCTAACGTTGACGTGGATTTAGGGTTAGAAGACGAGGAAATCGACTCAAACGCCCCTGTTATGGATAATTCGGCATACGACAAAGCGCAGTCGGTGCTGGAGTTACCTCTTCGCGGTAACGAAAAAGGAATTCGAAACATTTTGTTGTTAGGTATTGACAGTCGTACCAATTCCTATAAAGGTCTCTCTGACACCACCATTATTTTGTCAATTAACGATAGAACAAAAACCATAAAGCTCATTTCTTTATTAAGAGATACTTGGGTTACCTTGCCGGGACGCGATAAAGATGGTGACGGAAAAGACGATTTTGGTAAATTGAATTCGGCTTACGCCTATGGTCGTCATGTCCTTCAAAACAAAATGATTGCTCAAAATTTCCGCTTAAAGATTGATGATTATATCGGCGTTAATTTTCAAGGCTTGCCGGTACTTATTGATGCCATGGGCGGTCTTGACATTGAACTGACTGCCAAAGAAATCACACAAATTCCGGCCGTTGGTTGTTACACCGTGTTTGGCGACCCGAGCTTTGTTTCGATCACCGGTGTACCCGGCAAATATCACTTGAACGGTTATCAAGCCATGCAATATGCTCGTATTCGCAAAATTGACAGCGATTTTAAACGCACAGAGCGACAACGCAAGGTGATTACTTTGCTCATGGAAAAAGCAAAAACCATGAACTATACACAACTTATCAGCATGGTATATAAAGCGGTTTCCTATGTGGATACCAACTTTTCCACCGATGAATTGTTAAGTTTTGCAGGTAGTGCTTTGAAGTATTCTTCCTACACGATTGAAAACAACTACCATCTTCCCAAAAGCGGCGAGTATAAATCCACCTCCATTGCAGGAAAGGGAAACGGCTTGTTGCTATTGGACAACAAGAAAACCGTACAAAACTTGCACAATTATATTTACGGCTAACCGAAAGAAAGCGTCTGATGAAACCATCAGACGCTTTCTTTTTTTGCCTTTATTCTTCAATGCGAGTTACTTCGTACCCGGCATCTACCACAATTTTTTTCAGTTGTTCGGCAGAAAGTACACTCGTTTCCACTATCGCTTCGGCACGTTTCAAATCCACCGTTGCGCGAACACCGTCAACTGCGTTAAGAGCCTTTTCCACGCGGGAACGACAATGTTCACACATCATACCCTCTATTTTTAAACGAATCACAGCACACTTCTCCTTTTTTGTTTGTTTTGTTTTTCCAAATTTTCGTAATCTAAGGGCATTCGTCACCACAAACACACTGCTCATGCTCATGGCTGCCGCGGCAAACATGGGACTTAAATCCCATTGAAGCAACGGGTAAAACACACCCGCCGCAAGCGGTATGCCCAAACAATTATAAAAGAATGCCCAAAACAAGTTTTGGCGAATGTTTCGTATCACTAACCGGCTCAATCGAATGGCTGTCACCACATCACGCAAATCATTTTTCATAAGCACAATATCGGCACTGTCAATAGCAACATCCGTTCCGGCTCCGATAGCAATTCCTAAATCTGCGCTCACCAGTGCCGGCGCATCGTTGATGCCGTCCCCTACCATCGCCACCATTTTGCCTTGTTTTTGTAGTGAGGAAACTGCTTTTTCTTTTTCCTGCGGTAACACATCGGATATAACCGTTTCAATGAATACTTGTTTTGCTACCGCTTCAGCGGTTCGGCGGTTATCACCGGTTAGCAAGATTGTTTCAATCCCCATACGTTGTAATTGTTGTACGGCGTCGGCGCTGGTAGGTTTTACCGTATCTGCCACAGCGATAATACCAACCAAGTGATTTTCTTTAGCAAAAAGCAGCGGTGTTTTTCCCTGTGCGGCAAAAGTCGCTATGGTATCGGCATATGCCGCAACATCCACACCGTTTTCTGCCATAAATCTCTCGTTACCGGCAAAACAGTGTTGACCATCTATTTTTGCAGTAATGCCCAATCCCGAATGAACTCGAAACATTTCGGCTTCGGGTATTTTGACGTGTAGTTTTTCTGCTTTTGCCATAATGGCTTGTGCCAGGGGGTGTTCACTGTTCTTTTCCAATCCTGCTGCCAAATACAATAGTTCTTCGTTGGATGTATTAATTGCCAGACAATCCGTAACCGAAGGCTCACCTGTTGTCACCGTGCCTGTTTTATCCAATAAAATCGTTTGTATTCGGCAAGCAGTTTCCAGCGCCTCTCCCGATTTGACAAAAACGCCATGACGTGCGCCTTGTTCTGTACCTACCATAATGGCTACCGGCGTTGCCAACCCCAATGCACACGGACAAGAAATCACCAACACGCACACCGCGTGTGTTAAGGCTGTTTCAAAATTTCCGATTGCCAGCCACCAAGCCACGCCCGTCAACAACGAAAGTACCATCACAACGGGAACAAACACTCCCGCGATTTTATCGGCAGTTTTGGCAATGGGCGCTTTGGAAGCACTTGCCGTTTCCACCAAACGTATGATTTGTGAAAACGTGGTTTCTTGCCCCACGCGGGTAACCTGTATCCGTAAAAAGCCATTGTAATTCATGGTGGCACCAATCACTGTATCGCCCACCGTTTTATCAACGGGTAAACTTTCGCCGGTGATGGCAGATTCATCCACCGCTGCTCCCCCCTCGACCACGATGCCATCCACGGGGATGCGTGCACCGGCGCGAACTACCACGATATCGCCGACAACCACCGCCTCAATAGGAAGCGTAACAATCGCATCGCCACGTTCCACATCGGCGGTTTGGGGTGCCAGATTCATAAGGCTTTCCAAAGCTTCGGTGGTTTTCTTTTTGGAACGGAATTCCAAAAATTTCCCCAGCGTTACCAAGCTTAATACCATGGCTGCCGATTCAAAGTATAAGTCTTTGTAATAGCGCATGACAAGCGGCATATCGTGTACGCTGATACCATACGCCATGCGATACAAGGCAAGTAAACCGTACAGGAGCGTTGCCGTCGTAGCAACCGCCACCAAACTATCCATATTGGGTGCTCGACGAAACAACGCCGAAAACCCTTTTTGAAAGTAAGAGCGATTGACATAAAGAACCGGCAAACAGAGTAAAAACTGTGTCAATGCAAACGACACGGCGTTTGCGTGCCCGTTCAAAAAAGACGGTAGCGGTAATCCCAGCATATGCCCCATTGACAAATACATCAGCGGCAACAAAAAAGCAAACGAGACACCTAACCGAACGATCCACGCTGCATTTGACGAGGTTTTTTTAGGCGTTGACATTTCTTGTTGAATATCGGGTTTTGCCTGATAACCTGCCGATTCCACGGCAGCTATTATCCTTGGGGAAGATGTGGTACTTTCGTCATAATCCACCATCATCGAATTGGTAAGTAAATTGACTTCGACCGCTTTTACCCCGGCCACTTTTCCCACAGCCGTTTGCACGTGAGAAGAACACGCCGAGCAGGTCATTCCCATCACCGAAAAACGTTGTTTCATTACACGTTCCTTTCCAACAAACAAACGGCATGAGCAGCAATGCCTTCGCCGTTCCCGGTAAAGCCCAAGCCCTCCTCTGTGGTGGCTTTTACACTTATAGTGCCACTATCCATACCGCAAGCTTCTGCCAACTGTTTGCGCATCGATACAATATACGGTTTTAATTTTGGAGCTTGTGCGAGTACCGTGGCATCTATGTTCGTCGGCGTGTATCCCGCCTTTTTTACGGCTTGCACCACCTCTTTGAGCAACGCCAGACTATCCGCACCGGCATAACGAGCATCCGTATCCGGAAACATTTTGCCGATATCACCCAGTGCGGCGGCACCAAGCAAAGCGTCGGCTATGGCATGAGCCAATACATCGGCATCGGAATGTCCCAAAAGACCTTTTTCGTAAGGAATGGTAACACCGCCTAAAATTAACGCTCGGTTTTCTACCAAACGATGCACGTCATATCCATGACCGATTCGAAAACTCATAGCAACCACCTTTCTGCTGTTTTGATATCTTCCGGAGTTGTGATTTTAATATTGCTGTAACTGCCCTCTACCAGTTTAACAGCATGACCCAACTGTTCAACCATTTGACAGTCATCCGTAACTTCCACGTTGTTTTCTTCGCAATATGTCATAGCTTTTTGATACAGTTCATATTCAAAAATTTGAGGTGTTTGCATGTTCCACAACGTTTCACGTTCTGGGGTGTTTACCACAAAGCCGTTTTGGTCCACTTGTTTGATGGTATCTTTGGTCGGTACTGCCGCGGCGGCGGCACCGTATTCTTTCGCCGAGACAATAACTCGTTCTATAATTTCGGGAGTAATTAACGGTCGCGCACCATCGTGAATGGCAACGTACTCCGACATACTGTCGCAAACCTGCATCCCACACTTTGCCGATTCTTGGCGGCTGTTGCCACCCACAACCACTTGCGTTAGTTTGGTGATGTTTTGTGCTTGTGCTATGTTTTGAACTCTTTCAATATCCTCATGCCGTGCAACCACAACAATCTCGTGCACGGCATCGCACTCTTGAAAAGCAAGCAAAGAATACGCCAACAACGGAACGCCGTGCAATGACAGAAATTGTTTGGGAACACCCATACGGTTAGAACTGCCCGCTGCCAAAATCACGGCAGATACTTTTTGAGCTGTCACGGTTTTTCACTCCTTCGGTGTTATTCTACCAAATTATCGGGAAAGGCAATATCGAAAAGGCGGTCGCACAAGTTTACCGCTGTTCCGCGTAAAATATCCTCCCCTGTTTCATTCACTTGGCGGATAACCAATTTCTCAGTAAGTGTCGAATAAGCACGACGACGAAGTTCTTGTTCTGCTTCGGTAATCAACGAGGGACATTCGCAAAAGTCACCGGTATCAATCACAAACGCTGAGGGGTTAAACAAATTAACTAAATTAGCAAGACCCACACCTAAATATTTGCCGCATTCCCCTACTGCTTTCAATGCTGCCTGTTCCTTTTGCCGATAAGCGCCCTCAATATCACAAAGTTGGTGACTACCGCTTCCTCCTTGTTGTTGATACAACGAAATCAGTCGTGCAGGAGAGCACATTGCCTCCAAGCAGCCGCGATTACCACAAAAACACTCTTCTCCTTCGCGTTCTACCGTGGTATGGCCGATTTCGCCCAACGTAGAACGAGAAACAGCACCGTCTACATATTGCACGGCACCGATACCGTTTTCCATATCCACAAACATCATGTTTTGGGATGAGTGCGGCATGTTTTTTGAAAAATAGTACGTTGCTTTCAAAATGGAAACGTTGTCCACAAACACGGGAAGTCCAACTGCCTCTTCAATCAGTTGACGAATATCCATGGATTTCCATTTAAGGCTGGCGGAAACCACCAAGCGGCTGTCTTCCAAAACCAAACCCGAAATGGCAACACCGACACCTAAGATACGTGCTTTGTCATGTTTTGCCACCATGGAAACGATTCTTTCACGCATAATTTGTACCAATTGTGAAGCATCCAGCGTATTTGTTTCGACACTGATTTTTTCAGAACAATTCCCCTCTAAATCCGTGTAAGCAACGTGGATAAATTTATCGTTAAGATAGACACAAATCAAGTCATAACGGTCAACGCAAAAACGCAGCAACGTGCTTTTGCGCCCCACACGCCCAACCTTTTCCATACCGCTTTCACAAAGCAAACCTCGTTCCAGCAAATAGGATGTAATATTGGTGATGGAAGCCAAAGATAAGCCGGTTTTTTCGGCAATAAGCGGTCGAGAAACTTCACCACTGCGACGCACAAATTCCAACACTTTCAAACGATTCATTTTTTGCATGAGTTGCACGTTGCCAACTTGTTTGTTCATAGACGATTCCTTTTTATTAAATAATATTTAGATTAAATAAATTATATACTGATTTGTCAAAGAATGTCAACCTTACCTTCAAATTATCACATCTTTTCATTGACAAAATTCGGTTTTCGTGTTATAATTCATTCAAGCAATAAATTAATTGTTTTTCACCTGGGAGAAGTCCGGCCGGATTACTCGTACGTGAACGCAGATTACGAGTTGGTCAATCGCGATTTTAATTTGGTTAAAAATGAAGTAATTCGCTTTGCCGGTGAAGAATCCTTTGCCTACAACATTGTCCCTCATTGGGCGCCGATTTCCAAAGAGGGCGTTTTGGTACTGCGCGACACGCGACAATGGTATGAAAATTACGTATTCCACCTACGGCGAAAAAATTTATACCATAGGAAAAGTTTTAAAAGAAACCGATTACACTTTTATTTTTGCGGATGAGCGGGTATAAACCGCCGAGAGGAAGTTTTTTATGACTGCTTTTCGCAACAATACAGCAAAAGAAAAAGCAAGTAAACTGTTCTTTTTAACTTGCTTTATCATTTATTCCATCATTTCCATGACAAAAGGTGCGTATGCCGCCTCCATAGCCTCTATTGTTGGGGAAGGTTTGTTCAATAAATCTTCTGCCGGTATTATCAGTGCGGGATTTTATCTGTTTTACGGTATCGGGCAGCTGCTTGGCGTAAAAATGGTAGACAACGTATCCCCCACCAAACTGGTTACCATCACACTTGTCGGTACGTTGGTATCCACCGTTGGCATGGCTCTTTCTACCAATTTTTGGATGTTGCTTTGCTTTTGGAGTTTCTGCGGGTTAATACAATTTTCCATTTGGCCTGCCATTGTTCGCATTCTTTCGGAATATTTGCTCATTACACATCGCGACAAGGCAAACACCATAATTTCCTTTGCCTATTGTTTCGGCTCGTTTATCAATTATTTAACCGCATCCATCGTTTTAGGGTTAGCGCACTGGACCATGTTGTTTTGGGTAATTTCCTTTATCCTCGCACTTTGTTTGCTTGTTTGGTTTTTTGTTTTACAAAAAACCAAATCTGAGATTTCCTTGATTGTAGAAGAAAACAAAACCTATAATGAACAACCGATACGGGGAAAACGTTCCCCCGAAAACGCTTCTTCTCACAGTTTTGCAAAACTGTTATTTGCCAGCGGTGTTCTATTCTTATTGCTCCCTGCTTTGTTCCGTACCGCTTTGGATGCGGGGGTTAAATCTTGGGTTCCCACCATGATTGTGGAAAACTATTCGGTTTCCACCGGATTTGCCAGTACGCTGACAACCGTGCTCGTGTTTATCAACGCAACGGGGGTTTTCTTGGTAGGGCTTTTATACCCGCACAAAATTAAAAATGCTGCTTGGGTGTTTGCTCTATGCTTTTTGGCAGCTCTTCCTTTCTCCCTTGTTTTGCTGCTAATCGGTAAAATTCACGTAATTACCATAGTGTTGATTTTAACAGTCATTACTACGCTGATGTATTCCGGCCATCAACTAATTAACGTTATCATCCCCTCGTACTTTATTCCGTATCACAAAGCCGGCAGTGTGGCTTCAATTTTGAATGCGATTGCATCGTTTGGCGCGGTGCTGGCTAACGTTGCTTTTGGCTTTTTGTCGGAGCATTACGGTTGGACGGTTACCATTGCTTCTTGGAGCGTGATAATTTTGCTTTCCTTCGCGTTTTGCGCCATTGCGACACCGTTTTGGAAATCATTTGTCGATCAAATGACCGGTTTGTCCGAAAGGAAGTAATTTTCATGAATGACATTTGTTTGCTTGGCAAAAAAATCATTGCCGAAAAATCACCCGTGATTTTTCAATACAAACCCGATGCCGATTGGCAGGAGTATTGGGAACCCAAAACAGGAACATGGTGTCAAGAAAACGGTTGGCTCATCGGCGAAGAACGTGGCAATTTCGGCGGTATCCTGCTTTCTAAAGCATCGTATGATAAAAACGTCATGTTTAGCTTTACAATCGGCACTGTTTTGCCCGCCACCCGCGATGTTAATGCCGTG
>JAZNKF010000031.1:0-2093 GCA_045578425.1 Acutalibacteraceae bacterium
GTCTTTTTGGTCAGGATATGACTGTGATAAGCGTGCTGACGCTTGATCTTACCTGTGCCGGTGAAGGTAAATCTCTTCTTCGCCGCGGCATTAGTTTTCATTTTGGGCATTTTAGTAAACAGTTAAATTAGTTAAACATAGCGTGCAAAGATAATGCTTTTTTCTCAAACACACACTTTTCTTCCCAAAATATTTTGTTTTGGGTGCGCTTTTGGTGTTTTGAATAGGACGCGAAGTATAATTGGCTACAATCTTAACAAGTAGAAGCTGTATAACAAAGCGTTTTAGCGTACAGCTCGTGTTCAAATGTCTATTTGCGCTGAGCAAGCACCGCTTGTTATACAGCTTCATAAAAGGTTGGTTGCTTAATTAAATCTTATTGGACAACCGCTTGTCTATTTTGGCTGATTTGCTTTTTCGTTTGGTGAGGCTGTGTTAATAATAATGTTATTTACATTGCCCGCACCTCCCCTATTAGAGTATAAAGCATTGTACATATCGACTTTACTCCCGAGTGTAAAGAGGTCGATTAATATTCCCACTCCCAATAGACCAAATGTGAATAGGTATAATAAACCAGAGCCGATTTTTCCAATATAAAAGCGATGCGCTCCAAGTGCACCCAAGAAAATTAGTAGTATATAGGCTGTTGTTTTTGATTTCATAGTCGTTATTGTAATATTATTTGAAAATTAGTTGAGTAGTAGTCCATATTTCGTAGGTATAGGCAAATAAAAAACGCGGACTAAACTTCGTCTATGTTCTTGAGGTATCGCCAAACACCGAGCACCATATACGAGTAAAGCCCACGCCGTAAAGTAGCGTGAGCATTAACCTTTACTCTTGGTGCTCTTTGAAATTTGGCGATTTTCAAGAACAAGAATACAAGCTAACGCTTTTTATTTATATGCCTTTATTTGTCAATGCTTCATAGGCTCATTCTTTATTTTTGTAATATTACTGATCAAACAATAATTTTAAGGTTTTAAATATTCTAATTTTTGTGGTATTTAGAAGAACCTATAAACCTCCTCAATCACCTCGTCGCACGACATTTGTGAGGGGTTGGTGCCTGCGACACCTTCGGGAACTTCGGCGCCATACTCCTCGAAATGTTTGATCCACGTCGAGTCGATCTCGTCCGTCTGCATATTGCGGAACGACATCGGCACGGTCGAGAAAATCGAGCGACCATCTTCATCGAGATATGCCAGCGCAACCAACTCGCTACAATAGATCGAGTCGTTCACAGGGCTGAAAACAAAGTCGTACGAACAACCGATATATTCGCGTGCGCGCTCCACGGCTGCCGTACGCAGATGACGGAATTCGGGCTTGACGCGCGCAACGGTAACTACGGGACGACCTTCGATGGTATCCGAATTGCCGAGGTAGTGGTCGAGCGTAACCTCGCGCACTCCCTTAAATACCGCCTCGATCACGGTTGTGTCGTTCTCGTTGATCGAGAGCAGACCCACGTGCGAGTAGCTGATGTTGTCGCGTCCGACCGCCACGCCTTCGACCGCAGCTGCGAAATCGCTCGGCTTGAAAACCTGAAAGAGAATGTCGCCGTGCTCCAAATTAGGCTCGCTTTGAGTGGTGGTGGGGGCGCACGCTACGGTCGCCAAAACCATACCTATATATAATATATAGCGCATTTTCATAATTTGTGATCTTTTTTGAGTGTTGTACAAAATGCAAATATACGCATTTTTGTCGAGAAAAACAAAAATCGCGCTCGGAAAGATAGATTTTGAATAATTTTTTCGATGTTTAATACGTGTTCATAATTGCCGAATTGTGCCCTATATGCCCCCTCAGTGGCTAATTTGGACGAAAAATTGCTCAAAAAAGTTGTTGGGTTAAGTCGCTGATGTTCAAAAGAATGAAAAAGTGGGTCAAAAATATTTTGAAAAAAGTTTAAAAATTGTTTGGAAGATTGAAATCAAATACCTTATCTTTGCACCCGCAATCGAGAAGCAAACACGGTTGCAGAGTTCTTAACAGAAAGTTTTTTCGAAAAAAGTTCTCGAAAAATTTGGTGGATTAAAAAAGAGTTCATACCTTTGCAGTCCCTTTCCGAATGTTTCGAG
>JAZNKF010000032.1:0-38466 GCA_045578425.1 Acutalibacteraceae bacterium
CCGGTGAAGACGAACAACCCGGCGAAGACGAACAACCCGGTGAAGACGAACAACCCGGCGAGGATGAACAACCCGGTGAGGACGAACCGATGGATGAAGACACCTTCAAAGATGAAGTGTTGTCCGATGAAAACGGCGACCTTATCACCGATGTCACGGTAGATAACTACCAAGACATTTTGGATGCGGAATCCGATTGGGAAAACTTCACGGATGAGCAAAAAGAAGCTATCAACAACGCGCTTACCGAAAACGGTGGCAAGACGTTTGAAGAGTTGTTGGAAGAAGCCAAAGCCGCAAACGCAGCAGCGGAAGAATTTGTTTCGCTGTATGCATGCGACGAAGACGGCAACGTCTTCTTGACGGTGGACGAAACCAACTACGAAGCGATTCTTGCAGCCAAAGATGCTTGGGATGCGCTGAGCGATTTGGAACGCGCTATCATCAACGAAAAAGCGAAAGCTTTGTGCGGTATGACATTTGAAGAAATGTATGCTGCTGCGCTGAACCTCAGCGAAGAACTTGGTGAAACGGAAGTTCCGAGTCCGGAAGACGGCGTACCGTTCCCGACGGTCGCTGTGGTAGGATTGTTCTTAGGCGGTGCCGCTTTGATTGCGGGCAAAAAACGCCGTGACGAAGAACAAGCATAATCCTAATAAGTAAAGGCAAACCCGCCGATGCGAATTTCGCATCGGCGGGTTTTTATTTTGCGCAGACTGCCGCTTGCCATTACTACAAAAAAACATTGCAATTCCGGCGTAAATATGGTAAAATATGTTTGCGAAACCAATTGAATATAACAAGCAAGCACAAGGTCACAAGGGAATAGTGCGTTCTTTTTGTGCCTAACAGTATGAATTTGATAAAAATGCAAATTCCATCAACGTTAGGTGCATATCGTGCTGTTATGTTGAATTGGTTTCGCAACTATCGGAGTTTGCGTTTTTTGTGCGGTTACTTCGGTAGCCGCACTTTTTATTTTTTGAGGGAGGAAGAAAAATGAAAAAAATACTTGTTCTTTTGGTCATGTGTGTGGTAATTATCTCTTGTTGCTCATTCACTGCTTTGGCGGCGAGCGAGGGGGATTTTAGATACACCGTTGCAAACGGCGAGGTGACGATTACCGACTACACCGGTTCGGCCACAGAACTGGAAATCCCGGCAACGATTGACGGTTATTCGGTAACGAGTATTGGTGAAGATGCTTTTTCCTGGTGTGACAGCCTTACCTCTATCACTATCCCAAACAGTGTGACAAAGGTTGGATTTAGAGCTTTCGGTGGGTGCGGTCAGCTTAAGAAAATTACGCTCCCGTTTATCGGCGAAAAAGCAGACGGAACCGGCGCAACATATTTTGGCTATATTTTTGGCGCAAGCGACTATTCCGCTAATACGTCTTACGTTCCCGCTTCGCTGAAAGAAGTTGTTATTACCGGTTCGGGCAGTATTGCTGAATATTCTTTCCACAAATGCAACAATATCACTTCCGTTACCATTGGGGAAAACGTGACAAGTATTGGAAACTATGCTTTTTCCGCTTGCAATAGTCTTAATAAAATCACCATCCCGTTTGTGGGTGAAAAAGCGGACGGAACCGGTTCAAAATATTTTGATTATATTTTTGGTGGTTCTGTTCCTGCTTCGGTGACACAGGTTGTTATTACCGGTTCGAACAATATTGGTCCCAATGCATTCAACAATTGTGATAGTCTTACTTCTGTCATTATCCTAAACGGTGTGACAGAAATTGGTTACCGAGCCTTTGAAAATTGCGACAATCTAGCCTCGGTTACCATACCAAGCAGTGTGACGAAAATTGGTTACGATGCGTTTTACCAATGCTTTGATTTAAAGATGGTACACATCACCGATCTTGCGGCATGGTGCAAAATTACATTCGCAGATGAAGAAGCTAATCCCTTGTATTATTCAAGATTGCTACTTAACGGAACGATGTTGACAGATTTGGTCATTCCGGACACGGTGACCAGTATTAGTAATTATGCTTTCGCGAGATGCAGCAGTGTCACGTCTGTCACTATTCCGGACAGCGTGACCAGTATTGGTGCGGGTGCTTTTAAAGGGTGTATCTCCCTTAAAAAGATTACGCTTCCCTTTGTCGGAGAAAAAGCAGATGGAACCGGCAAAACAGATTTTCTCCACATTTTCGCTACATGGTATTCAGATGTGCCGCCCAATTCATTGAAAGAAGTGGTTATTACCGGCTCAAACAATATTGTTAACAAAGATTTTTACAAGTGTAAAAACCTCACATCTGTCACCGTTTTGGGCAATGTGACAAGTATTGGTGATGAAGCTTTTTATAACTGCAGCGGTCTTACTTCTGTTACTCTCCCGAGCAGCGTGACAAGCATTGGCAATTCTGCTTTTTACGGTTGCAGCAGCCTTGACAATATTACTATTCCGAACAGTGTGACGAGTATTGGCGATTCTGCTTTTGAAGGATGTAGCGATCTTGATGAAATTACTATTCCAAACGGAGTAAAAAGCATTGGCAGCCATGCTTTTTCCGGTTGTAGCGGTCTTGGTTATTTTAAATCTACCGTTATCGTCCCAAACAGCGTGACGAGTATGGGGCGAGGTGTTTTCTCCGGGTGTAACACTCTTGGTAAGATTACGCTTCCCTTTGTGGGTGAAAAAGCAGACGGAACCGGCGCAACGCATTTTGGGCATATCTTTGGTGCGTCCGAGTACATATACAATAAAAACTGCGTCCCCGCTTCGCTCAAAGAAGTGGTGATTACCGGTTCAAGCAATATTGCAAGCACGGCTTTCTACTATTGCACAGGGCTTACCTCTATTACTCTTCCGAACAGTGTGACAAGCATTGGCGGTGCTGCTTTCAGAGGATGCAGCGGACTTACCTCCATCACTCTACCTAACAGTTTAGAAAGTATTGATTACAACGCTTTTTACGATTGTACCGCTCTTGCTTCCATTACCATTCCTGATGGTGTAACGAGCATTGGCCCTCACGCTTTCTATAACTGCGACACGCTTCTTTCTGTTACCATTCCCCAAAGCGTGACGTACATTGGCGATGCTGCTTTCTCAAATTGCGATAACCTTGGTGCCATAGACGTTGATGCTGAGAATACGCAGTATTCCTCTGCTGACGGTGTGTTGTTTAACAAAGGCAAAACAACGCTCATTCAGTATCCGAACGGTAATCTCAGTTCGGTTTATGTTGTTCCCGACAGCGTAACAAGCCTAGGTAAGGGCGTTTTTAAAGATTGTAACTATCTTGAAAGGATTACGCTTCCGTTTGTTGGCGAAAAAGCGGATGGAACCGGTGCGACACATTTTGGTTATATCTTTGGAGCAGATGACTATTCTGCCAATGTTTCTTGTGTTCCCACTTCGCTCAAAGAAGTGGTCGTTACCGGTTCAAGCAGTATTGCCGACTATGCTTTTTATAATTGCGATGGTCTTGTTTCTGTTACCATTCCTGATGGTGTAACGAGCATAGGCGATTCCGCCTTTTACTATTGCAGTACGCTTACCTCTATTACCGTTCCAAACAGTGTGACGAGCATTGGCAAAAGTGCTTTTGAGTATTGCAGCGGTCTTACTTCCGTTACTATTGGTGAAGGCGTAACCAATATCGGAAAAGCCGCCTTCCGTTCTTGCAGTAACATTAAAACTATGACACTCCCGTTTATCGGCGAAAAAGCGGACGGAACCGGTGCAACACATTTTGGTTATATCTTTGGTGCAGAGAACTATTCTTTGAACCTTTCTTATGTTCCTTATTTCTTGGAAGAGGTGGTTGTTACCGGAACGGGAAGTATTGGTAAGTATGCTTTTTATGATTGTCAAAAGCTTCCGACTGTTATCCTTACTAACCGTGTAACGAGCATTGGCGATTCGGCGTTTTATTCCTGTAAAAGCCTTACTGCGATTACGATTCCCAACAGCGTGACAAGTATTGGCAACAATGCTTTTTCCGGTTGCAGAGGCCTTACTTCTGTCGTTATTCCCAATGGCGTGAAAAGTATTGGTAATTCGGCGTTTTATGATTGCAACAGCCTTGCCTCTGTCACCATTCCGAACAGTGTAATAAGTATCGGTGAGTATGCTTTTTCAGCTTGTAAAGCTCTTACTTCTGTCACGATTCCGAGCAGTGTAACAAGTATAAGCAATCGAGTTTTTGCGAGTTGCAGCGGTCTTACCTCGGTTACCATTCCCAATAGTGTGACGAGTATTGGTCACGGTGCTTTCTATAAGTGCAGAGCTCTTACCTCTGTTATTATTCCAAACAAGGTAACGTATCTTGGTAGTTATGCTTTTTCCGGTTGCAGCGCGCTTACCTCCATTACCATTCCCGTTGGTGTTACAAAATTTGGTACCGATGCGTTCTATGATTGTACCGAGTTAAGCACGGTGTATTACACCGGTACCAAAGTACAAAAAGAAGCAATAGACATTGATAACTACGGCAACGATTCGTTGACTACTGCTGTGTGGTATTACGAAAGTTGCTCCGGTCAAGCGGAACATATCTACCAAAACAATGCCGATACCACTTGCAATCGTTGTGGCGCGGTTGCTTACCCGAACGGAAATTATCTATATAACGAAAACGGTAAATGGTATCATATTGTCAACCGTAAAAAGGTAGCGGATACCACGCTGGTTTTACACGGTGACAAAAACTGGTATTATGTCGAAAACGGTGTGGTCGACTTTACACAAAACGGTTTGTTCTATTATGGTGGCAAATGGTACCACTTGGTAAACGGCAAAGTCGTGTTTGACACCACGTTGGTGTTGCACGGTGACGGCAACTGGTATTATGTTGAAAACGGTGCCGTGGACTTTACGCAAAACGGACTGTTCAATTACAGCGGTAAATGGTGGCACTTGGTAAAAGGCAAAGTCGTGTTCGATACCACGTTGGTGTTGCACGGTGATAAGAACTGGTACTACGTCGAAGGTGGTGCCGTGGACTTTACGCAAAACGGATTGTTCAATTACAGTGGTAAATGGTGGCACTTGGTAAAAGGAAAAGTGGTGTTTGATACCACCTTGGTGCTACACACCGACAAAAACTGGTACTACGTCGAAGGCGGTGCCGTCGACTTTACGCAAAAAGGCTTGTTCTACTATGACGGCAAATGGTGGCACCTGGCAAGCGGTAAAGTTGTGTTTGATACCACCTTGGTGTTGCACGGTGACGGTAATTGGTACTATGTGGAAAAGGGAGCCGTGGACTTTACCGAAAGCGGATTGTTCTACTATGGCGGAAAATACTATCACCTGGTAAAGGGGAAAGTGGTATTTGACACCACGTTGGTGCAATACAGCAACGGCAATTGGTATTATGTCAAAGACGGTGCTGTGGACTTTACCAAAAACGGAAAAGTAGCCTACAACGGCAAATATTACACTGTGAAAAACGGTATGGTAGTGTAAACCCTAACGCACAGTAACAAAAAATCCCCGCCCGACTTTTCGTCGGACGGGGATTTGCTATGTCTTCAATTATTGTTCCAACAATTTTTTGATTTGTCGTGCACACTTATAAACGTCTCCGCCACCCATGGTGAGTACCAAATCGCCTTCTTTGGCATTTTTTGCGACAAATTCGCTGATTTCATCAAACGTGGCAAGGTAGTGCGCGTGGGGGATGCGCTGGGTGATTTGTTCAGACGAAACACCCCATTCGTTTTTCTCGCGTGAACCCATAATATCGCTGACAACCACGCAGTCGGCAAGCGAAAGGGCATCGGAAAATTCTTCCAAATGACGTGCCGTACGGGAAAACGTAAACGGTTGAAAAATTGCCCACACCCGTTTGTGCGGTAACGATTTTGCCGCCGTTAAGGTGGCAACAATTTCGGTGGGGTGGTGAGCATAGTCATCAGCAATGGTAACACCGTTTACGGTACCCAAAAATTCAAACCGCCGTCCTGCACCGTGAAAATCGCGCAACCCACTCACAATTTCTTCGGTGGTGGCACCGCAAAGGGCTGCTGCTATGCTCGCGGCTACGGAATTTAACACGTTATGCTTGCCGGGAACGCCCAAACGAACGGTAGTCACCTTTTCGCCGCAATGGTATAAATCATAGCATCCATACGCGCCGTTGTGGGTAGTGATATTCTTTGCATACCAATCACAGTCCTCGGAAGTACCATACCAAATAATATCGGTGTGGGTTAATTTTTCCACGGCTTTTCGAGCATTCTCATCGTCACGATTGACAATCAACGTGTTGGTTGTTTGTAGAGCAAAACGCCTAAAAGAAGCAATCACGTTGTCCAAACTGCCAAAATAATCCAAATGGTCAGCGTCCACGTTCAAAATCACCGAAACGGCAGGTGTCATCTCCAAATAATGGTCTTTGAATTCACACGCTTCGCACACAAAAGTATCATTATTGCCCGCATGACCATTGGCACCGATAAGAGGGAGCCGACCACCGATAAACACTGACGGTTCATGACCTGCTTGCAGTAAAATTTGCGAAATCATGGAAGAAACGGTGGTTTTGCCGTGCGTTCCGGCAACGGCTACCGTGTTTTTGAAATTTCGGGATAACGCGCCCAACAGTTTGGCACGTTCCATAAGAGGAATGCCGCGTTTTTTGGCAGCGCATAGTTCGGGATTGTCTGCGGATACGGCGGCGGTGTAGACCACCAACTGAGCATCACCGATATTTTCTGCAGCTTGCGGTAAATGAACCGTAATACCTAATCGCCGCATACGGTCGACGTTGTCCGATTCGTTCACGTCGGAACCGGTGATGGTGTATCCTTTGGCGTGTAATATTTCTGCCAGCGGACTCATGCCCGAACCGCCAATGCCTACAAAATGTATGCGCCTGATATCTTCCAAAAAGCGTTGTTCCATTTTTCAGTCCTCCCGATATTTCTTATTATATTGCTTTTCATAAAAAAAATAAATACTTTTTTTATTTTTTTATAAAGCAGGCAATAAAAGGTTGAATAACATAAAGAAATTTGGTATACTGAGTATAATTATATCTAAGGAGAAATACTATGTCCGACATTCGTGTTGTTTCGCCGAAAGAATTGGAAAAACAACGTCCTTACATAGAAAAAGTACGCGCCTATTATGCGGCGCGTAATGAGCTCTCGCAGCCGCTGGCTTTTGTGCGCACCTACGGTTGCCAACAAAACGTTTCGGACTCCGAACGTATGAAAGGCTTGCTTTCTCAAATGGGTTTTGGCTTTACCGAAACACCGGAAGAGGCTGACTTTATCTTGTTTAACACGTGTGCCGTGCGCGAGCACGCACAAGACAGAGTGTTTGGCAATGTGGGGGCGCTCAAAGCTCTCAAACGCCGTAAACCACATTTGTTAATTGCATTGTGCGGTTGTATGGTGCAACAAGAGCATATTGCCCAAAAGATTTATAACAGTTATCCGTTTGTGGGATTGGTTTTCGGTACACACGTGCAACATCGATTACCGGAACTGATGGCAAACGTGTTGCTTGGCTCTCGCCGTGTGGTAGAAATACCCAACTGTGACGGTGTCATTGCCGAGGGCATCCCTGCCGTACGCGACGGTGGGTTCAAAGCGTTTGTACCAATTATGTACGGTTGCAATAATTTTTGCACTTACTGTATTGTACCGTATGTGCGCGGCCGCGAACGCAGCCGCCATCCCGACGATATTTTGGCGGAAGTGCGGCAGTTGGCGGCGCAAGGGTACAAGGAAATTACTTTGCTTGGTCAAAACGTCAATTCTTACGGCAAGGGGGAATCGCATGGCGTTACGTTCCCCGAACTGTTGCGCCGTATCAATGCAGTCGAGGGTGATTTTATCATTCGGTTTATGACCTCTCACCCCAAAGATGCCACTCGGGAATTATTTGATACCATCGCCGCATGCAAAAAGGTATCGCGCCATTTTCATTTACCTTTCCAATCGGGGAGCAATCGTGTGCTTAAAGCCATGAATCGTGGGTATACGCGCGAACAGTATTTGGAACTGATTGATTATGCGCGAAAGGTAATACCCGGCATCACGTTTACCAGTGATGTTATCGTCGGTTTCCCCACCGAGCAGCGAGAAGACTTTGAACAAACGCTGGATTTGATAAAAACGGTGGGATTTGCCTCACTCTTTACTTTCATTTTTTCACCGCGGGAGGGGACACCGGCAGCAAAAATGCCGGACCCGATTTCCGCAAAAGAAAAAACCGCTTGGTTTACCGAAATGACGTCTTTGCAAGAAACGTTATCGGCAAAACGGTTGCAGCAACTTGTCGGTACGGAGCAACGCGCATTGCTGGAACAACAAACGGGCGATTGCGTGGAAGCGCGCTTGCCGGACAACAGCATTGTGCGGGTAAACGGCGGAGCCGACCGTATCGGTCAATATGTTACAGTGCGTATAACCGGTGCGCGCAACTATGTTCTCACCGGCGAAATAAAATAAGAGGAGATTTTTACAAATGGAACGTATTTTAGAAATGGCAAAAGAATTAGGTCACGCAATTCAACAAGATGAACGCTTTATCCGTTTGCAAGCAGCGCAAACCGCTGCGGATGAAGATGCCGAATTACAAGCTTTGATTGGCGAATTCAACTTGAAAAGAATGGCAATCAACAGCGAAACTGCCAAAGAAGATAAGGATGAAGAAAAACTCAAAGAACTCAACAAAGAAATCCGTGAAGTATATGCCCGCGTTATGGCAAATCCCTCTATGGCGGCATATAACGAAGCCAAAACAGCAATGGACAAAATCATTAACGGTATCGGCGCTATTGTGAATATGGCGGCACAAGGCATGAACCCCGACGAATACGACGAGCATAATTGCAGCGGCAACTGCAGCAGTTGCGGCGGTTGTCATTAATTTTCAAAGACGTTTAAAAAGGAGGTGACGGCATGGCTTCACTCACACCCATGATGCAACAATATCTGGATATTAAAAGCCAGCACCCGCAATGTATTTTGTTTTTCCGCTTGGGCGATTTTTATGAAATGTTTTTTGAAGATGCCAAAATTGCTTCACAGGAATTGGAACTCGTTTTAACCGGCAAGGATTGCGGGCTCGAAGAACGCGCTCCCATGTGCGGCGTGCCGTTCCACAGTTGTGAAAGCTATATTGCACGATTAGTCAATCGTGGGTATAAAGTGGCCATTTGCGAACAAACCGAAGACCCTGCTTTGGCAAAAGGTTTGGTCAAACGGGATGTTGTGCGCATTATCACGCCGGGTACTGTCATTGAGGGCAGCATGCTGGATGAAGCGCGCAACAACTTTTTGTGTGTCGCCTATGCGGATGAAGTATTATCGCAAATCGGTGTTTGCTTTGTCGATATTTCTACCGGTGCTTTGCATGTATCGCAACTTTGCGGTGAGGATGTTTTGCCGCGTTTTCAAAACGAACTGGGACGATTTTCCCCGCGTGAAATTTTGCTCAACGACACCTTAATGGCACATAGCGAAACGGTCACTTTCATGACCGACCGTTTGGGAGTTCCGCCCGAACAAGCCGAGTTAGTGTGCTTTGATTATCCTGCCGCCGTAGAAGCTATTCTAGAGCATTTTCATAAAGCATCCTTGGAAGAACTGCAGTTGCAAGATTCAGCACTTGCCGTACGGGCGCTTGGCTGCTCTTTGCATTATCTGTATATGACACAAATGACAGGTGTGGAACGCATGACACAGTTGGATGTCTATTCCGACGAACAGTACATGCGGTTGGATTTGACTGCCCGTCGTAATTTGGAATTGCTCGAAACCATGCGTAACAAAGAAAAACGCGGTTCCTTGTTAGGCGTGCTGGATAAAACGCGCACCGCCATGGGCAAACGCCTCATTCGCAATTGGATTGAACAACCCCTGTTGCATCCGGCACACATTACCCGCCGTCAAAACGCAGTAAGCGAACTGGTGCACGATGCGATGTTACGGGAAGAATTGCAAGAATTACTCACGCATATCCACGACGTAGAACGCATTATGACGCGTGTGGTGTATGGTAGCGCCAATGCCAGGGAAGTGCGTGCGCTCGGTCAAACGCTGCAAAACATGGCACCGCTCAAAGAACGCCTTGTTGGTATAAACGGAGCGTTGCTTAGCGAAATCCGCGAAAACATCGACCCGCTTTCGGATTTAGTGGATTGGATTGAACGTGCCATTGACGATGAACCGCCGTTGACCGTGCGCGAAGGTGGCATGATACGCAGCGGTTATCATGCCGAGTTGGATGAACTGCGTTTGATTATGGAAGACAGCAAAGGCATCTTGGCACGCATTGAAACCGCCGAAAAAGAAAAAACAGGTATTAAAACGCTGAAAATCGGATATAACCGCGTTTTTGGCTACTATATTGAAATTTCCCGTAGTTATGCCGACCAAGTGCCTGAACATTACATACGCAAACAAACGTTGGCAAATGCCGAACGGTATATTACGCAAGATTTAAAAGATTTGGAAACGCGCGTGCTGGGTGCCAAAGACCGTGCCGCCGCTTTGGAATATGCTTTGTTCCAAGAAGTGCGCACAGCCGCCGCCGAACGGCTGGACCGCATCCAAAAAACGGCAGATGCCGTGGCACGTTTGGACGTGTTGTGTTCTTTTGCCCAAGTAGCAGTGGCACGTAACTATGTGTGTCCGGTTATTGATATGAACGGCGTTATCAACATTAAAAACGGTCGTCATCCGGTGGTGGAAGCGTTACAACGCGCACCGTTTGTTCCCAACGATGTTTTGCTCGATAATCATGACAACCGCGTAGCTATGATTACCGGTCCCAACATGGCAGGCAAATCCACCTTTATGCGCCAAACGGCAATCATTGTGTTGATGGCACAAATCGGCAGTTTTGTACCTGCCGACAGCGCTACCATTGGCATTGTAGACAGCATTTTCACCCGCGTGGGTGCATCGGACGATTTGGCATCGGGACAATCCACGTTTATGGTGGAAATGAGTGAAGTGGCAGCTATTTTAAAAAATGCCACCGCTAACAGCTTGATTATCTTTGACGAAATCGGTCGAGGTACCTCTACCTTTGACGGTATGAGCATTGCGCGCGCCGTGTTGGAACACGTGGCAAATCCCCGCTATATTGGTGCCAAAACCATGTTTGCCACACACTATCACGAATTAACCGTGATGGAAAACGAACAAGAAGGCGTGAAAAACTATAATGTTGCCGTTAAAAAGCATGGCGATGACATCACCTTCTTGCGTCGCATCGTGCGTGGTCCTGCGGACGAAAGCTACGGTATTGAAGTGGCAAAGTTAGCCGGTGTGCCGGACGACGTGGTGATTCGCGCTAAGGAAATTTTAAAAGAATTGGACACCGGTGTTCCCTTTGTCAAAGGGGAACGGTTACCCGAAACCGAAGAAGGGCAACTCTTGCTTTTACCGCAAGAAAACAATGACTTGTTGCAGCGTTTAAAAGATTTGGATGTTAACGTGCTGACACCGATTGAAGCGATGCAAGTGTTGTATGAACTAAACAGTGAAGCTCAAAAATATTGAAGAATAAAGGAGGTGTGACTTTATGGCACGGATACAAGTGTTGGACAAACATACCGCAGAATTGATTGCTGCCGGTGAAGTGGTGGAACGTCCCGCATCGGTTGTGAAAGAACTGGTGGAAAACGCCATCGATGCCGGTGCCGATACCATCACGGTAGAAATTCAAAACGGCGGCGTTTCGTATATCGGTATCACCGATAACGGTTGCGGTTTTTCCCGTGAGGATGTACCTACTGCCTTTTTACGTCACGCCACCAGCAAAATCAAAACCGAACAAGACTTAAATTCCATTCAAACATTGGGTTTTCGCGGCGAGGCTTTGGCATCTATTGCAGCCGTTTCACGCGTGGAACTGATTACCCGCACCGAAGAGGAACTGGCAGGCACACGCTATGTGTTGGAAGGCGGGGAAGAAATCTCGCTTTCCGATGCGGGATGTCCTCGCGGCACGACTATTTGTATACGAGATCTGTTTTATAACGTTCCGGCTCGTATGAAGTTCTTAAAAAAAGATGTCGGCGAAGCCAATGCCGTTGCCGGTGTGGTAGACCGCTTGGCTTTGTCGCATCCCGAAATCTCGTTCCGTTTCATTCGTGAAGGACGGGAAGAATTACTCACCCCCGGTGACGGGAAATTAGATTCCTGTATTCACGCGGTTTTGGGACGTGAATTTGCCAAAGCGTTGTTGGAGGTAGACTACACGTTAGATGGTGTGCGGGTGCACGGATACAGTTGCAAACCCGAAAACAGCCGTGCTAATCGCACCATGCAACACTTCTTTATTAACGGACGGTATGTCAAGACGCGCACGGCTATGGCAGCATTGGAACAAGCCTATAAAGGCGCTGTCATGGCAGGCAAATTCCCTGCGTGCGTGTTGTGCATTGATGTTCCGCCGCAAACGGTGGATGTCAATGTTCATCCCGCCAAAATCGAAGTGCGTTTTGTGAATGAAAAACCTATTTTTGATGCGGTGTATTACGGTGTGCAAACAGCGCTGCTGGGCAACACGGAAAAGCGTCAAGCAAGCTTGCCGACCACCCCTGTACGTCCCCCGCAATCGCAACCGACAGTTACACCGTCTACACCTGTTCGTTCCACTGCACATCATTTTGCAAAGCAAGCGGCTCAACAAAGGGAAGAACCTATCGAACAACGTCCCGCCATGCCGCGGCGCCCGTTGCCGACAAGCGGGAAAGTGCTCCGCGATACCACTCCGCTTACATTTTTTGAGTCTGCTCCGACAAAAAAGGAACCGGAACAACCACCCGTAAAACAAGAAACAGTAATAATGGAAGAAGTAGCGCTGCTACCCGAAATTGAGCAAGAACCCGTGCAGGTTATCGGTGAAGTGTTGCAAACATACATTGTGGCGCAATGGAAAGAATCTGTCTATTTTATTGACAAACATGCCGCACACGAACGGTTGTTGTATAACGAACTCAAAAACACCGCACACACAGATTCGCAAATGTTGCTCGCACCGCTTACGGTTTCTCTCAGCCGTGAAGAGTTCGGCGCGTTGACCGAAGTACAGGAATCTTTGGAACAAGCGGGCTTTGAGGTGGAAGAATTCGGTGGGAATACGTTGCTTGTACGCGCTGTTCCTATGGTGTTAGCCGACGGCGGCATTGCCGAAAGTCTGCGCGAAATTGCGGGCGGTTTGCTGTCGGGCAAACGAGAAATTACCACTGACCGCTTGGATTGGATTTATCATTCGGTGGCATGTCGTGCCGCTGTAAAAGCCGGTAATCAAAGTACACCAAAGGAGCGACAATCTTTGGCAGAGCGGATATTACTTCATGATGATATTCGCACTTGTCCCCACGGTAGACCGGTGTGCTTTGAATTGACCAAAAAAGAAATCGAAAAACAGTTTGGACGAATTGTATGAAACAACAAACCATACCGCTGATTGTTATTGCGGGTCCTACTGCTTCCGGCAAAACAACGTTGGCAGTAGAACTTTGCCGTCATCTTGACGGGGAAGTCGTTTCTGCCGATTCTATGCAGGTGTACGAAACCTTGCATATTGGTACCGCTCGCCCCACTTTAGAAGAACAACAAGGGATTCCTCACCACTTGCTTGGCTTTTTACCGGTCAGTGCTTCGTACAGCGTAGCAAAATACGCAGTCGATGCACACCGTGTGATTGCCGATATTTGCCGGCGCGGTAAAATACCGGTGCTGTGCGGCGGTACGGGCTTGTATATCCAAGCAGTAACGGAAAATTTACAATATCAAGAGCAAACAGACAACCGTGAAATACGGGAACGTTTGAAAACTCGTTTGGAAACAGAAGGCTCTGCTGTGTTGTTGGAGCAGTTGGCACAAGTGGATGCACAAACCGCAGCGCGCTTGCACCCTAATGACCATGGTCGTATTATCCGTGCTTTGGAATTGTATGAAACCACGGGGAGAACTGTCAGCGAACAAAACGCTGCCTCCCGCCGTGTGGAATCCCCGTACCGCTTGTGCGGATTTCGTTTAGAATATCGTGACCGTGCCACCCTATATGAGCGTATTAATCGCCGTGCTCAAATTATGCTGGATAACGGTTTGGAACAGGAAACCGCGTGGTTGTGGCAACAGCCCCACACGGACACCGTGCAACAAGCCATTGGTTACAAAGAAATTGTCCCCTACTTGGAAGGGAAAATCACACGGGAACAAGCCTTGTCGGCGTTACAACAAGGTACGCGACGGTATGCCAAACGGCAACTTTCGTGGTTTCGCCATCAAGAATGGTTGGAACCGTTGTATATGGATGACGACCCTTTGACAACTGCACTCACGCGGTGCCGTGATTTTTTGAGAAAGGAGAAATAAGCACGATGAACAGTGTTACAAAGCGCATTTTGGTAGGTGTTGCCTCTTTGATACTGTTGTTGTATGTGGGCGTTCAAGGCTATTTGATTTTTGCCTCTACACTGGAAACGGTGACTGCCGAAAATGAAACGGCGTACGATACCTTCAAGACGACCGGTATGATTTATCGCGATGAGGCGGTCATTCAACAACAAACCAACGGATATTTGTTTTATACCGTGGAAAACGGTAACCGTATTTCCAAAAACGGACAAATTGCGGCAGTGTTTCCCACGGTGAATGATGCCTTAAAACAGCAACAATGGGAACTGCTGGATGAAGAAATTAAAGCACTGGAATTTATCAATGCGCAAGGCACCAGTAATCGTGCGAATTTATCCGGTATTAATCAACAGATTAAAGAAACGTGGTTGTCTTTATCGCGGGCAACCGAGGCAGCAGCGTACGAAGGTATTAATGCTTTACAAGTTAAATTGCTGACGTTATTAAATAAAAAGCAACTCACTATCGGTAAAGAAGAAAATTTTAACGCGCGCATTGTGGCGTTGAAACAAGAAAAACAGGAATTAGAGGGTACGTTCAAACGTTCTACGGCTACGGTTTCTTCACCGGTTGCGGGGTATTTTGTTGCCGATACCGATGGCTTCGAAGGTATGTTAAAAACCGACAAAGTGGAATCACTTACCGTTTCCGATTTGGAAACGGTACTGAGCGCAGAACCGGCACCGCTTGGCGGAACATGTATCGGCAAAGTGGTCGGTGACTACGAGTGGTATCTTACATGTATTTTACCGCTGGACCGTATCACCACGCTCAAAAAAGACATGCAAATTGAAGTAGTTATGCCCTTTGTTCAAAACGAACCGTTGCCTATGCGCGTGGTAGCGGTCAATAAATCGGCAGACGACCGTGCCGCCGTGGTGTTACAGTGTATGCACATGTCCTCGTCACTTTCCACGGTGCGACGTGAACAGATTGAAATTCGTTTCAAACGAATCGACGGTTTGCGCGTGCCGGATGAAGCTATTCAGTTTAACGAACAGGACGAAGCGGGCGTTTTCATACAAGCGGGTAACAGCATTCGTTTTCGTAAAATCCAGGTCATTTATCACAATGAGGAAAAAGGATATTCCGTTTGCGAAAAGAAAGAGGATAAGAGCTATTTGCGCTTATACGACAAGATTGTAATACAAGGGGAGAATTTGTATGACGGAAAACTGGTCCGTTGATGCCTTACAGGTACAAGAAAACCTCAAACGCATTGAAGAACGTTTGGCAGAGGCTTGTGTCAAAGCAGGCAGAAACAGAGAAGATGTCACCTTAATGGCAGTGACCAAAACCGTTTCTCCCGAACGTATCAATGCCGCCTTGTCGGCAGGTGTCACTTGCATTGGTGAAAACCGTGTGCAAGAGTTTTTAGAAAAAAAAGACAAATTGTTGTTAAGCGGTGTGGAGAAACATCTTATCGGTCATTTGCAAACCAATAAAGTGCGTCGCATTGTCGGCGAAGTGGATATGATACAATCCATCGACAGTGTTCACCTTGCCGAAGCCGTTTCCAAAGCCGCACAAAACACCGAAAAAGGTGTTGTCGATGTGTTGGTAGAAGTCAATATCGGCGGCGAGGAAAGCAAATCCGGCGTTTCTCCCGAATATTTGGAAGAATTTTTGTGGAAAATCTCAGCATTTTCAGGGATTCGGATATGTGGACTCATGACAATCCCACCGATTTTCACCGAAGAAGCAAAAAAAAGAGCAATTTTTTCACAAATGCGCAAACTGTTTATTGACATTCGGGGCAAATTTGTAGATAATGTAAGTATGGATATTCTGTCCATGGGTATGTCATCGGATTATGTGGAAGCTGTTTTGGAAGGCTCCACAATGGTAAGAATCGGTTCGTCCCTTTTTGGGAAAAGAGATTATCAATAAGCAGGAGGAAAAGAAAATGGGCTTTTTAGAAAAATTGGAAGGATTATTCGGCGACCAAGAAGAAACCGTAATCGAAACGGAAAACGATTTTGTTACTCGTGCTCCGGAAACGCAAGCGGAAACAGATGCTCCTCGCAAAAACAACAAAGTGGTAAACATTCACGCCACGGCTCAATTACAAGTGGTACTTGTCAAACCGGAACGTTTTGACGATGCCAGCGCGGTTGCCGACCACTTGAATGCCAAACGCACGGTCGTACTCAATTTAGAATCTTCCAACAAAGACGTAGCTCGTCGCATTTTGGACTTTTTAAGCGGTGTGGCATATGCCAACAACGGTCAAATCAAAAAAGTAGCCAACTGCACCTATATCATTACCCCGTACAACGTGGGCTTTATGGGTGATTTGTTAGACGAACTCGAAAACAATGGCCTTTACTTCTGATTTGTCAGAAGAAGACGCTTTACTGCGTGCAAGAATAGACGATGCTTGTCAGTTGTGTGAGTGGCGCTCGTGTCCCCGCTTTGTCGGTTTTTTGGATGAACATCGACAAGCAGTGGCACGGGCTGTCTTGCGTGAAAAGGGTGAGCAAAATTTTTGCTTTTTCGGCGGCTACGAAGGGGCAGAACGCGTTTTCTTGGGCGTGTTTCCCTCGTTCTTACCACCGCAAGCAGATATTTTCCCGATTACGGCAATAGGATTTTTTTATCGTAAAACAGCAGCACTCACGCATCGTGATTTTTTGGGTGCTTTGTTATCCCTTGGTTTAAAACGCGAAAAAATCGGCGATATTGTATGTGACAAGGGACAAACCGTCGTCTTTGTGTGTGAGGAGTTGGCAGATTTTGTAGCCGAATCGGTAACCAAAGTCGGCAGGGAGGGTGTCAAAGTTCAAGTGCCGTTTAGCGGTACGCTTTCGGTACAGCGCCGCTTTGAAGAATGGCAGGACACCGTGGCATCACCGCGTTTGGACGCTGTGCTCAAAGTTGCCTTGCGCACGTCGCGTGAAGATGCGGCGCGCAAAATTGCCGCGGGTTTGGTATCCCTAAACCACATGCCTTGCCTTTCGGTATCGCAAGAAGTACGCGAAAATGACGTGCTTTCGGTACGGGGCGGCGGTCGCTTTATGGTAGATAAACTTGGCCCGCCCACCAAAAAAGGACGTTTGTTTGTCAGTATAAAGCGCTTTATTTAATTCGTAATGAGGAGGAACGGTTGTATGATGACATTGGAAGAAATCCGTCACGTAGAATTCACGCGCGGCAGAGGGTATCGCGCAGAAGAAGTGGACGATTTTATTGACGAATGTGTGGAAACGCTCGAACAATACCGAAAAGACAATGAGGAAGCCAACCAAAAATTGAAATTGTTGGCCGATAAGTTGGCAGAATACCGCAACGACGAGGACAGCATCCGCGCAGCATTGCTCAACGCTCAACGCGCCGGTGATACCGCCTTGCGCGAAGCGGAAGAAAAAGCCGCTCTCATCATAGAGGAAGCACAACTGCGCGCCAAAGAAATTGAAGAAGAAGCCAAAAAACAAATTGGCGCGCAACAACAAGAACTCGAACGCGTTCGCCGTGAGGTATCACAGTTTAAGCAACAAATGCTCACCATGTATAAAGAACATTTGGCACAAATCAACGTATTGCCCGAAGTGGAAGAAGTATCTTCAACCGAAGCGGCAGAAGAAGTTGTTACGGTTGCCCCCGTGGAGGAAGAAGACGTTGCAGCGCCTTTGCAATCGCAAGAAGAACAGCAACCGCTTTCTCGCTTTGCCGATTTAAAATTCGGCGAAGATTACCGTATCGAAGATGACACCGACGACGATGAGGAAAAAGCTCCGCGTGGCTTTTTCAGGAAGAAAAAATAACCTTACAGGAGATATGCACATGCAACAGCAAGATTACAACCAAACCTTAAACTTGCCGCAAACCGAATTTCCCATGCGTGCCGGATTGCCGCAACGGGAACCGCAAATGTTGGCAGAATGGGAACAAAACAAACTGTACGAAAAACTCATGGAGAAAAACGCCGGCAAACCCAAGTATGTGTTGCACGACGGTCCTCCGTATGCCAACGGTAATATCCATATCGGTACGGCACTTAACAAAATTATCAAAGATATGATTGTGCGTTATCGCAATATGTCCGGTTATCAATCTCCGTTTGTACCGGGGTTCGATACGCACGGCCTGCCGATTGAACTCAAAGCCCGTGCCAAAGCGGGCGTGGAAAACGCTTTGTCCATGCCGCCGGTCGAACTGCGCGGGATTTGCCGCGATTTTGCGCTTAGTTATGTGCAAGACCAAACCAACCAATTCAAACGTTTGGGTGTGTTGGGTGATTGGGAAAAACCGTACCTCACTTTAACCAATGACTTCGTGGCGCGCCAAATCGAAATTTTCGGTGAAATGGCGACAAAAGGGTATATTTACAAAGGCTTAAAACCCGTGTATTGGTGCTCGGAATGTCAAACGGCTTTGGCGGAAGCTGAAATCGAATACGCCGAGGACCCCTGCTATTCCGTGTACGTAAAATTCCCTGTCAAAGACGACAAAGGTGTTTTGTCGGCAGCGGGTATTGACGTTGCCAAAACCTCTTTTGTGATTTGGACAACAACCACGTGGACCTTGCCGGCGAACTTGGCCATTTGTTTGGGTCCGAACTATACGTATCAAGCCGTACAATGCGGTGACGAAATTTACATTTTAGCCGAAGCCTTAGCAGAAGAAACGTTGGCTGCCGCAGGCATTACCGAATATCAAGTACTGAAAAACTTTACCGGCAAAGAACTCGAACTCATGACAGCCAAGCATCCTTTCTTGGACCGTGAATCGCTCATTATTGTCGGTGACCACGTCACCCTGGAAAGCGGCACCGGTTGTGTTCATACGGCTCCCGGTCACGGTGTGGATGACTTTAACGTGTGCAAAAATTACCCGCAAATCGGTATGTGTGTACCGGTGGACAGCACCGGCCACATGACCGAAGAAGCGGGTGAAATTTGTGCCGGTATGACAACTGACGAAGCGAACAAAGCCATTGCTGTTCACATGGATAAAACGGGTGCTTTGCTTGCAATGAAAAAGATTGTTCACCAATACCCGCACTGTTGGCGTTGCAAAAAACCGGTGTTGTTCCGTGCTACCGACCAATGGTTCTGCTCGGTAGACAGCTTCAAAGAAGAAGCCGTCAAAGCCATCGGGGAAGTAAAATGGATGCCTGCCTGGGGCGAAGACCGCATCACCTCCATGGTGCGCGAGCGCAGCGACTGGTGCATTTCCCGTCAGCGTTTGTGGGGTGTGCCGATTCCGATTTTCTATTGTGAAGATTGCCAAAAACCCATCATCGATGGCGATTTTATTCATGCCGTATCGGAATTGTTCCGCAAGGAAGGTGCTGATGCATGGTACACGCACGAAGCTGATGAAATCGTACCGCAAGGGGCCAAATGCCCCTACTGCGGCGGTCAGCATTTCCGCAAGGAAAGCGACATTATGGACGTTTGGTTCGATTCCGGTTCTTCGCACTCTGCGGTAATGCAGGAACGTCCGGAACTGCATTGGCCTGCCGACTTGTACATGGAAGGCGCCGACCAGTACCGCGGTTGGTTCCAATCCTCGTTACTTACTTCGGTTGCTTGCACCGGCAAAGCGCCTTACAAAGCGGTGCTAACGCACGGTTGGGTAGTTGACGGCGAAGGCAAAGCCATGCACAAATCGTTGGGCAATGCCATTGCCCCCGACGAAGTTATCAAAGACTACGGCGCCGAAATTTTGCGCTTGTGGGTGGCTTCGCTGGATTATCGCGTGGATGTGCGTTTGTCCAAAGAAATCTTAAAACAATTGTCCGAAGCCTATCGCAAGGTGCGTAATACCGCACGGTACATTTTGGGCAATATCCATGACTTTAATCCCGACACCGATAGTGTATCGGATGCCGAATTGCACGATATCGACCGCTACGCGTTGTTGCGTCTTAATCAAGTGGTGGAAAAAGTGCGCGCTGCCTATGAGGAATTTGAATTCCACGATGCGTTTTACGCCATTCACCATTTCTGCGTGGTGGATTTGTCCAACTTCTATTTGGATGTGCTCAAAGACCGCTTATATGTGGAAAAAGCCGACAGTAAAGCACGTCGCGCTGCACAAACCACCATTTATCGCATTTTGAACACCATCACCCGTATGTTGGCACCCATTTTAGCGTTCACTTCGGAAGAAATCTGGGGTTACATGCCGCATACTGCGGATGACGATGCCCGTTCCGTTTTGCTCAACGAAATTCCGCAACCCGACAACGCATACGCCGACACGGCTTTTGAAGAAAAATGGAATCGTATTCACGCTTTGCGTGATAACGTGCAAAAAGCGTTGGAAAATGCGCGAACCGCCAAAGTCATCGGCGGTTCGCTGGATGCCAAAGTCACCTTGTTCTGTGATGTTGATTTGTTACCGTTTGTTACCGAAATCAAAGACTTGTTGTCTACCGTGCTGATTGTTTCACAAGTGGAAGTTTGCAACGAAGGTACCGGCGATTTTGTGGGCGACATAGCCGGTTTGTCGGTAACGGTGGAACATGCTTCGGGCGAAAAATGTTGCCGTTGCTGGGCGTACACGGGCGATGTTGCCGCGGAGGGCGAACATAAGGGCTTGTGTGCTCGTTGTGCCGCTATCTTAAAGTAATGACGAGCGGCTTTAAAACGCGATTACAGAGAAAGGAAAACGGTATGTTCCAATTTGCCGTATTAGCGATTACCGCTGTGCTGGTGGGCATTGACCAGTTCACCAAATGGCTTGCGGTACTCAGCTTAAAAGAAACACCGGCATATTCATGGATTCCGCAAGTACTCGGTTTCTCCTATGTCGAAAACGAAGGTGCCGCTTTTGGAATCCTGCAAGGAGCCCGCTGGTTCTTTCTGGTGTTGACCGGTGTGACAATGACGGCGGTGCTGCTGTTACTTTTATTTGGTAACTTTCGCCGCTATACCATGTTTAATATCAGTGCTACGTTGATTGTGGCGGGCGGTTTCGGTAATTTTATCGACCGTCTCATCCACGGTTACGTGGTGGATTTTATCGAATTTTTGTTTATCGATTTTCCTGTCTTTAACGTTGCCGATTGCTATATTGTTATCGGCTCCATATTGTTGCTCGTGTTTTTCTGCTTCATATACGACGACAAGACTGCTAAAATCGAAAAAACGGAGGGAACTCATGAATCCGGTTCAACTGATAGTATCGGCTGAAAACAGCGGCGAACGCGCGGATGTTTATGTTTCCCATGCTATGGATATAACACGCTCTGCTGCACAACAATGGTTGGAGCAGGGGCGTGTTGTCCGTTTTAATGGGAAATGTTTTGGAAAAAGCGAACGTATAACTGCGGGTGAAACCATTGTGGTTACTCCGCCGGAACCGACGCCTTGCGAAGCGGTCGCGCAAGATATTCCGCTGGATATTGTGTACGAAGACGACGACTTGTTGGTGGTGAACAAGCCAAAGGGAATGGTGGTGCATCCCGCGGCAGGCAACGAGGACGGCACGTTGGTCAACGCCTTATTGGCACATTGTCCCGATACCTTGTCCGGTATCAACGGTGTGATGCGTCCGGGCATTGTGCACCGTATTGATAAGGATACCAGCGGGTTACTCATGGTTGCCAAAAACGATATGGCTCACCAAAGTTTGGCAACGCAAATTGCCGAGCACAGTTTCACCCGTGTATATGAGGCGGTCGTCGTCGGACATCTCAAAGAACAAAGCGGCACCGTCAATGCGCCTATCGGCAGGCATCCTGTGCACCGCAAAAAAATGGCGGTCACCGACCGCAATGCCAAACCGGCTGTCACGCATTATACGGTGCTTGCCGAGTATACGGAGTATTCGCATATCCGTGTGCAACTGGAAACCGGACGTACACACCAAATTCGAGTGCACATGGCTTCTCTGGGCCATCCGGTGGCGGGGGATAGCGTGTATGGCGGCAGCAAACAGCCATCCGAATTGCAAGGACAATGCCTACATGCCAAAACCGTAGGGTTTGTGCATCCGCGCACCGGTGAATATATGGAATTTACTTCGCCGCTGCCCGAATATTTCCAAAAATTTTTGCAAAAACTGCAATAAACAGCGCTGTTCGCTCGCCGAAAGCAAGGAAAAAAGAAAGTTTTTTCAAAAAAACAGAAAGATTTTAAAATTTTCCTTGACAATCGGCGGCGAGTTGGCTATAATATCTTAGCAGTCAGTTCGACTGCCCTTTTATTGGAAGATGATTCATTAGCTCAGCTGGCAGAGCACCTGACTTTTAATCAGGGTGTCCGGGGTTCGAATCCCCGATGGATCACCAAAACCGCCAAGGCTCAAAAAGCTTTGGCGGTTTTTCATTTTATCTTGACTATTTTGCTTTAAAGTGGTAAGATACAATAGAATTTGTAAAAAACGCCTAAAAAACAGAACAAATGGTTTTTCTCGGAAGGATGTTATGGTTATGTTAAGGGTAGGTATTGTCGGTTGCGGTAACATTTTTACCATGCACGCTACCAGTGCGCATCATCTTAAAAATTCGCAAATTGTCGGCGTGTGCGATATCAAAAAAGACCGCGCCGATAAAGCTGCGGCAAAATACAATTGCCAAGCATATTATGATTACAAAGAAATGATTAACAAGGAGTTAATCGATGTGGTACACATTTGTGTACCGCACTATTTGCATCCCATCATTTCTCGCTATGCGATCGAAGCGGGCGTGAATGTTCTTTGCGAAAAACCCATGAGCATCAAATATGAAGACGCCATCGCAAACGTCAAATTAGCAGAGGAAAAAGGTGTGAAATACGGCATTATTTTTCAATGCCGCTACAACGATGCGGCCAAAATTGTTAAAGCAAAATTGAACGATGGCACATTGGGTAAAATCATTTCCGCCCGTGTGGTGCTCACGTGGTGCAAACCCGATGAGTATTACAGTTTATCCGACTGGAAAGGCACGTGGGAAAAAGAAGGCGGCGGCGTGGTGATTGACCAAGCTATTCACTCCATCGATTTGGCAAACTGGTTTATTGACGATGAGATAGAAAGTGTACAAGCACAACTTTCCAACCGTGGTCACAATATCATGGAAGTGGACGACTCGGCCGAAGGCTTTATCCGCTACAAAGGCGGCGCGACACTTGGTTTCTGGGCAATGAACAACTACGGTGTTGACGAACCGATTGAAATCCGCTTGTACTGCGAAAACGGTAAAGTCGTCATGGATTATGACGAGGCTACCATCACGCTCAACGACGGAACGGTATTGACTGCTCGTACCGAAATCGACCCCGATGTGGAATACGAAGACGGCAAGGATTACTGGGGTTTCCAACATATTCGCGAAATTGCCGATTTTTACGACGCGGTGGAAAACGATAGAGAGCCGACCATCAGCGGCAGAGAAGCCTTGAAAATCCAAAAATTAATTTGTGAAATTTACGAAAAAGGCACCAAAAATTTTCAAAAAAATCAATAAATCGCAATAATTGCGAAAAAGCACTCTGTCTGTAAAGAAAATACGGACAGAGTGTTGCTTTTTTTCGCAAAATACGCTATACTATATGATAACGCCGTGTGTTTTGGGGCATACGGGCAGGCGGGCCCTGTGCGACGGTGGGCTGTGAACCATGTCAGGCGGGGAACCGAGCAGCATTAAGCGGTTTTTTCCGTGCGCCGCAGTCAGTCTGTTTGCCCGTATGCCCGAAAAAACACGGTATTTTTAGTTGAAGGGAGTTCAGCAATGTACCAAGTACTGTATCGTAAATGGCGTCCGCAAACGTTGTCCGAAGTGTATGGTCAACCGGCGGTTACCACAGCACTTAAAAATGAATTGCGCTCCAATCGCTTGGCGCATGCGTATTTGTTTACCGGTTCTCGCGGAACGGGCAAAACTTCTTGCGCTAAAATTTTGGCAAAGGCGGTAAATTGTCTGAATCCGCAAGACGGCGACCCGTGCAATGAATGCGATAACTGCCGCGGCATTGATGCGGGTACGATTTTGGATGTAACCGAGATTGATGCTGCCTCCAACAATGGTGTGGATAACATTCGTGATTTGCGTGACGAAGTGAATTTTGCTCCCGCGATTGCCAAATATCGCGTGTATATTATTGACGAAGTTCACATGCTTTCTTCCGGCGCTTTTAACGCGTTGCTCAAAACACTGGAAGAACCGCCGGAACACGTAATTTTTATTTTGGCTACCACAGAAGTGCACAAGTTGCCTGCTACCATCTTGTCGCGGTGCCAGCGCTTTGATTTCGGTCGCATTGCGGTGGACGATATTGCCGCACGGTTGCAGTATGTAGCAAGCCAAGAACAGTTTACATTGGCAGATGATGCGGCGCGCTTGATTGCGCGCTTGGCAGATGGCGGTTTGCGCGACGCATTATCGCTGCTCGATCAATGCTTATCGCGTTCGCACGATATTACCGTGGAGGTTGTTACCGAAGCCACCGGCATGGCGGGGCGCGAGTATTTGTTCCGTTTGGTGGCAGCTGTTCGCGAACAAAATGCAGCAAATGCTTTGGAATTGTTGAGCACCTTGTACGAAGGCTCCAAAGATATGGAACGTCTGTGTGTGGAATTGATTGATTGCTACCGCAATATGTTGATTCTCAAAAGCGTGAAAAAAGCAGATGACTTGGTACCCGTTTCTGCCGCAGAAATGGAAGAACTACGCGCCGAAGCAAATGCCGTTTCGGCGGAGACTTTGCTCCACATTATGGATGTATTGCAACGTACCTTGGACCGTTTGAAGGGGGGCGTTTCCCGCCGCGTAGAAATGGAGACCATGTTGTTGCGCTTGTGCACACCGAAATTGGACACTACGCCCGAAGCGTTGTTGCGCCGCATTGAACGGTTGGAAGCAGGGCAACCTGCCGTTTCTTCCGCACCTGCGCCGACACCGATAACAAAAGCTTCGCCACTACAAGAACCGACGAAAACGGAACAAAAGGAAGCACCGGCGGAACCGGCAGGGACGGTTGCACCGTTTAACGGGTGGGCAGAAGTGCTCGAATACATTGCCAAACAAAGCCCGCCGCTTTACGGTGTATTGATGGATTCGACCGCCATGAGCAACGGGCAGGAACTGATTATTATAACAGATAATGATTTGTTTGGAACGTTGGTGCGGCAAGACAGTAACAAAGCCGTTTTAATGAGTGCTGTGCAAGCGGTGACGGGGCATCCCATGCGTATTAAACGCGGTCGCCCTGCTAAGCAAGAAAAAGAGGAACAAACCGACCCGTTGTCGGCGTTTTTACAACAAAGTACCGAGGCCGGTATATCCGTTGAAATGAAAGGTTGATAGAATATGAAAGCACGATTACCGCAAGGATACGGTGGCGGCGCCGGTAACATGCAAAGCATGTTGCGCCAAGCCCAAAAGATGCAAGAAGACATGGCAAACGCGCAAGGTGAATTGGAACAACGCGAATATACCGCCACAGCGGGTGGCGGCATGGTGACAGCTACCGTAGACGGCAAGCATTTGTTGCGCTCGATTGAACTGAAACCCGAGGCAGTGGACCCCGAAGATACCGAAATGTTATCCGATTTGATTGTGGCAGCTGTTAACGAAGCGGTGCGCAAAGCGCAAGCCGATTCGGAAGAAACACTGGGCAAAATCACCGGTGGCATGCAACTGCCGTTTTGACGATGGTACGAAAGATTATTTGGTGGGTGCTGACGCTGTTCTGCCTTAGTACGATTTTTGGTTTTTCGGGTCAATCGGCGGCAGAATCTTCACAGCTTAGCGGTTCACTAACCGAAACATTACTGTCGTTGATTCCGTCCTACAACCTACTTTCTGCTGACGAACAATTGGCCGTGGTGGCAGTGGCACACGAGGTCATTCGCAGTGTGGCGCATATTGCCACGTTTGCTGCTTTGGGCTTTTGTGTATATATGCTTACGCGCAGTTATGCCTTGCGGCGTTCGTTTTTTGTGGCATTTGCTGCATGTGTTATTGTGGCGGTAATTGACGAATGTTTGCAACGTGTATTGGCAGCCGGCAGAGCGTTTGAATGGGTGGATTTGCTTAAAGATTGGTTGGGCAGTTTGTTTGGTATCGGCATTGCCGTTTTGTTAGGCTTTGTGATAAAAGGGATACACTATTCGCGAAAGGAAGCATAAAAATGGCGTATCGTGTTGCGGCACTTGAAAAGTTAATAGAACAGTGGCAACGATTGCCTGGTATTGGGCACAAAACTGCTGTGCGGTTGGCGTTTGCGGTGCTTTCCATGACCGAAGAAGAAGGCAACCGTTTTGTCAATGCTATTACCGAGGCGCGCCGCACGGTGCATGAATGTGAAATTTGTTGCAATTTAACGGATGGCGAACGTTGCTCGGTGTGTAATGCTTCCAACCGTAACGAAAGCGTGATTTGTGTGGTGGAAGAACCGCAAGACGTGATGGCATTTGAACGTACTCGCGAATACGATGGAGTATACCACGTGTTGCATGGTACCATTTCGCCGCTTAACGGCATCGGTCCGGACCAAATCCGCATTAAACCGTTGCTGACACGGGTGGCGAATACCGAAGTGGAAGAAGTGATTATGGCAACCAACCCCACGGTGGAGGGGGAGGCTACCGCTATGTATCTTTCGAAATTGTTAAAGCCGTTTGGTGTTAAGGTGACACGCTTAGCCTACGGTATTCCGGTGGGCGGCGATTTGGAATATGCCGACGAAGTGACTTTGAGTCGTTCTTTGGAAGGCCGCAGCGAATTATAAAGATTACTCTTTAAGGAGGATAAGCATGGCGGGTGAACGTGTGGCAACGAAAACCATTGCCGAAAACCGAAAAGCCTTCCATGATTATTTTGTGGAAGAATCGTTGGAAGCGGGCATTGAACTGTGCGGAACGGAAGTAAAATCGTTGCGCAAAGGCGCCGTGAATTTAAAAGACGCATGGTGTTCCGTGGAAAACGGCGAAATGTTCATTAAAGGCATGCACGTAAGCCCTTATGAGCAAGGAAATATTTTTAATCGCGACCCGATGAGGGTGCGGAAACTGTTGATGCACCGCCGCGAAATTATGCGGTGGTATGGGTTGCTCAAACAGCAACAAGGATTGACAGTGATTCCGTTATCCTTGTACTTTAAGGGTTCCCGCGTGAAAGTACAGGTTGGATTGTGCCGCGGTAAAAAATTATATGACAAGCGGGAAGATGCGGCGCGTCGCGAAATGAAGCGTGAAGCCGAACGGGCGTTGCGTCAAAAGAGTTGAAGGTGAAAGCATGAGTTTGTTATCGGTGGTTATTCCCTCGTATAACGAGGAAAATAATTTTAGTACAGCGGTACAGCGCCTTTCTGAGGTGTTGACGGCTGCCAAAATTGAATATGAACTCATTTTTGTAGATGACGGTTCCCGTGACAAAACATACGCGCTCATTTGTGAGGAAGCACGGCGCAATCCTACCGTGCGCGGGATTTCGTTTAGCCGCAATTTTGGCAAAGAAGCAGCGATTTTTGCGGGTTTGTGCGAAGCCAAAGGGGATGCGTGTGTGGTGACGGATTGCGACATGCAGTTTCCACCCGAAGTGATTGTGCAAATGTGGGAATTGTGGCAACAAGGTTACCAAGTGGTGGAAGGCAAAAAAAGCAGTCGCGGCAAGGAACATGTTGCACATGGTTTGTTTGCGCGGTTATTCTACCGCTTGATTGGACAAGCGGTTGGCATGGATATGCAATCGTCCTCTGATTTTAAGTTGTTGGACCGTCGTGTGGTGGATGTGCTCAACACGTTGCAAGAGCGTGACACCTTTTTTCGCGCACTGTCTTTTTGGGCAGGCTTTCGCACGGCTACGGTGGAATTTGAAGTGGCTCCCCGTACAAGCGGGACGTCCAAATGGTCGATTCGAAAATTGGTGCGGTATGCAATTAACAATTTAACCTCTTTTTCTACCGTGCCGCTTCGCGTGATTACGCTGTTGGGAGCTGTTTTGTTAATCGGTTCGGCGGTATTGGCACTGCAAACGTTGGTGCGCTTTTTTGCGGGTACGGCGGTGGAAGGGTTTACCACTGTTATTTTGCTGCTGTTGCTTATCGGCGGTGCGATTATGGTGAGTTTGGGGATTATTGGGCATTACATTGGCCGTATTTACGATGAAGTGAAAAAGCGTCCCCGTTACATTGTGGCGCGTCGCACAGAGGAGGAAGAAAACCGTGTTATTGACGCTTGATTTGGGAAACACCAACTTGACGGTTGGGGTATTCCGTGGGCAAGAGTTAGTTTGTGAATTTCGCATTGCGACCGACCGTACGCTGACAGGCGACCAATATGCGGTACAGCTGCTTTCGGTACTGAATTTGCATGAAATTGGTGCCAAAGATATTGACGGCGCCATTATCAGTTCGGTGGTGCCGGGGCTGGATGCCATATTGATGAAAGCGGTAAAAAAAGTGACCGGTGTGCCCCCATTATTGGTGGGCCCCGGTGTGAAAACCGGCATGAACATTCGCATTGATAATCCGGCGCAACTGGGTGCTGACTTGTTGGTTGGTGCTGTGGCGTCCACGGCAAAATACGGGGTACCGTGTATTGTTTGGGATTTGGGAACGGCAACCACTGTTTCGGTGGTGGATAAAGACGGCGTTTTCCGCGGCGGTGCTATCATGCCTGGTGTGGGAACTTCGCTTGATTCGCTTGTCAGCCGTGCTTCGCTTTTACCGCGTATTCGTTTGGAAGCACCGGCGCAAGTGATTGGTACGAACACCGCCGATTCCATGAAATCCGGTTCGGTGTTTGGCACGGCGGCTATGATTGATGGTATGTCGGCGCGTATTGAAGAAGAACTCGGAACCCCTGCCACTGTGGTTATTACCGGTGGATTGGGCGAGGAAATTGCCGCGCGTTGTCACCATACCGCCGTGTACGACGGAAGATTATTATTAGACGGATTACGTTTGCTGTACGAGAAAAATACACACTAAGTCTAAAAATGCGCTGCATCGGAAAAGACAGGTTCCCACTGTTGTCTTGATGAGCAGCAGCAAGGAGGATATTATGAAAGCAAACAAAAAAGGGTCTGCCACCCTGCGAATGGTAGAGTTGGCTATTTTAACAGCCGTTGTTTTGGTCTTGCAACTGACAGGTACCGCCATTAAGCTGACGGCACTGGGGACAAGTATCAGTTTGGTGCTGATTCCGATTGTGCTGGGCGGTGTGCTGTTGGGCCCCGCCGCAGGTGCGTGGCTTGGCGGCGTGTTTGGCTGCGTTACCTATTTAATGGGCGTTTTCGGTATGGATGGGTTTACGTTCATTTTGTTTACGGAGCACCCGTTATTAACAGCACTGGTCTGCTTTGGAAAAGGGATTGCCGCCGGTTTTTGCGCCGGTTTGGTATATCGTTTGTTGTGTAATAAAAATAACACGGTTGCCATGTTCACCGCGGCGGCAGTAGCGCCGATTGTGAACACCGGCTTGTTTATTTTGGGCGCTCTGCTCATGAGCGAAACGCTTTCGGCAAACTTTGTGGCTGACGGCAGCACGGTTTTGTATTTTTTGGTGATAGTGTGCGCCGGCGTGAATTTCTTATTGGAACTCGCACTCAATTTGATTGTGACACCGTCTATTTCCGCTGTGGTTCAAGCGGTGAAAAAACGTATTTAAGGGGTAAACCAGTATGCCGCAACAAGACATTTTTGACCGCTTGATGGCAACACGCTTGTTGCGGCGGTGGCAGCCGTTGTACCAAAAACACAAAGCAGTGTTATTGTATTTACTGTTCGGCGGGTTGACTACGGTTATCAGCATCGGCACGTTTTGGGCAGGGCACAGTGCCTTGCGCCTAAACGAACATATTGCCAACGTCATTTCGTGGGTGTTGGCGGTGTTGTTTGCGTTTTTGACAAACCGTGTGTGGGTGTTTTCGGCACCGACAAATAGTACCAAGGCCTTTTTGGGACAACTGTTTCGGTTTTACGGCGGTCGATTGACAACCCTTGGAATTGAAGAAATACTGTTATTTGTGTTTATTACCGTGCTGAAAATAAACGGCTTGGTAGTAAAAGTGGGGGCACAAGTCGTGGTGTTGATTCTCAATTACATTGTGAGTAAATGGTTTGTATTTAAGAATAAAGAATAAAACCCTTTAACAAAAAGGGTTTTATTTTTTAAAAAAGCAAAGGAAAAGTATTGACTTTACCGTACTAACGTGTTACTATGCTAAAAGAAAGAACCGCAGAAAAGGAAAAACAGCTATGATGATTGACCAAAACATCTTAAAATTCGAAGAAAAAGTGATATTCTCGTTACGCGCATTGTATGCGGAACACGGGTATCGTCAATTTAAAATGAGCAAGTTTGAAGAATACGATTTGTATTCCAAAAACAAAGATTTTTTAGTTTCGGACGGTGTCATTACCTTTAACGATACCAATGGGAAATTGTTGGCGCTCAAACCCGACGTGACGCTTTCTATTATCAAAAACAGCAAATATGCATATGGGTCGGGTGTGGCCGAAAAATTTTACTACAACGAAAACGTTTACCGTATTTCGGAACAATCGCATTGTTACAAAGAAATTATGCAAACGGGACTGGAATGTATTGGCGATATTACCGATACCGATGTCTGGGAAGTTTGTGAATTGGCGGTAAAAAGCCTGCAAACCATTTCCGAAAACTTTGTGCTTAGTCTTTCACACGTGGGATTGGTGGATGCGCTGCTGGAAGAATACGGTGTCAATCAAACCTTGAAGCCCAAAGTGATGACGGCGATTAACGAAAAGAACGAAGGGGAATTGAAACGTTTGTTAAGCGCCGCGGCGTATGATGCGTTGCGGTGTTTGCTGATGCATTACGATACCCCGATGCAATCGTTGAGCGCTGTGACTGCCGTTGCCAACAGTCCTGCTTCTAAAACGGCTGTTGCCGAATTTTGTGCGGTATGTGAGACGCTGTGCGACAAAGGATATGCACCGTATTTGGCAGTGGATTTTTCCATTACGGATAACGACGGATATTACAGCGGCATTGTTTTCAAAGGATTTATTAATGGTGTGGCTTCCCGCGTGTTGTCGGGCGGTCGGTACGATACGCTGATGCAACGTATGGGGCGTTCAGCGGGTGCTTTGGGTTTTGCCGTGTATTTGGATACCTTGGAACGCTTGGAAGAAGCCAAGCCGCAAGACAGCATGATTAATATTGCGCTTCCTAAAGGACGTTTGGGTGAAAAGGTATACGATATGTTTGAAAAAGCGGGGTTTGATTGTCCTGCCATTAAAGAAACAAACCGTAAACTGATTTTTGAAAACAAAGAAAAAGGTTTGCGCTTTTTCTGGGTGAAACCTTCCGACGTCGCCAGTTATGTGGAACGCGGCGCGGCGGATATCGGTGTAGCGGGCAAAGATATTTTGCTGGAATACACCCCCGACGTTTATGAACTGCTGGACTTAAATATCGGTAAATGCCGTATGGCGGTGGCGGCGAAAAAAGATTTTGTTGACGATACGTCCAAAACGTTGCGCGTGGCAACCAAGTTTCCCAACATTGCCAAACGGTATTATACGGAAAATTGCCGCGATATTGATATTATCAAACTTAACGGTTCGATTGAGATTGCGCCGATTTTGGGGTTGTCCGATGTGATTGTGGATATTGTGGAAACCGGGAAAACGTTGCTGGAAAATAATTTGGAGCCGTTCCAAACGATTGTGCCGATTAGCGCGCGATTGATTTCCAACAAGGCATGCTACGGTTTTAAGATGCAAAAAATAGAGGCTATCAAAAACGGGTTGTTGCAAGAGGTGAAAAGCGATGATTAATATATTGCGTTTTAGCGCCGTTCGCGCCGACGAAATTTTTGCGCGCACGGAGCCGACTGCCAACGTGGCGGATATTGTGACCGAAATTATTGAAACGGTCAAACAAAAAGGTGATGCCGCTTTGCTGGAATACGGCAAAAAATTTGACAAAGCCGACCTGACTACTTTGGAAGTAACCAAGACGGAAATTGACGAAGCCTTTTCGTTGGTAGAACCGCGGTTCTTGGACGTGTTAAAAACCGCGGCGGAAAATATTACCGCTTTTCACCAAAAGCAGGTGCGCACGAGTTTTATTATCAACGACAACGACGGTGTGGTTACGGGACAAAAAATAACCCCGATTGAAAAAGTGGGATTATATGTTCCGGGCGGTACGGCGGCGTATCCGTCCACCGTGTTGATGGACAGTATTCCTGCCAAAATTGCGGGGTGCCGTGAAATTTTTATTACGACACCGCCGATGCCAAACGGTAAAATCAATCCTGTGATTTTGGCAGCGGCAAAAATTGCGGGTGTGGACCGTATTTTCAAAATTGGTGGTGCGGGTGCGATTGCCGCTTTAGCATACGGCACGCAAACGGTGCCGAAGGTGGACAAGATTGTGGGACCCGGCAACGCGTTTGTGGCGGAAGCCAAGCGTCAAGTATTCGGCAAAGTATCCATTGATATGATAGCCGGACCGAGCGAAATTTTGGTGATTGCGGATGCCGCATCCGACCCGCGGTTTGTGGCAGCGGATTTGCTTTCGCAAGCGGAGCACGACAAAATGGCAAGCGCGGTACTGGTGACGGACAGCATGGATTTGGCAACCGCTGTCAGCGAGGAGATTGAACGGCAATTAGAATTGCTTCCCCGCAAGGAGATTGCGCGGGTATCGATTGATACCAACGGCAAAATCATTGTGGCGGATTCACTGGACGAAGTGTTTGCGATTGCCAACGAAATTGCACCGGAACATTTGGAACTGTGTGTGGATAATCCGTTTGATTATTTGGACAAAGTCCAAAATGCAGGCAGCATTTTTATGGGACGGTATTGTCCCGAAGCGTTGGGTGACTATTTGGCAGGACCGAATCACACGTTGCCGACCTCGGGTACCGCGCGATTTTCCAGTCCGCTTTCGGTGGATGATTTTGTCAAAAAATCACAATACACCTACTACACCAAAGAAGCGTTACAGAAAGTAGCAAGTGATTTGGCGTTTTTTGCCGAAAAGGAAGGACTTTCGGCGCATGCCAACAGTGCTACTGTCAGATTTGAGGATGAATCGGTATGAGTCAATTTGCCAGTGCGCGGCTCAATGCCATCGAGGCGTATACCCCCGGTGAACAGCCGCGCGACAAACAATACATAAAACTGAACACCAACGAATCGCCGTTCCCGCCGTCACCCGGTGTGGTAGCTGCTATTACGGCAGACGAAGTGCGGGATTTGCGGTTGTATTGTGACCCGACTTGTCAGGCGTTGCGGGGGAAACTTGCCAAACGATACGATGTGTGTGCAAACAACGTGTTTGTCTCTAACGGTTCGGACGATATTCTGAACTTTGCGTTTATGGCATATGGCCAAAATGGCGCGGTGTTTGCGGATATTACGTATGGGTTTTACAGTGTATTTGCACAGTTACATGGCGTACAAGCGGAAATTGTACCGCTAAACGAAGATTTTACCCTGCCCGTGGAAAAATTTTGCGGCAAAGGTAAGTTGGTGGTGATTGCCAATCCCAATGCCCCTACGGGCATGGATATTCCGCTTGCTGAGGTAGAAAAGATTGTGAAAAGCAATCCCGACAACGTGGTGTTGATTGACGAAGCGTATGTGGATTTTGGCGGTACGTCGTGTGTGTCTTTGACCAAAAAATATCCTAACTTATTATGTGTGGGTACGTTTTCCAAATCGCGCAGTTTAGCAGGTGCGCGGCTTGGGTTTTGCATAGCTAATGAAGTTTTGATACAAGATTTGGAGAAAATTAAGTATTCCACCAATCCGTATAACGTCAACCGTTTAACACAACTTGCCGGTGTTTGGGCGTTGGAAGAGGATGCTTACTATGTGGACAACGCTGAAAAAATCATGGAAAATCGGCAGTTCACAGAACGCGAACTGAAAAAGTTAGGGTTTTCTGTTCTGCCGTCCAAAGCCAATTTTGTATTTGCTAAGCACGAAAAAATCAGCGGTGAAGAGTTATATACCAAACTAAAAGACAAAGGCGTACTGATACGTCATTTTGGTAGCGAGCGAATCAAGGAATACAACCGCATTACCATTGGCAGCCGTGAGGAAATGGAAATTTTCATTCAAAAGGTAGGGGAATGTTTATGAGAACAGCAACCATTACGCGCAAAACTAAGGAAACGGATATTGCCTTAACGTTGGGTCTTGACGGCAAAGGAGCGTGCAACATTGATTCGGGATGTGGATTTTTGGACCACATGTTGACTTTGTTCGCCAGCCATGCGCGCTTTGATTTAACACTTTGCTGTAAAGGTGATACGCAGGTGGATTTTCACCACACGGTGGAAGATATTGGCATTGCGCTTGGTGACGCCTTAAAAGAAGCGTTGGGTGATAAAAAAGGCATTACCCGCTACGGCAATTTTATGTTACCGATGGATGAAACGCTGATTTTGTCGGCGGTGGATATTTCGGCGCGTAATTATTTGTGTTATGATTTGGATATTCCTGCCTTCAAGGTCGGAACATTTGATACCGAATTGGTGGAAGAGTTTTTTGTTGCTTTTGTCAACCATGCGGGCATTACGTTACATATCAAACAACTGGCGGGCAGAAATTCGCACCACATTATTGAAGGCACTTTCAAATCGGTCGCGCGTTCGCTCAAAGCGGCGGTGGCCATTGACGAAAAATTTGCCGAGGAGATTCCGTCGACCAAAGGAGTATTGTAATGATAGCCATTGTGGATTACGGCGTGGGGAATTTGTTTTCGCTGGTATCGTCGCTCAAAGCGATTGGTTACGATGCTGTGATAACGGGCGATGCCCAAAAGCTGCGCCAAGCGGATAAGATTATTTTACCGGGTGTGGGTGCGTTTGAAGATGCTGTTGCTAAACTGCGCCGTACCGGTTTGGATACTGTTGTCACGGAAGAAGCAAAGAAAGGCAAACCGTTACTGGGTATTTGCCTTGGGATGCAAATGCTGTTTGACAAAAGTTTTGAAAACGGTGAGTTTGACGGTTTGGGTTTAATTAGCGGCGAGATTGTTCCCATGCAGGGTACTATCCCCGATACCCTTAAAATTCCGCATATTGGGTGGAACGCCTTGAAGTTTACAAAACCGTCTTTGTTGTTTTCTTACATAGAAGATGGTGATTGTGTGTATTTTGTGCATTCGTATTATGCCGTACATTGTGATGAGGCAGTTATAGCTACCACGGAATACGGAAAGGACATTACCGCTGCCGTTGCGCACAAAAATATTTTTGGCTGTCAGTTCCATCCCGAAAAAAGTGGTACCGTGGGACTGAATATTTTAAAAGCATTTTGTGAAATGGAGTAAGCTATGAAACTGTTTCCCGCCGTCGATTTGTATGACGGCAAAGCCGTTCGGTTATTAAAAGGCGATTATGATAAGATGACGGTATATTCCGAAGACCCGTTATCGGTCGCACAAGATTTTGAAAGACAAGGTGCCGGTTGCATTCATTTGGTGGATTTGGAAGGTGCTCGTGACGGAACCACACCGCATCTTGCGTTGGTGCAACGTATCGCCAAAGAAACTTCGCTGTTTTGTGAAATCGGCGGAGGTATTCGCACGATGGAAACTGTCAAGCGGTATCTGGACAGTGGCGTAGACCGTGTGATTTTGGGTACAGCGGCGGTGACGTCGCCCGAATTTTTGAAGCAAGCAGTGCAAACTTATGGTGAAAAAATTGCCGTGGGTGTGGATATCAAGGATGGATTTGTTGCCATTAAAGGATGGACACAATCGTCAGAACATTCTTGTTTTTCATTTTGTGAGCAAATGCAAGATTTGGGTGTTAGCACCATTATTTGTACGGATATTTCCAAAGACGGTATGATGGCGGGTACCAACCGTGAATTATACAAAGAATTATCCCAGCGTTTTAGCGTGAATATTACCGCGTCGGGCGGCGTATCGAGCTTGGACGATGTAAAAGCGCTCAAAGTAATGGGGTTGTACGGCGCTATTATCGGCAAAGCGTATTATACCGGTGCTGTTTCGCTCAAAGAAGCGTTGGAGGTGGCCAGATGATAACCAAACGCATTATTCCGTGCTTGGACGTCAAGAACGGAAGAGTGGTAAAAGGGGTTAACTTTGCTCAGTTAAACGACGTATCGTCACCGGTGGAACTTGGTAAGTATTACAGCGATTGTGATGCCGATGAGCTGGTGTTTTACGATATTACGGCATCCAGCGATTCACGCCAATTATTTACCGATGTGTTGCGTGAAGTGGCACAGCATGTGTTTATTCCGCTGACGGTTGGTGGCGGTATCAACACGGTGGATGATTTTGACCGTGTTCTCAAATGTGGTGCCGACAAAGTGAGTGTTAATTCCGGTGCGCTCAAAAACCCTGACCTTGTACGGCAAGCGGCGCTCAAATACGGCAATCAATGTGTGGTGCTGTCGGTGGACGTTAAACGTGTGGACGGCGAATTTCGCGTGTTTGCCAAAGGGGGCAGGGAAGATACCGGCAGAGAAGCGATTTCTTGGATCAAACAATGCGTGGCAAACGGTGCCGGAGAAGTGGTGGTTAATTCCATTGATACCGATGGTGTGAAACAGGGGTTTGATTTGGAATTGCTCAAAGAGGTTTGTGCCGCCGTAAACGTGCCGGTGATTGCTTCCGGTGGTGCGGGGTGTGCCGAAGATTTTGTGAAACTTTTTAAAGAAATTCCGGATATTGATGCGGGGTTGGCAGCTTCGATTTTTCACTTTGGCGAGGTCAAAATTCCCGACTTAAAACAAACATTACAACAAAACGGAATTAACGTGCGAGGTGTAAAACGATGATAACGATTTCGGATTTAAAATTTGATGAAAAAGGTTTGATTCCTGCCGTGGTGGTGGACAGTCTTTCTAAAAAAGTGTTGACCGTTGCTTACATGAATGAGGAAAGTCTAAAAGTATCTTTGGAAAAAGGACTCACTTGCTTTTACAGCCGTTCCCGACAAGAATTGTGGCTTAAAGGGGAGACCAGTGGTAACTACCAACACATCGTGTCCATTACAGCGGATTGTGACCGCGATGCGTTAGTCGTATCGGTCGAAAAAGACGGTCCTGCGTGTCACACGGGAACGGATTCCTGCTTTACGGCACCGTTGTTTATCAGCGAAAGCCGTGCCGATTTTTCGATGGACGGGTTGTACGAGTTGTTAGAAGGCCGCAAAGCCGAACTCCCCGAAGGTTCTTACACGACGTATTTGTTCCAAAAGGGAATGGATAAAATCCTTAAAAAAATCGGTGAAGAAAGCACCGAAGTGATTATCGCCGCCAAGTCGGACGATAAAAAAGAAGCCATTTATGAAATTGCCGATTTAGCATACCATGTGATGGTAATGATGGTGGAAATGGGTATTACCGTGGACGATGTTCGCAAAGAACTTGCTTCTCGCCACGTCATTGACCACAAAGTTAAACAAGAAAAAATGACCTGATGATTCGCCTTCTCAGATTTAAGTTGTCCTTTGCGTGACATACTGTATCTGTGGAGGCGATTTTTTTATGGATTCTTTTTGGCAAACAACATTTCCCGCTTTTCCAAAACTCGAACAGAACTTGAACGTGGACGTACTGATTATCGGCGGAGGACTTACCGGCTTATTGTGCGCGGAACATTTGCAACAAGCAGGATTTTCTGTGGCGGTGGCAGAAGCGAAAACGGTGGCGGAGGGCGTCAGTGGCCGTACAACCGCCAAAATCACGTCGCAACATGGTGTGATATACCATAAAATTGAGCGAAAGTACGGGTTGGAAGCGGCACAGCACTATTATACCGCGCAACAAGAAGCGTTGGACGAGTATCGTCGCTTGGCTGACCGATTAGCGTTTGAGTATGAGGAATGTGATGCGTATGTATATTCGCTTTCTGACCGCTTGGCACTCAGTGCAGAACGCTCGACACTCAAACGCATTGGCGGTGAAGCCGAGTGGACAAAAACGGCACCTGTGGATATACCGATGGCAGGGGTGCTGAAAATACCGAGCCAAGCTCAAATGAATCCTTTGCTTTTAATGAAAGCGTTGGCACAAAACGTATCGGTGTATGAGCACACACGGGTGCGGAAAATAGCTTCTAATACAGCGATGACGGACGATGGCGTGTCCATCACGGCGCGACATATTATTGTAGCAACGCATTTTCCGTTTTTGAACCGACACGGCGCGTATTTTCTCAAATTGTATCAGCA
>JAZNKF010000033.1:0-16464 GCA_045578425.1 Acutalibacteraceae bacterium
GTGTTTGCCATTATGCTTGGCACAGGGTTGCGTGTCGGTGAATTGATAGAACTACGGTGGTGCGATGTTGATTTGGATGAAGGACTTATCCACGTCAATCACACCTTGGTATACTACAATCACGGTGACGGTAACGGTTGTTCCTTTAGTGTGAACACACCCAAGACCAAAGCCGGTGAACGAACCGTACCGATGATGGATGATGTAAAAGAAGCATTCCTGATGGAAAAGCAAAATCAAGAGGATGCAGGGGTTAAATGCAAGGCGATTGTGGATTGCTATACGGATTTTATCTTTGTGAACCGCTACGGTGATGTTCAGCATCAAGGAACACTTAACAAAGCCATTCGAAGAATTATCCGTGACTGTAATGATGAAGTGTTGCTCAAGGGAGATAAGGATCCCGTTCTGTTGCCGCCCTTTAGTTGCCATAGCTTGAGACACACTTTTGCTACTCGCTTATGTGAGTCGGGTATCAATATAAAGGTGATTCAGGATGTTTTAGGCCACGCTGATATCAGCACAACAATGGATATTTATTGCGACGTGACCAACGAACTGAAAAAGAAAGAGTTTACAAGCTTGGGCGAATTCTTTAAGGACAAGCAAATTTAATCTACTACGCCAATGGTACGCCAGTTACTACGCCAAAATGCCGCACAGATACAAAGGGTTATATTCTGTGCTGTAAAAACGGCTTACAAAGACGGCCCCAACCCATTGGAGTTTTGTACACTTAGGTATTGTTTTATAACTTCGGGGGCAGAGGTCCCCACAATGAAGCCTTTAGATTAAATAAGTTCCTATAACCCTGTATATCTCTCTATATGCAGGGTTATTTTTATATCTTAAGCCAAAACTTAAGCCAAATTTAAACCAATTCGGGCATCATTGTCCAACAATGAAAACTTACGCCGAATGATGATAAAAAAGTGGCTATGACATCTAAAATGTCATAGCCACTTTTATTACTTTTTATCTTGAATTCTTGCACAAGTTTCACAACGACCAAGCTCGTCTAATTCTAACGCTGAAAATGTTTTGGTTAATTCTTCATATATTGCTTTGTTAACTGAAAACGTAAAAGGATCTTTATCTGTGTCGCTTAAAAAATCATGTTGTTCAATAGCGGGACTATATCCCTTGTGTCCGCACACACTACATTCATTGATATACTTTTTTGCATTTGGGTTCCAGTTATCTAAATATAGTGATTTCCCTCGTTTATTATATTTGCTATGCGACATAAAATCTCCTTATTTTCATTTTGCCTTATTTGTTTCTTTAGCCATCAACTTTAATTCTCGTTTGGCTTTTTTAATTCGTTTTCTTTCGGCTTTTTGATAGATGCGATATCTTGACTTGAGATATACAATATCTCCGCACACGGAAAAAGCAAGCATAATTAATCCGAGAATTATAATTACTATTCTTGTGTGGTGCATTTGGGTGGTGGTTAATTTAATGTTTTCAATTTCAATATCTCCGGTGTGAATTTCAACAATCCAAGGCAAACCGTTCATGCGACGATATTCAATAGTTTTCCCCTCAAGCAGCTGCGCTAATTGGTCTACATCGTAACCGATGGTATCACACAAATGACTAACGCTGTATGGAGCTACCAATATTAAAGGCTTGTCATTTGATATAGCGATTTCAATATCACGGTAGCGATATCCACCGTAATACACTTCTGTTACTGTACCGCTTATCACAGAGGTGTTGTTTACGGTTGGAGGTGAATATCTTTTGAACATACAAACACAAAAAACAACAATAGCCACAACTGCGATTGCTGTCAATATCGAAGAAAGTACGATTTGTTTTTTAAAGGTTTGTTTATGCAAGATATCCCTCCTTTTGAATAGTGCTATATGAATTATACTATTTTTTCTCTTGAATATCAAGCGGAGAAGTTTTAAAAATTACGCCAACTTAAACCACACCTTAAGCTAAATTTATTTACTTAGTAGGAACTTATAGAGACTTATAGAACTTCGCGATTTCGGATTGGCCTTGAAATAGAGAGTTATAGAAACCTATAGGAACTTATTTGAGAATAGCACCTGAATTTCCCCACAATGAAACCTTTGGATTAAAGAAAAGGTGATTATTATGGAAAAAAGACTGTATAAATCTAATGTCGACAAAAAGCTAGACGGCGTATGCGCGGGTATAGGCGAGTATTTTAATGTTGACCCGACTGTGATTCGCCTTTTATGGGTTTTGGCGACATTGTTCGCTGGTGCCGGTGTTTTGGCATATATTGTTGCGGCGATCGTAATGCCGCGTAACCCTAACTGATTAACGTGATATAAACCGCCCTATGACCGTGAGGTCATAGGGCGTTTTTTTACTCTAAAGTAAAAAAAATTATTGTTTTTCGATAAATAAATTATTGACAAACGATAATTTTAGAGGTATTATACTGTCAGAAGATGGTTTTGGAGGTAATTTTTATGTGGAACAGAAAAAGGTCGGTCACCTTATCCATTGTTGTGTGCTTTGTCTTTGCCGCTGTTTTGACACTGGGATTGTTTTTTGGTCCGTGGGCGGTAGAAAAGTGGTTTACCATTTACCGCGGTTGGAACGATAGCGGTCTTGCTCTAAAAACAATGCTCACCATTTTTTGTGCTTGTTTCTATCCAAGCAGTATATTTGCTTATATCACACTTTATAGCCTTTTAAAATTGCTTTTCAATATCAAAAAAGATGAAATTTTTATCCCTGCAAACACCAAATATCTTCGGCGCATTTCGTGGTGCTGTTTTGTGGTAGCGTTCATAACCCTTATAGGCGGTATTTTTTACATACCCTTCAGCTGTATAGCCATTGCAGCAGCTTTTGTAGGACTTATGCTTCGTGTTGTGAAAAACGTTATGCAAAACGCGGTAGCAATCAAAGCCGAAAACGAACTTACGATATAAAGCGAGGGGTAAAAATGATTGAAATTGATTTAGATGTCATGTTGGCCATGCGAAAAATGACGTCTCTCGAACTTGCCGAGAAAATAGGCATTACCCCTGCCAATCTTTCGATACTAAAAACGGGGAAGGCCAAGGCCATCCGCTTTTCTACCCTGGATGCCATTTGTAAAACGCTCGATTGTCAGCCCGGAGATATCATAAAACATCGCACAGAGGAGTAATTGATATGGAAATGGATAAAAACATAACCCTGCCGCTCCAAGAGCCCGGGGAAAAAACACCTTTTTTGCTCGTGAAACGTGATGTTGCTTTTGCAACAAGTGCGCTTGCCGTCGGTTTGTTTACCACCCTGTTCGGTATATTCAGTGGCTTTGCTCTTGGTTATTTGTTATCGTCTACGTTAACAATTATTCTGTTTACCGTTTATTTTGCTAAGGGCGCCAAATTTCGATTTTCCCCCATGATATGCGGACTTTTAGCTTTGGCTCACGGTGCCATATTTGTATGCACCACAAACAACAGTGTGCGTTTTTTCGGTGTGATTATAGGATTTTTATTGTCGCTTGTTTGCTTTGATGGTTTTGTGAACGGTACAGTCAAAGGGAACCGCCAAACGTTTGGAATTTTCTACTCGGCGGCTTCAACAATCGGTAATATGGGGCTTGCTTTAAAATCACTTTTTGCAGGCAATACAAAAAACAAAAAAACAATCGGCAAGGTGTTTACCGGTTTAATTTGCGCCGTTCCCGTACTGATTGTGGTAGTACCGTTGTTGATATCTTCCGACGATGCCTTTCGAGGTATGATGAGCAATATTTTTAATAACACGTTTTCTTTCTTTTTAAAAACGGTGTTTGGCGCGTTACTGACTCCGTTTATCATTTCCTATGGTTTTTCCCTTAAATTCGGCCGCACGGAAAAGATAAAAAAGAGTAATTTTTCAGGCATCGAAAATATCTACTTAATTTCCTTTTTATCAGCGATAAGCGTGTGTTATTTACTGTACCTGTTTTCACAACTTGCCTACTTTTTCAGTGCCTTTAAAGGATTCTTACCTAACGGCGAGATAACCTACGCCGCGTATGCACGCAAAGGCTTTTTTGAAATGTGCATCATCGCGGTAATTAATCTCGTTATCGTCTTTTCCGCTCTGCTTCTTGCAAAAAAAGAAAAAGATACGGTGTGCCGCAGTATAAAGGCAATAACAACGTTTATATCTGTCTTTACGCTGATTATTATTGCTACGGCCATTTCAAAAATGGTACTTTATATTGATACTTACGGTATGACGGTACTTCGTGTCACAACAAGCGCGTTTATGCTGTTTTTGAGTATTGTTTTTATAAGCACCATTTTGCGGATTTACCTTAAAAAAATCAATATCATAAAAACCGCGTTAATCACGGCAGGCAGTATTCTGGTGATACTCGGTACGGTTAATGTAAACGCCGTTTGCGCGCGATATAACTACGAAAGTTATCAAACGGGAAAACTTAACACAATTGATATACAGCAGCTTTATGAACTGGAATATGAAGGTATACCGTATATTATCAAACTCACTTCGGCGAAAGATGTTGATTTGGCAAACGAAGCGCAAAGGTATTTGGCGGAAGCGTATTTGTACGATTATTTTGATAATATGATACATGCCGAAAGTTTCACCGCGGAGGAGTTAAAAGCAAACACGAAAAATAAAAGCTTTGAGCATTTTAATATACCCAAAGCGGTTGCGTATGAGAGCCTTTACGAATATATAGAAAGCAACCCTTGGTTTAGTTCAATTTGTCAAGACTATTTTCAAGAATCCGAACCAATCTACGACTGTTCAGATTTTTAAAGGTATCTAAATAAAAAAATATTCACTTTGCGTTTGTCGGTAATCTTTTAGCAACAAAACCGCCCTATGACCGTGAGGTCATAGGGCGGTTTATGATTTTATTCCTTGTTCAACACTTTTTTGCACCAAGTGCGTTTATGGCATTTAGGACATTTCAAGTACCGAGTTGTTCCCATATGCATTGCGTTCAAAGCCTCTGAATAGGTAGGTACCATTTCGTGCCCGCAATTTTTGCATTTGTAAGCACCTACGCTCACTTCAAGTTTTAACGCATAAAAGCAAGGGATCAAAAAAACAACGCAAACACCAAGAATCGTGACAAGCTGCCACACTCCTTCGGGAATCACGAATGCAGCAATAAAGAGACCTGTCATTAGGGCTATCATACTTACACCCATAATCACCCACATGGAAGTCCAAATTGTTTTGTTTTTTTGCTCTACTTCTTTTGCTATATCAAGCAAAAGTTGCTCGTTTTTCTGACTGCTATTTTCCATATCCATTTTCTCCCCACTTAATAAATCATTCACACTGATACCCAAAATACCGCACAACTCGAGCATAATCGAAGAATCCGGCATAGTTTTGCCTGTTTCCCATTTCGAAACGGCTCTGTCGGTAATGTTCAGTTTTTCTGCTAACTGTGCCTGAGTTAACGTTGCTTTTTTTCGACATTCGGCAATGAATTTTCCGATTTTTACTTGATTCATGTGTTGCCTCCTTTCACGCTTATTATAGAATTGCTTGTATAAAAAATCCACATACCATTGGTTGAGTGGGGAACTATCAACCGGTACTAGATAACTTATACCATAAATTGTTTATGGTTTCAATGGTTATTTCTTTTGTAAAAAAAGCCATTTTTATTGACTATTTTTTACCATTGTGCTAGAATGAAAAAAATTCAACAGAGGGAGTGAATCACTTGCAACGTTTTATTTTGTACTCACAACTCAAACCCGAAAAAGTGGAGGAATACGAGCAACTGCATCGTAATGCTTGGCCGGAAATTGTCAAGATTATTGACGACTGCCATTTGCATCATTATACCATTTCTTTGCGCGGGAATGAAGTTTTTACTTACTACGAATATACCGGCGACGACTACGAAGCCGACATGAAGCGCATGGAAGAATTCCCCATCATGCACGAATGGTGGAGTCACACGCGCCCGTGCTTTTTGCACCACGATGAAGAACATTACTACGACGACTTAAACGAAGTATTTTTCAATCCGTAAGGGGGAACTCACAATGGCACAACAAGTAAAAATCGGGTATTTTGCCCACTGGTTTCAACCGCCGTACACGTTTACCGAGTTTTTAAACGAGCAAGGGGTAGAAATCACCAAAATCGACGTTTCGCAGCGTGGTTATTTGGAAGATTACGATGTCGCGATTGTCGAACAAAACGGTTTTAATGACTATGTCGAAAACGACGAACACTACATCCACGATTGGGTAAAACGCGGCGGTGTTTTGTTCTTTATGCACCAAGATTACGAGCGTTGGGCGCCGTATTTCTTGCCGCAAGAGGTAGGGTACACGCAACTGATCCATCGTCATATCAACACCATCAATCTTTGCACACCCGACCAAACGTTTGACGACGATAAATCGTCTTATAAAAACTATATGATGCCGTGGATTGAAGAGTGCGGCCGCCGCTTGTTCAGCGAGCCGGAAGTTATCACTCCCGACGAAATGTTCAACTGGCGCATCGCCGCTAACTCTTTTGGTATTTTACGCCCTCATAACATCAAAAACGCTGCCGGCGAAGAAAAGGCAGGCCACCAAACCGTGCGTACTGCCGCGCAATCGTGTTACTTGCTGCCGAAAAACTGGGAAGTCATCGGTACCTACATGGACCCCGCCGTACGCGACGGCGCTTTGATTGCTCGCGCACAATACGGCAAAGGTATGTTCTTCTTAAACCAAATCTTGTTCCCTGAAGTGAAAAACGATTTGGCAGAACGCTCGTTTGCTTTCTGGAAAAAATACGTCAAAAACTTGCTTGCCTACTTTGCACGTTTCAAAAACGGCGAAAGCGAAGTGTTGCCGCCCAAAGCCCCGCAAACCCTGCCTCTCAAAAAGAACTATAAAATGCCCATTCACATGCATTCGTTGGACTGGTACGGTTGTGACTGCGCCCCGGGTACCGCTAATGCTTTGATGCGGTATATGGGCTGGGATATTTGCGCACTGGCTGTCAAAGATAACGCGCCGTACGACGGCAAATTGGATACCGCCAAATACTCCGACGACAAAGTATTGTTCTTGGACGGTCAAGAATATCATCCCTTTAACTGGAACGACAGATTTGAGCATTTAAGCCACAACACCTATCACATGTTGGCAATCGGTATTGACTCCGATGCCTACACCCCTCGCTTTACCAAAAGCCTGTTCTCGGATGCCGAGGTTGCCGCGTATCTCAAAGAATCGGTGGATTACGTTCACGAACACGGCGGCGCCATTTGCGCTACCCACCCGTATTTTGACTATTGGCTGGGTTACGATGTCGACGGTGTCGACAAAGAACCGCTCATCCCGCTTGGCGGAACGGATATTGAAAAAGCCTGGCTTGCTGGCAAACGCTTTGCCGCCATGGTATCGGTTGACTTTTTCGGTATGCGTCGTGCCTTTGATAATCCGGCGGTCAACTTCTTGTATCTCGGTGGGGAAGTACCGTGCCGCGACAATGTGGTTCGTGCCGTGCGCGAAGGTCATACCATTGCTGCTACCGGCTTTGACGAAGTGGACATCACGTTAAACGGTTATGTTCCGGGCGACGAAATTCCGATGGCAGAAGCGAAAAACGGTGTGCTGTCTATCTCGGCAAAAGCCATGAAAGGCAAACCCGTTTGCAGCGTGCGCGTCTATTCCGGTGCGAACGTCATTTACCGAAAGAGTTTTGACGAAAACGAAATTTCTTTCGAACTCCCGCTCAAAGATTTCGAACTCAACCAATACATTCGTGTCGAAGTGCAAGGCATCACCAAACATTGGATCTGCACTTCCACACCGTTCTATCTCAAATAACAAAATTAGCGCCCGACCATTTGGTCGGGCGTTTTTTTATTCGTTGTTTTGTTTTTCCAAATACCGTTTAGCTTGTGTGTTAAATAACATGCTGTATTTTCCTTGCAATGCAAGCAACTCTTGATGATTGCCTTGCTCTACCAAGCACCCGTTTTCCAACACCAAAATACGGTCGGCAATGGTCGCACTGGACAAACGATGCGAAACAAAAATGGTGGTTTTGTCGTTGCGTAAGCGGTCGAATTGATTAAAGATTTCCTGCTCTGCCATGGGGTCCAACGAGGCGGTCGGCTCGTCCAAAATAATAATATCGGAATCGGCATAAAAAGCGCGTGCAATCGCCAATTTTTGCCACTGCCCAACGGAAAGTTCCAAACCGTTTGTTTCAAAAATACGCATCAGCGGTGTTTCGTACCCGTCGGGCAAATCTTTGATAAACTCGGCAGCCGTGCTTTGCTTGGTGGCAAACTCAATTTGTTCGGCACGGTTTTCTCTGTCAATGTCCCCAAAGCGAATGTTTTCTTCTACCGTCACAGCGTATTTTCCGAAATCTTGGAAAATGATACCAAAAGTTCTATACAAACTTTTTACGTCGTATTCTTTCAAGTTTTTGCCGTCCAAGAGTATTTCGCCTTCGGTGGGATCATATAACCGCGTCAACAGTTTGATAAGCGTTGTTTTGCCCGCACCGTTAAGTCCCACCAACGTCACGGTTTCACCGGGCTTAATGGTAAAGCTGATATCCTGCAAAACATACCGCTCGGTACCGGGGTACCGAAAACTTACGCCTTTAAATTCGATGGTATGTTTGGCGTTTTCGTGAGCAACTGCCAAAGCGGGAGTAACACTTGGCACAACGGATTGTTTTTCTTTCATAAAAACAATCAAATTGTCAATAAACAGTGTCCCCTCATAAATCACGCCCGACGAGGTAATCAGCAGGCTCACGCAAGAAGCAATAGCGGTCAGTGCACCGGTATACAACGTGTAGTCACCGATTTTAATGTGCCCGACAAACACTTGCTTTGCCAACACAAAATAAAATACCAAGGTGATAATACCGCTCAATACAGCAAACAGCAGATGCCACAATCCCTCGTGAATAATCAACCGCCGTAAGCCGGTGTAATATTTTTTAAAAACCGCAAGGAATCGCTTGATGAACGTATCGGCAAGGTTGTATAACCGAATTTCTTTGATAAGGTCTTTGTTGACGAGCAAATCGGAAAAATAATTCATTTGCCGCCTTTCCTTGGAACGATGCCGCATATATTGAAAGTTTTTGCGCCGATAAATAAAATTCACAATAGCGGAGGGGATAGATACCAGCAATACCAGCAGCGTAATCCACGTCAAACCGGGCGCGGTGAGCAAAATCATCAAAAAACTGACAAGTTCAATGACAGCACTGATAGCGCCAAAAGTTTCGGTCAAAATCATAACGGGTCGGTTACCCGCTTCACGGTTGGCGTTTTCCATTTTTTCATACAAAATCGGATTGTCAAAAGAGGCAATATCCAGTTCTTTTGATTTTTCCATGATTTGCTTTTTGACTTCCCGTACCACCTGTTCTCCCGCAATACGGTTGACAGAACGGCTGACGGTATTTACAATTTGCAGTAGCAATCCATATATGAACAAAGCCACCAGCAAAGAAACAATGCCGGATGACCAAAATTCACTTTCCGGCAACCCGCCTTTTTGAATCACGTTTTGCAGCTCGTTCAAAACGTTCTTGGAAATGACAGAACCGACAACCGGCGTAATACCTTTGAATACCGCTACCAAAAACAGCACAAACGGAATCCACCGACCGGTATTCCAAACCAGTTTGATAACATACCCAAACCGCGAAAAAAAGCCCGAAAGCAGCTCTTTTAAATAGCGGGGAACATCCGAAACCGATTGCGGTGCTTGCGGCCTATCGTAAGCAAAGGGAAGCCGTGGTCCTCTGGGATATTCAGCCATTGACAATCCTCCAAAACGTACAACGTTGCTATTATTGTATAACGCGTCGCCCTTTTTTGTCAAGTAAAGGCAAAACGCGTGAAACGGCTTTGTAAATTTTTTCTTGTGACTTGCTTTAAAATATGGTACAATGTATAAAAAATGTAGGGAGGGATAGTATGGCTGACCAAAAGAAAAAACCCAAGCAATGGATTTTCCCGCGGCATACCGTGGTCAGAAATATACTGTATTATCCGCTCCTTTGGTACTGCAAACTTGTTTACGGTCTCACGGTCGAAAAATTCGGTGGGGATAACAATCGCCCGTATTTGATATTGTTCAACCACCAAACCGCGTTCGACCAATTTTTTGTTTCGCTCAGTTTTAAAAAACACGTGTACTATGTTTCCAGCGAAGATTTGTTTTCCAACGGCTGGCTTTCCCGCTTGATAACGTGGTTGGTCGCGCCGATTCCGTTTCGCAAATCCACGTCGGATATTGCGGCGGTCAAAAATTGTTTGCGCATTGCCAAAGAGGGCGGCAACATCGGCATGGCACCCGAAGGCAATCGTACATACAGCGGCACAACGGAATATATCAAACCGTCGGTTGCCGCCCTTGCCAAAGCGCTCAAACTACCGATTGCCATTTACCGCATTGAGGGCGGTTACGGCGTACATCCGCGTTGGAGCGATACCATTCGCAAAGGAAAAATGCGTTCTTATGTTTCACGCGTAATAGAACCCGAAGACTATGCCGACATGAGCAAAGAAGAACTCTTTGCTTTGTTAAAAGAAGAATTGTATGTCGATGAACGCAAGGATACCACCTTGTTTTACGGTAAACGCAATGCGGAATATCTCGAACGCGTCATGTATTATTGCCCGTTTTGCGGGTTGTCGGTTTTCGATAGTGAGCGGGATACCGTCACCTGCCGTCGTTGCCGCCGTGCAGTACGCTATTTGCCCGACAAAACCTTGCAAGGCATCGGCTTTGATTTCCCGCATAAATATCTAAAAGACTGGTACGATGCTCAATGCCGCTTTATCGTCGATATGGACGTTTCCGTTTACGGAGACTCACCGTTGTTCAGCGACACCGTTTGTTTTAGCGAAAATATTTATTGCGAGCGCAAACAAAAAATCGACGATAACGCCACGCTCACAGCCTATGCCGACCGTTTGGTGGTGGACACGACCGATGAGCGGTATACGTTTTCTTTTTCCGATTTGTCGGCGGCAACGGTGCTGGGACGGAACAAACTCAATTTGTATATTGACAACCGCATTTTTCAATGCAAAGGCAACAAGCGGTTTAACGCTGTCAAATACTTGAACAGTTATTATCGCACAGTGGGAGCAAAGCAGGAGGACAACTATGGCAAATTTTTGGGATTATAGTGTGTGGGGCGGTGTCAGCCTTGTGGCGGTACTGCTTGTGAGTTTGCTTTTGGCAAACGTTCTCAAACGCAAAATCGCGTTTTTGAAAAAATCCTTGATTCCCACGTCGGTTTTGGGCGGATTGTTATTATTGCTGGTTTCTCTTGTTTACAAATCGGTAAGCGGTGAAGATTTGTTTAACACTGCCTTCTTTGGCGGTAATGGCGTTACCATGCTCGAAACGATTACCTATCATTGTTTGGCAATCGGCTTTATTGCCACGTCGTTCAAACCGTCCAAAGAACGCATCAACAAAAAGCGCACGGTTGAAGTGTTCAACACGGGCCTTACCACGGTGGCTACCTACCTCATTCAAGGCATTGTCGGTTTGACTATCACGTTGTTTGCGACAACCTTTATTTTCAAAGACTTTTTCCCCGCAGCGGGTATTTTACTGCCGTTCGGCTATGGGCAGGGCACCGGTCAAGCCATGAACTACGGCAACATTTACGAAATGGATTACGGCTTTATCGGCGGCAAAAGTTTTGGTCTTACCATTGCGGCACTCGGTTTTTTGTCTGCCAGTTTGGGCGGTGTTATCCACCTGCACATTTTAAAACGCAAAGGCAAATTCCAAGGCACAGGGGAGGAAACGGCGGAACAATTCAGCGGTGACGATATCCAAACTGCCGAAGAAATCCCCATGAACGGCAGCATGGATAAACTCACCGTGCAACTCAGTTTTGTTTTTGTGGCGTATTTTGCCGCTTATTTGGTTATGTTCGGCTTGGGCGAACTGCTTCCCGGTCTCAAATCCATTTTGTACGGTTTCAACTTCCTTTTTGGTGTGCTCATAGCGGTAGCGGTTAATTCCGTGTTGGCTGTTTTACGCCGTAAAGGGGTTATGAAACGGCAATATATCAATACCTTTTTGATGAATCGTATCAGCGGCTTCTTTTTTGATATTATGATTGTTGCGGGTATTGCCGCCATTCAACTCGATGTTCTCAAAGGGTATTGGGGTATTATTTTGGTGCTGGGTGTTGTCGGTTTGCTGATTACCTACGGTTATGTGTTGCTTGTGTGCCGCAAACTGTTCCCCGACTATTCCGAAGAACAGTTTTTGGCAATGTACGGCATGCTCACGGGTACCGCCAGTACCGGCATTATTTTGTTGCGGGAAGTAGATAAAAATTTGTCCTCTTTCGCCGCAGAAAACTTGGTGTACCAAAATCTGCCCGCCATTGTGTTTGGCTTCCCCATGATGATTGTAGCAACACTGGCACCCCAAATCCCACTGATTACCCTTGGTATCATCGTGGTGTATTTTATCATCTTAAATATCATTTTGTTCCGTTCCCAAATTTTCAAAAAGAAAAAATGAACAACGCCCCTATGGTAAGCACCATAGGGGCGTTGTTTACGCCTTGTTACCTGCTTGGTATTGTAACCGATATTCCCGAGGCGAAACCCCTTCTCGGTTTCGAAAAAACGTACAAAAATGCGAAGCACTGCCAAACCCGCAATCTTGGGCAATGCGCGTGACCGAAGAAGTGCTTTGTAACAACATTTTTCGAGCAACGGTCAAACGGGTTTCTTTTAAATACTGCATAATGGTCATGCCGGTTTGCGCATGAAACAAATGGCATAAATAAAACTTGTTCAAATGGGCATCACCGGCAAGTTTATCAATGTTTACAGATTCCGCAAAATGAGTGCGCAGATACTGCAACACAAAATGGATACGTTCATCGCATTCTTCTGCTACCGCCTCCTTCTCCGGAACCGCCAATAGCAACAAACGCAGTAACGTGCTGAACGTTTTGCCGTTTTGGGAGGCAAAGGTGTTAGCGGCAGAGCGAAACAAATGGTCAATGCTTTGAACCTGCTCTGCCGAAAAAGGCACAAAAAGCGGTGTTCTCGAAAACAGTTCCAGCAAATCTTCGGCTTCAATGGCTTTTAATGCTCGCACGGTTTTGTCTTTTTCCAAAATCCATTTGTTACGGCAATACTCACTTTCATTTATAGGATTGATAGCGTGAATATCCGCAGCATCAATCAATAATACCGTACCGCTCGTCAGGGGATAGGTGCAATCTTTAATCAACGCATTACCGCCTTCGGATAACACTTGAATAATTTCCAGCGAATTATTGTCTGTGTGACGGTGATGCAAAAAGGGGTTCCTTCCCACCTCACGGTAAACCACTTCGCGTGTCAGCGGCATGGCGCTCATCTCCTTTCTTAATTATTATAAGCAAAAATAATAAAAAAGCAATAGTTTGCAATAAAAAGGCAAGAAAAGGGTAGCGTTTTTATTATTTTTGCGGTATACTAAACCCAACATAATAAGTAAAGGGAGAAAAGAACATGAGCATCATCAAACAATTGATTGCCGATAAATTGAAAGTGGAAGTACATGACACCCGCGCTTCCATGGGTACCGCGGCCGGCAATGCTGCCGCGGAATTGATTCGCACGTTGTTGCAACAAAAACCGCAAGTCAACGTGATTTTTGCAGCGGCCCCCTCACAAAACGAAATGTTGGATACGTTGGTTGCCGCAAAAGGGATTGATTGGTCGCGTGTTAACGCTTTTCACATGGATGAATACGTTGGTTTACCGGCTGATGCCCCCCAAGGATTCGGTAACTTTTTAAACGAGCATTTGTTCTCGCGTGTACCGTTCGGTAACGTTTATCGTCTCAATCCTGCTGCCGATGCCGTGGCGGAATGTGCCCGTTACAGCGAATTATTAAATGCCTATCCCGCCGATATCGTGTGCTTGGGTATTGGGGAAAACGCTCATTTGGCATTCAACGACCCCGGTGAAGCTAAGTTTGATGACCCGCAAGTTGTCAAGGTCGTCACACTGGATAATGTGTGCCGTCAACAACAAGTCAACGACGGTTGCTTTACTGCCATTGACGAAGTGCCCACCCACGCGCTCAGCTTAACCATTCCCACGCTCATGCGCGCTCCTCACTTGGTTTGTACGGTACCTGCCGCCACCAAACGCGAAGCTGTCGCCAAAACCGTACTTGGTCCCGTTACCGAAATGGTCCCCGCCACCGCCATGCGTAAGCATCCCGATGTGACCATGTATTGCGATGCCGACAGCGGTGCCGACTTATAATCACTTTTCAAAACAAGCCTTTGAATTTTAAATTCAAAGGCTTGTTTTTTTATGCCCGTTTTCGACCAAAACGGCAAGGAGGGACATGTTATACTGACAACCAAAGGGGGGAATGTTCCAAATGTTTTCAAAAAAAAGATTCTCCATCTATGAGTGGTTGGGTTGCCACCGAATAGCAAAAGGATATGTTTTTCGCGTGTGGGCCCCGCGGGCAACCGCTGTGTTTTTGTGCGGCGATTTTAACGGTTGGGACCGTCAGTCACTGCCAATGAGCAATATCGGGGATGGCGTGTGGGAAGTCATAACCGACACCCCGCGGGAATACGATGCTTATAAGTATTATATCGTCTCTCAAAACGGAAACGGGGTTTTAAAATCCGACCCCTATGCCTATCATTTCGAAACCCGTCCCGCCACTGCTTCCAAAGTGTATTCGCTAACAGGATACGATTGGAAAGATACCGAATGGCAGCGTAAAAAAGCCGCCGTCAACGCTGTTGACTCTCCGCTGAACATTTACGAAGTCCATCTCGGCTCGTGGAAACGTCATGCCGACGGCAGCTTTTTGTCGTACGAGGAATTGGCGGACGAGTTAATACCGTATGTGTTGGATATGCACTATACACACGTTGAACTCATGCCCGTCATGGAACACCCCTTTGACGGCTCGTGGGGCTATCAAGTAACGGGATATTATGCAGTAACCTCACGTCTTGGAACGCCGTACGATTTTATGCTTTTGGTTGACGCATTTCACGCCGCGGGTATCGGCGTTATTCTCGATTGGGTGCCTGCGCATTTCCCGAAAGACGCTTTCGGGCTCTACGAATTTGACGGCGAGCCGCTTTACGAAGCAAGCCAATGGGACAGAAAAGAAAACAAAAGCTGGGGTACTCGGCGGTTTGATTACGGAAGAAAGGAAGTTATTTCGTTTTTGATTTCTTCCGCCGTTTTCTTCTTTGAAAAATACCATATCGACGGCTTAAGAGTAGACGCGGTGGCTTCTATGCTTTACCTCGATTACGATAAAGACCCGGGGGAATGGGTTCCAAACATCTACGGCGAAAATAAGAATTTAGAGGCAGTCGCTTTCTTGCGTCGTTTAAACGAGGCTGTTTTTGAACGTTTCCCCAATGCCTTAATGATTGCGGAGGAATCTACCGCTTGGCCCAAAATGACGGCTCCTACGAGCGTAGGCGGGCTTGGATTTAATTTTAAATGGAATATGGGCTGGATGAACGACATCCTTGCTTATATCAAAACCGATCCTATTTTTAGAAGGTTTAGCCATAATAAGCTTACTTTTTCGATGATGTACGCATTTTCTGAAAATTACGTTTTACCCATTTCCCACGACGAAGTGGTGCACGGAAAGCGTTCGTTAATTGATAAGATGCCTGGAGGGTACGAAGATAAGTTTGCGGGGATCCGCGCGTTTTTCGGATATATGATGTCGCACCCTGGCAAAAAGCTGAATTTTATGGGCAACGAATTCGGACAATTTAAGGAATGGAATTATAAAGAAGGGGTAGAATTTTTCTTAAAAGACTACCCGATGCATGCAAAGCTTTCGAATATGGTAAAGGAGCTCAATCATCTTTATAAAGATAATGCGCCTTTGTATGAGATTGAAGATAGCTGGGACGGCTTTGAATGGCTTGCTGCTGATGATAACGACAGAAATTTTATCGCTTATAAACGCAAAGATAGGGCAGGAAAAGAAATTGTTGTTTTAGTCAATTTTTCAGGCGAGGATTTTTACGGATATACCCTCGGACTTGAAAAAGGAAAATATCGCGTGATTTTCAATACGGACGCCGTTAAATTCGGCGGACGGGGCGTAGAGAAGAAACGCGTTTATCATACGGAAAAAACGTTTAGTCATGGAAAGGAATATTCCATTCGGTTTAATCTTCCCAAGCTGACTTGCGTGTATTTAACAAAAATTAATGAAATATAGGGGGTTTTTTATGCAAAGAAAGAAAGAATGTGTAGCAATGCTTTTGGCGGGCGGTCAAGGTAGTAGACTGTATGCGCTCACCACGGATATTGCAAAACCTGCGGTGGCGTACGGAGCCAAATACCGTATTATTGATTTTCCGCTGTCCAATTGTATTAATTCGGGAATCGATACGGTAGGCGTGCTGACGCAGTATCAACCGCTCATTCTTAACGAATATATCGGCAACGGTCAG
>JAZNKF010000034.1:0-15097 GCA_045578425.1 Acutalibacteraceae bacterium
TTGAGGATATAATTGTCTTAGGATATACTGCTTTGATGTAAAGGAGAGGATAAAATGGCTAAAAAGTTTTTATCGGTCTTGGTGTGTGTTGCAATGCTGTTTGTGGTTGTTCCGTTTACTGCGGCCGCACCCGTTAAAGCAGGCGGGGAAAACGATTTATTGTTGAACACGTGGAACAACTTGACGTGGGAAACGGATGAATATTATACGTATTTCACCGTCCCCGAAGATGGGTTTTATGATATCGGTGTCGTAAACAATTATCTTTACAATTATTCCTGCGATATAGCGGTGGAAATTAGCGATAGGAGCGGTTTTAATTTTTTAACCGGCCATGCCTATATCTATCTTCCCGCGGATGGTGGGCTGGAAAGCGGAAGAGAAGGTAATGTCTATTTTCAAGCAGGCCATACATACGAGGTGCGGTGTGTTTATGAAAGATGGGATTCAGATACCGGAAACTCCTTTTATGAAAACGGCGACATTGACCTTTGCATTGAAAAAAACGACCACGCACTCACGGTGTTAGGGGCTTCTGCCCAAAGTGTTTATGTGTCGCCGAATGAGACGACTTGGTGTACTTTTACCACGAGCTCTGCAGGGGATTATACGTTGTACGGGTTAGACCAGGTTTCGGTTGAAGTTTATGTTTATGAAAAGAAAATTGGAATGACTTATGAAATGCTTGAGCCGAAGTGCATTTCTACGTGGTTTGACGGGACGTACACGCGTGATTGCAAACGTATGAAACTAAAAGCGAACACGCAATATATTGTTCAGTTAAAATCGTGGGATAACATGACGCGTATGGGCCGGTTTAGCGTTGTGAAAGACAGCAAAAATGTTACCGCTGTTACTCCGCTGCAATGGCAGAGGATATTGGCCGATGATTATTTGGATGAATATTACTTTAGTTATAAAATCACCTATTCCGACTCGACCAGCGAAATACTGACAAGCGATGCATGTAGAGACCGCGGAATGAGTTGCTACCTTTATTACAACGGAGAGTATCTTGACCCCTATGACTGTTGTTTTATGAAGTCGGGGACACAACCGGCAATCCTTAACTTTATGGATATAGCCGTCTCAACAACGGTATATATCACGCCGTATGCAACGTATTTTTCGCATCTGAGCGGTGTAAAACCAAAAGAAGAGATATTTATTGATTACGAGGATGATTGGGAACATACGCGATATGTGAAACTGACACCGACGGAATCGGGTTTATATGAGTTTTATTCCGCTTATTGGGATTATATGGATGCCAAAACAGAAGTGTTTGATTCACAAAATAATCTTATTGAGTATGTATATGACGACGATTACAACGGTGGTTGGAAATTGATTGGCGGAAAAACGTATGTTTTGCGCTTTACCTACACCTTGGATGAATATTGGCATGCAGAGGGCTTTGCGTTCTCTTATGAGCAACACCACGAACACGTTCATATCTATAACGACAAGAACACTTACACGTGCAGTTCTTGCGGGAACACCGTATACGGTGAAACGTTACGCAACATTGGCGGGACTTGGTATTATTACAAAGACGGCAAGCTTAACAACTCGACCACGCTTTGCAATTACGGTGGGCAATGGTGGTTTGTGAAAAACGGTAAAGTTGATTTTACTGCCAACAACACGCTTTTTCTTTACAACGGGGAGTATTGGTATATCCAAGGCGGTAAAGTGAACTTTAATGCCAACACTTTGTGTTATTACAACAACGAGTGGTGGCACGTGCAAGGCGGAAAAGTAAACTTTAAATCCAACACGTTGGTTTTGTACAATGGCGATTATTGGTACACGCAAGGCGGTAAAGTCAATTTTAGTGCGAACACGCTGTGTCCTTATAACGGTCAATGGTGGCACGTGCAGGGTGGCAAGGTAAACTTTAAGTCGAACACCTTAGTTTTGTACAATGGCGATTATTGGTACACGCAAGGCGGCAAAGTCAACTTCAATGCTACCACTTTGTGCTTGTACAACGGGGATTATTGGTACATTCAAAACGGCAAGGTAAACTTCAAAGCCAATACTTTGTGCCCTTATAACGGTCAATGGTGGCACGTGCAAGGCGGAAAAGTAAACTTTAAGTCAAACAACACCTTGGTTTTGTACAACGGGGATTATTGGTACATTCAAGGCGGCAAGATAAACTTTAACGCCAATACCTTGTGTCTCTATGGCGGCCAATGGTGGCACGTGCAGGGTGGTAAGGTAAACTTTAAGTCGAACACCTTAGTTTTGTACAACGGTGATTACTGGTACACGCAAGGCGGAAAAGTCAACTTTAACGCCAACACGTTGTGTTGTTATGGTGGCACGTGGTGGCATGTGCAGGGTGGTAAAGTGAACTTTAAATCGAATACCCGCGTGATGTATAACGGAAAATGGTATACGGTGCGCGGCGGTAAAGTGGTATAAATTTAATTCAACCCCAAGCATTCAAAGTGGGATGCTTGGGGTTGTTTTTTGTTTTAGGAACTTGTAGCATAAAAAAGTTCTTTTCAGGCGAATATACTTAATAGCATTCTTGGTTTGGAAAGTTGGGAAGGGCTTATGGCAAAACGAGCAGCTATGCCGTGGCAAAAAATTATTTTTTTGGCAGTGTTCATGACCATGGTCGGCTCCGCCGTGACGGTGGGAATTTCCATGTGGTTAGCACCGTCGGTACCTACCGAGGGGTACGTGCGGGTAAAAAGCGATTACGTGTTGATGTTGTTGCAGTGCCTGCTCGGAATTGCGGCAATGTTGTTGCCGAGTTGGTTATCACGCAAATGCGGGTGGGATGTTCCGTCGCGCATGATGATTTTGTATGCGCTTTTTTTGTATTGTTCTATCTATTTGGGTGAGGTGCGCGGGTTTTATTATTTGATTCCCCGTTGGGACACCGTGTTACACGCGTTCAGCGGAGTGGCGTTGGGAGCACTTGGCTTTTCGGTTTTGAGTTTACTGAACAAAAGCGAACGTGTTCCGCTTACGCTCAGCCCTGCGTTTGTCGCTTTGTTTGCGTTTTCTTTTGCACTTGCCGCAGATGTGGTGTGGGAAATTTATGAGTTTTTTGCCGACAGCGTTTTTTTGACCAACATGCAGAAACATTCTTCCGGTAACGGTGTGCCGTTGCTCGGCAAACAGGCCTTGGCAGATACCATGGAAGATTTAATCGTAGACGCTTTGGGTGCGTTTGTGATTTCTGTTTTTGGATATATTTCGTTAAAATTTAAGAAAGGATGGGTAGAAAAATTGCTTTTAAAAACACATTCTACGCGATAGATACGCCGGTGTAGTAATGTTTTAAAATTTCGTCGCAGGTGAACCCTTGTTCTGCCATTGCCTTTGCACCAAATTGACTCATGCCGACACCGTGGCCGTACCCTTTTACCGAAAAGACAAAGCCGTCTTTAGTGTGTGTGACTAAAAAACAAGCCGACGGCAACTTAAAGGCTTCGCGGACGGCTTTGCCGCTGAACGTTTCGCCGCCAATGGTGATGCTTACCACCGAGCCGGCGGGCGAAAGCACCGGTGTGCCGGTAATCCATTCGTCGGCGGTGCCGGATAACGACAGCTTGGGGAATGCCTTTGCAAAGGAATCGTCCGAAACGGTGATGGTTTGAGAGGCACGGGGGGAAAGAGAGTCGCTGCCGCTTAGCACCGATTGCAAATACGGAAAATCGGTTCCCCACACAACGGCTGAGGTTTCGGTTTTACCCCAGTTGCAACTGTGATAGGCGGCAAAAATAGGTTTGCCGTCATACAGAACACGTTTGCCGAAAACGGCATCTACGGCCAAAGCGATGCGCTCTAAATTGGCATCGTACTGTTCGTCCCACAGTTTTTTGAGGCCCTCGGGCGAATAGGTGGCGGGAAACGAGGAGGGGACAGAAGAAAAATCGGCGCCCTGCAAGGCGGAGTTACTCGCGTTTTTTTGCTTTTCATACGTGTAGTAAGTATAAGAAGCAATGGCTTGCGCTTTGAGAGCTTCGGCGGGGTAGGAGGCAGGCATTTCGGCCGCAACGGTATAGATGAGAAAATCACGCTCGGAAAAAGAGTAAATGGCGCCCCCCGCTGTATCCAGCACTTTAAAAACGGCGGCGGGCGTTTCGTCTTTTTTTTCTTCGGATTCCGTAACCGGCGTGGCAGCGGGAACTTTTTCAAGCGGGGTTGACGGAGAGTTTTTTGAAAAGGGAAGCGGCAGAAGCGCTAAAACGATATAGCAAACAAGGGATAGTAAGGAAAAAGTTTTCATAAGCAGCACCTTTACCATAAAATGACAGAAAATTTTTACAAAACTGCACATTTGGGAGAAACAAACGTAAATTTTGCTTAAAAATGCAACTTGCAGAAAAGAAGATTGCGTTTTTTAGAAAAAGAAAGCGACGCAAAGGGTTGACAAGGATGTGTTTGGTACAGTATAATATAGGGTATTACAAATAAAGGGGCATGGTCATGGTAAACATAAGCGACCCCAAAAATCAAGGGGTTTTTACAACTTTATGCGAACAAGTAAAAGAAAATAACCGTATTTCTCCCGAAAAGTACGTTGGTAAAGATGTTAAGCGCGGATTGCGCAATGCCGACGGCACCGGTGTGGTGGCGGGACTTACACGGATTTGTAACGTGCACGGTTACTTGCTGAATGAGGGCGAAAAACAACCGGACAAGGGCGTTCTTACCTACCGAGGATACACCATTGAAGATTTGGTGGCGGGCAGCAACGGTCAAGGACGTTTTGGCTTTGAAGAAGTTGTGTTTTTGCTGTTGTTTGGGTTTTTACCCACTACCGAGCAGTTGGCGGATTTTTCGAAATTGTTATCGGCTAATCGTGAGTTGCCGGGATATTTTGCCGAGGATATGATTATTAAAGCGCCGTCGCCGAATATTATGAACAAATTGTCGCGTTCGGTGTTAGCTTTGTATTCGTATGATAATGACCCCGAGTCGACAACGGTGGAAAACGTGCTACGGCAATGTATCGGATTGATTGCGATGTTGCCTACCATTATGGGATACGCTTACCAAGTCAAGCGCCGCCATTACGATAAGCAAAGCATGGCGATTCATCCGCTCTTACCGGGTCTTTCCACATCGGAAACGATTTTGCGCACGATTCGCGCCGATGCATCGTACACACCGGAAGAAGCGAAGCTGCTCGATTTGTGCTTGATGTTACACGCCGAACACGGTGGCGGTAACAACTCGGCCTTTGCGACACGCGTGCTGGCCTCTTCGGGAACCGACACGTATTCTGCCATTTCTGCCGCGATTGGTTCGCTTAAAGGTCCTCGCCACGGTGGTGCCAATTTGAAAGTGATGCAAATGTTAGAGGATATTAAGGCGCACGTCAAAGACTGGGAAGATGAGGACGAAGTCGCCGCCTATTTGGTAAAAATCTTAAACCGTGAGGCGAATGACGGTTCCGGTTTGATTTACGGTATGGGACACGCGGTGTATACGTTGTCTGACCCGCGTGCAGTATTGCTCAAGCGCGAAGCGGAACGCATGACGCATGAACGCGGTTACGGAAAAGAGTTCCGTTTGCTGGAATTGGTGGAAAAACTCACGCCGGATTTGATGTTCAAAGTACGCGGTATCGAAAAAGCGGTGTGTGCCAACGTGGATATGTATTCCGGATTGATATATCGCTCGATGGGGATTCCGGAAGATTTGTTTACACCGTTGTTTGCGGTGGCGCGTATCAGTGGTTGGTGCGCTCATCGCATAGAAGAGTTATTAACCGGCGGAAGAATTATTCGTCCCGCATACAAACCGTTTAGCAAAACCAAAGAATACGTGCCCTTGAAAGAACGATAATTTCCGAAAAAGCGGGAGTTTTTTATGAAACGAAAAATCGCAACCACGCGTCGCAAAAACAGTAAGAATCGAAAGAAAACGCGGTTGAAGCTGTTTGTTGTGTTATCCATACTGAACGTTTTGCTGGTGGTACTGATTGTGGTGCTGTTTCCGGCGGCTTTCGGCAACGACGCAAAGACCGAGGAAAAAAAGAAAAGCATGCTGGGAATTACCGCTATTACGGTGGAGGGTAACACCCGTTACGACACCGAAGCGCTTTTGGGAGTCAGCGGCCTTGCTGAGGGGCAAAGTGTTTTTTCTATCAGCAAAGGGCAAGTGTCCAAGCGGTTGCGCAAAGCGTTTTCGTACGTTGAAAGAGCCGACGTTGAGGTTAATCTTCGCCGCGAAGTGACATTGCGTATTACGGAAACACCGGAGTTGGGTGCGGTTTATGCAGACGGTTCGTGGTTGGTGGTAGACCACAACGGTGTGGTTTTGCTGAAAACACCGTTACGCAGTGAGCGTCCTCTTAGAAAATTGTATTTGAAAGGCGCCGAAGTGGTAAACAATACGGTCGGCAAGCCTGCGCTCGGCGAGAGAAGTTTGGCCATTGCCAAAGAATTGAGTTTGGCTTTGGAGCAATATAACATTGATGGGATCGGCATTATTGACATGAGCAATGTAAATGACATCCGCCTAAACTGGAAAAACCAGATTACCATTGCTTTGGGAAACGATTCGAATTTGAGTTACGAAATGGCGGTGGTGGCAAGCACACTGCCCAAAGTATTGGCGCGTCACGGCGAGACGGCTACCGGACTGTTAAACGTTAGTTTGTATTCGGATAGTACGGTGGATTCGCCAACGGTGATTTTTACCCCGTCGGCATTGCTTGACAAGGAATCTGACAAAACAGAGCAGAATACGACGGGTACTTCTTCGACCGTTACCGGTACCGGCACCGCCACGACAACCACTGCACAAAATCGTTAAAAAACACCAAAAAAATTTTTAAATTACTGTTGAAAACAGAGAGTTGACATGGTAGAATAGAAAAGGTATAATGTAATATACTGAATAAATAACAGTTGCAACTGAGAAATAAAAGGTAGGAGGAAGTTCCATGGGCTTTGAATACGAAGATGAGGTCTTGGATACCGGCGTTCAAATTAAAGTAATCGGTGTCGGCGGTGGCGGTGGAAACGCTGTGAATCGCATGATTTCCGCCGGTGTTAAAGGCGTAGAATTTGTTGCTATTAACACGGACCATCAAGCTTTGTTGCGTTCGCAAGCGACAATCAAATTACAAATCGGTGAAAAATTAACGCGCGGCATGGGTGCCGGCGCTAATCCTGAAAAAGGTCAACGTGCCGCCGAGGAAAGCCGTGACGAAATCACAGCCGCTCTCAAAGGTACGGACATGGTGTTTATTACTGCCGGTATGGGCGGCGGTACCGGTACCGGTGCGGCTCCCGTTGTGGCAGAAATTGCGCGTGACATGGGCATTTTGACGGTGGGTATTGTTACCAAACCGTTTGCGTTTGAAGGTCGTCGCCGCATGGAACAAGCCGAAAACGGTATTGCCGTGTTGCGCGAACACGTGGACAGCTTGGTGGTTATTCCCAACGAACGCTTGAAACTCGTGAGCGAACAACGCATCACGCTGGCTAACGCGTTCCAAGAGGCCGACAGCATGTTGCGCCAAGGTGTGCAATCCATTTCGGAATTGATTACGGACGAAAAAGCCGCCATCAACCTCGACTTTGCCGACGTTACCGCGGTTATGAAAGATGCCGGCCATGCTCACATGGGTATCGGCCGTGCCGAAGGCAAAGACAAAGCGGAAGCCGCTGCTCGCGCGGCGATTGCCAGCCCGTTGCTCGAAACCACTATCAACGGTGCGCGTGGCTTGATCATCAACGTAACGGCATCGCCCGACATTCCGTTGGAAGATGTGGATTCCGCTTGTAGTTTGATTTCGGATGCCGCGCATCCCGATGCCAACATCATTTGGGGTCTTACCTTCAACGAGGAAATGGACGATTCGTTGTGCATTACCTTGGTGGCTACCGGCTTCTCTTCGGATGGTTCGTACGTTCCGCCCACGGAAGACGGAAAAGGCGGCACCGATTCCAGCGATTACGACGATAGCGAATTGTTGGATATGTTCCGCAGAAGACCGCAATAAGAACTGACTTTCACGGCGGGAAGCTGGCGCTTCCCGCCGTATTTTCTTTTGACAGAGGTGAAAGAATGGCAAGCAAACGCGATTTGTTATCGCCGCTGCGCGCGGCGGTCGACACGTATGATATGATACAAGAGGGCGACAACGTTGCGGTGGGAGTTTCCGGTGGCAAGGACAGCGTGGCGCTGTTGGTGTTACTGGCGCGGTTGCGCCGTTTTTATCCCAAGCCTTTTACGGTGACGGCGATTACCATTGACCCGTGCTTTGATGGAAAAGAGGGGGATTACGCGCCGATTGCCGCTTTGTGTGAACAGTTGGATGTGCCGTACATTTTGGAAAGAACTCACCTTTGGGAAGCGGTGAAAGAGCATACAGACCAAAGGGAAACCCCGTGCAGTATGTGTGCGCGCTTACGGCGCGGCACATTGCATCGTGTGGCGGCAGAGGAAGGGTGCCGTACCGTGGCTTTGGGTCACCACCAAGACGATGCGGCACAAACCGTGCTGATGAATTTGTTTGCGGGGGCAACGCTTTCCTGCTTTTCGCCGAAAAGTTATTTGGACCGCTCGAACGTTACGGTAATTCGCCCGCTCGTTTACCTAAGAGAGCAAGAAATCGAAGCGTTTGTCCGCAAAGAGCAGTTGCCGATAATTCCTTCGCGTTGTCCCGTTGACGGCAAAACGCACCGCCAAGACGTGAAGGAGTTGATGGCACAGTTATCGCAAACGTACGGCGACGTGAGCGAAAAAATTACCGAGGCTCTTCAAAAAGCAGGGTTAAATGGTTGGGGGAAAGAATAAAAACGGACTGCGAGGTTTTGACCTCACAGTCCGTTCTTGTGTTAGTTAATAGCCGTTGGGGTTGTTCGATTGCCAGCGCCATACGTCGCGGCACATGTCTTCCAAGCCGAATTGTGCTTCCCAGCCGAGCAGTTCTTTGGCTTTGGCGGGGTTGGAATAGCACGTGGCAAGGTCGCCCGAACGGCGGGGGGAAATGACATACGGTACCGCAACACCGTTGACACGTTCAAACGTTTTGACTAAATCAAGCACGCTGTAACCGGTACCGGTGCCGAGGTTGACCGCTTCTACGCCGGTGTGGGCGCGAGCATAGTTTACGGCGCAAACGTGGCCGCGAGCCAAATCGACCACGTGAATGTAGTCGCGAACGCCGGTGCCGTCGGGTGTGTCGTAATCGTCGCCGAATACGGATAATTGTTTTAACTTACCGACAGCGACTTGCGAAACGTACGGCATGAGGTTGTTCGGGATACCGTTGGGGTTCTCGCCGATGCGGCCGCTGTGATGCGCGCCGATGGGGTTGAAGTACCGAAGCAGTACCACCGACCACTCGTTATCGGAAACGCACAAGTCTTGCAAAATACATTCAATCATAAATTTGGTGCGGCCGTACGGGTTGGTGACGGCACCGACGGGCATGGTTTCGTCAAGCGGCGAGGGGTTGCCGTTGCCGTACACGGTGGCAGAAGAACTGAACACCATGCGTTTACAACCAAATTCCTTCATAACGCTGCACAAAACCAAGGTGCCGTTGACGTTATTATCAAAATATTCCAGCGGTTTTTGCACCGATTCGCCCACGGCCTTTAAGCCTGCAAAATGGACGACGATGTCGATATCGTGTTTTTGGAAAATGCGGCGCAAGCCTTCGGCATCGCGGATATCGCATTCGTAAAACGGAATGTCTTTGCCGGAAAGTTCTTTGACGCGGGCAAGGGCTTCGGGATTGGAGTTATAGTAGTTATCCAGTACCACAATTTCGTGACCGGATGCCAACAGTTCCAAGCATGTATGACTGCCGATATAGCCGCAACCACCGGTGATAAGTATTGACAATTTTACTTCCTCCCAGTATGATAAGATTAAGGTGATAACAGTATTATACAAGCTTTTTTTTCGTTTTGCAAGAGCGCGACGAAAAGTGTACTATTTTTGACAAGTTGGACATTGCTTGTACAAGCAAAAATATGGTACTATATATGTGGAAAGAGGGTATTTTTATGAAACCTACATTGATTATTATGGCAGCAGGTATGGGCAGCCGTTTTGGCGGACTCAAACAACTGACACCGGTTGGACCAAACGGGCAATTGTTGATTGACTATTCCGTGTACGATGCCATCAAAGCCGGTTTTGGCAAAATCGTGTTTGTTATTAAACACGAGATTGAACAAGAATTCAAAGAACGCTTGGGCAACCGTATTGCCGAGAAAATCCCCGTGGAATACGTGTACCAAGAACTCGACAAGTTACCCAAAGGGTACACCGTTCCCGAAGGACGCACTAAGCCGTGGGGAACGGGGCATGCCATTTTATGTTGCCGCGGCGTGGTAAAAGAACCGTTTATGGTTATCAATGCCGACGATTTTTACGGACGGCAAAGTTATGAGTTGTTAGCCGAGTTTTTGCAAAAGCCGCAAACGGCAGATAAAATGGCATTTGCCATGTCGGCGTATGTTTTGGAAAACACATTGACCGAAAACGGCTATGTTTCCCGCGGGATTTGCGAAGTGGACGAAAACGGCAAGTTGTGTGGTTTGGTGGAGCGTACGCGTATTCAAGCCATTGACGGCAAACCGCAGTTTAGCGAAGACGAGGGAAAAACGTGGGAAGAACTCCCGAGCGGTTGCGCGGTTTCCATGAACGCGTGGGCATTCCCCGCCCAAATGCTGGACCATTTGGAAGAACGCTTTAAGGTGTTTTTGGATACCACCGCCAAACAAAACCCCGTGAAAGCAGAGTTTTATTTGCCGTTTGCTGTCAACGACATGATGAACGACGGCGAAGCCGAAACGTTGGTGCTGCGTACCGCCGACCGTTGGTATGGTATGACGTATGCCGCCGACAAACAAGACGTTATGGATGCGATTGCCGACATGACCGACAAAGGTATTTATCCTGCCGAGATGTAAGGGTTGGGTTTTTAAAAGGAGATTCTTATGGATTTGATTGAAATTGCCAAACAGTTTTGTTTGGACCGCGAACCGTTGGAAGCTACGCCGTACGGATGTGGACATATTAACGATACGTATTGTGTGACCGCCGCCGACAAGCGGTATATTCTGCAACGGATTAATCATCGGATTTTCCCCAACGTGGAGGGGCTGATGAACAACATTGTCAGTGTGACGAACGTGATTCGCGAGCAGGTGTTGCAAAGCGGTGGGGATGTTGAGCGTGAATGTTTGCAAGTGATTCCCACCAAAGACGGCAAGGCGTTTTTGGAATGTGACGGCAATTTTTACCGCATGTATGTGTTTGTGGAAAAAACGCTGTCGTTGCAGGTGGTGGAAAACCCGATACATTTTTATTATGCCGCGTTGGCGTTTGGTCAGTTCCAACGTCGTTTGGCGGATTTTCCCGCCGAAACGCTGTGCGAAATTATTCCCAATTTTCATAACACCGCCAGCCGTTTTCGTGATTTTGAAGCGGCGGTTGCACGGGATAAAATGGGTCGCGCCGCCTCGGTGCAAGAGGAAATCGAATTCATCCGTGCACGCAAAGCCGATACTGAAAAAATTGTTTCGTTGCTCGAAAGCGGGGAATTGCCGTTGCGCGTGACGCACAACGACACCAAACTCAACAACGTGTTATTGGATGAAGAAACCGGCAAACCCATGGCGGTGATTGATTTGGATACCGTGATGCCGGGGTCGGCACTGTACGATTTTGGTGACAGTATTCGCTTTGGCACCAATCCTGCCGCCGAGGACGAAAAAGACCTTTCCAAAGTGTATTGTGATGTTGCGTTGTTTGAAGAGTATACCAAAGGATTTTTGGAAGCGTGCGGTGAAAATTTGACTGACAAGGAAAAAGAGTTGTTGCCGTTTTCGGGATATTTGATGACACTCGAATGCGGTATGCGCTTTTTGGCGGATTATTTGGACGGAGATGTGTATTTCAAAATTCATTATCCCGAACAAAACCTTGACCGTTGCCGTACGCAAATTAAGCTCGCGGCGGATATTCAGGAAAAGATGGACGAACTTTGCGCCATTGTTAAAAAATATGCTTAAAAAGCGGTGCACCCAACAACGTTGGGTGCATTTTTGTTTTAAAATTATCGGCACAAATCCCGAAAATCTTCTTGCAAAGTGTGCCTTTTTTTGCCATAATAAAAGCAGACCGGCAAAGGTGACTTTGGCGGTCTTGGGAAATGAGGATTGATGGTATGTTTTTTAGAAAAGCGGCACCGCTCGGTGCGGTGAGTTTTGTCGTGGTGGGTTTGGGTAATCCCGGCAAAAAATATGAAGCTACACGACACAACGCGGGGTTCATGGCGGTGGAAGCGTTGGCAGAAGCGACAGGTGTGCGCGTGAACCGTGTGAAGTTTAAATCGTTGTGCGCCGAGGCACAAATCGGCGGCGAAAAAGTGTTGCTGATGATGCCGCAAACCATGATGAACAACAGCGGCGAAGCCGTGCGCGAAGCGTTACAGTTTTATAAATTGCCGCCCGAAAAATGTTTGGTGATTTGTGATGATATTTCGTTGGATGTCGGCACCATTCGTATTCGCCGAAAAGGAAGCGATGGTGGACAGCGCGGGATGCGCAGCATAATCACGCTTTGTTCGAGCGAAAATTTCCCGCGGATTAAAGTGGGTGTCGGGCACAAACCGCATCCCGATTACGATTTGGCGGCGTGGGTGCTTTCGCGGTTTTCCAAAGAGGAAACCCCCGCTTTGCTGACAGCGGTAAAAAATGCCGCCGAAGCGGCAAAGCGTATTGTCAGCGGTGATTTTGAAGGCGCACAAAACGCGTTTTCCAAGTAAAGGAGAAGTATGTCCGTTTTTGAAAAAGGAATGGCGGGGTTGCCCGTTCTTTCCTCATTGTGTAACGATGTAAAAACGGCTCGTTCCCCCGTGATGTTGACGGGGGTTGGGCATATTCATAAGGCTTTATTGGCGCACGCTTTGTGTTCTCGATTGCAACGCAAGGCACTCTTTTTGGTGGCAGACGAAGCAGAAGCCGTTCGCTTGTGTGAGGATTTAAATGCTTTGGGCGAAGTGGCGTTGTTTTTGCCGTCGCGGGAACTGTCGCTTAGGCAGGTAGATGCCTCGTCGCGGGAATATGAGCAACAACGGTTAGGCGTGCTTTCGCGAATGCTCAAAAACGAGTATACCGTTGTGGTGGCTTGTGTAGATGCCGTGTTTTCGTATACCGTGCCGCCGCAAGTGTTGCAAAAACGCACGTTATCGCTGGTGGAAGGCAAAGACGTGCCTGTGGAAAACTTGCCCGCAGCGTTATCGGCGGCGGGGTATGAACGGTGCGACCAAATTGAAGGTGCCGGTCAGTTTGCGGTGCGCGGCGGGATTATTGACGTGTATCCCGCGCAAAATGCCGCGCCGCTGCGCATTGAGTTGTGGGGCGAAACGGTTGACACTATTTCGCATTTTGATTTACTTTCCCAACGCCGTACCGAAACGCTTACAAAAGCGGATATTCCGCCGGCGTGTGAAATTTCGTACGATTCAGCAAGTGAACTTGCCGCAAAAATGGAAGAGTTAGCGAACTCGCTTGGCGGCAAACGTGCCGCCGCGGTGCGCGAAGCAATTTTGGCAGACATCGACCGCCTGCGCGGCGGGGCAGGACTTTCGGCACGGGATAAATATTTACCGCTGATTTATCCTACGGCAGACACTGTACTTGCCTATGCGCCGGATGCTCTATTGTTTGTTTCGGAAACCACCAAAGTGCGTGAACGGATGCGCGCTGCCGATTGGCAGTTGCAAGAAAACATTCGTGCGTTGCTCGAAGAAAATTTGATTTGCAAGGAGCTCTGCCGCTACCAAGCGGATTGGGAGGATATTTTGCGCGCGTGGGAAAATCATCCCACGGTGCTGATGGAAACGTTTTCCCGCAGTGTGGGGGATGTGCCGCTGAAAGAGGTATATTCTCTGACTTGCCGTCAACTTCCCGTTTGGTCGGGCGGCATTTCGCTGTTGTGCGAAGATTTGCGTGATGCGTTGGAGCGCCGCGAAGCGTGTGTGGTGTTGGCGGGCTCCGAGGAAAAGAACGCCAAGTTATTAGCAGAAGATTTGCAAAAGCAGGGTATTCCCGCGTTGTATGCGCCGTCTCCCGAAAAACCGACAGCGGGACAAGTGTTGGTGCTCACAGGCGGATTGTCTGCGGGGGCGCAGTTTCCCGAGGCGAGGCTTACCATCATTACGCACGGGCGTATGAATAAAGCGAAAAAACGCAGACGCTTAAATCGCCAAGCGGGGTCGCAAATTCACAGTTTGTCGGAGTTGTCGGTGGGCGATTACGTGGTGCATGCCGCACACGGTATCGGTGTGTATGAGGGGATTCACCGTTTGGACGTGCAAGGGGTTTTGAAAGATTATTTGAAACTCCAATACGACAAAGGGGATACGCTGTACGTGCCGGTCACACAACTGGATTTGGTTTCCAAGTACGTCGGCACCAAAGATGACGTCAAGGTGCGTTTACACCGCTTGGGCGGACAGGAGTGGCAAAAAACCAAAGCGCGTGTGCGCGGAGCGGTCAAAGACATTGCCAAAGAGTTAATACAACTATATTCGCAACGTATGGCGAGTCCCGGTTTTGCGTTTGAGGCAGATTCGGAATGGCAATACGATTTTGAACGGCATTTTGAATTTGAGGAAACCGAGGACCAACTGCGTTGTGTGCAAGAGATCAAAGCCGATATGGAACGCCCTGTTCCGATGGACCGTTTGTTGTGCGGGGACGTGGGGTTTGGGAAAACCGAGGTGGCGTTGCGTGCCGCATTCAAATGTGTGTCGCAAAGTAAGCAATGTGTGATTTTGGTGCCGACAACGATTTTGGCATTCCAGCACTACAACACGCTTATTAAGCGGTTTGAGGGGTTCCCTGTCCAAATTGAAATGCTTTCACGTTTTCGTACCCCCAAACAGCAAGCCAAAATCTTGGAAGATATGGCGGCGGGACGGTTGGATATTTTGGTGGGAACGCACCGTATGTTATCCAAAGACGTGCGTTTTCGCGATTTGGGGTTGTTCATTGTGGACGAGGAACAACGGTTTGGTGTTTCGCAAAAAGAACGGATTAAAGAGTTGGCGCCCCACGTGGACGTGCTGACGTTATCGGCCACA
>JAZNKF010000035.1:0-6423 GCA_045578425.1 Acutalibacteraceae bacterium
ACCTTGGAAAACAACGAAAATTGCTAAATCTTGGGCAAATTTTTGAAAAATTTTTCAAAAGGTGATTGACAAACGCACCAAATATGAATACTATTTTTATATAGACTGTTAACACCAGTTTTAAGTTTTTTGGAAGGATGAGAGCAAATGGTTCTTGAAAAGGTAAAAGCAATTCTTAGTGCACAGTTTGATGTTGATGAAGACACGATTACCCCCGAAACCAATATCATGGAAGATTTGGGCGCGGATTCATTAGACGTTGTCGATATGTTAATGTCCTTGGAAGATGAGTTTGACGTGGAGATTTCCGATGAGGAAATTGAAAAACTGCAAACCGTCGCCCAAGTGGTCGCGTACATTGAAGAAAATCAATAAATAAAACAGTAAACCCACCGATTTTAAAAATCGGTGGGTTTTTGTTTTATAGGATGTCGGACAGTTTTTTTGCCGATTGATAGCGTTCGTCGGGATTTACATTTGTACATTTGCGGACAATTTTGCCGGCTTTGCCTTTTGCCAATTTTTCGCTGGGATGTTTACCGGTAATCATTACGTTGAGCAAAACGCCCACCGCATAAATATCGGTTCTGGCATCACTTTGTGCTACTCCCAGTTGTTCCGGTGAAGCGTAGCCGACAGTACCCATAATCACGGTATCCTTGCTCGCATCGGAAATTTTGCGAGCAGCGTTAAAATCAATCAAAACCACTCTGCCGTCTTTGCTTATCATGATATTTTCCGGCTTTATATCCCGATGTACCAAATTTCTTTCGTGCAAAATGGTTAAAGCATAGCAAACAGAACGTATGACTTTGCGCGTTCCTAAATAATGGTACTTTCCGCTTTCCATCACTTCGGCAATGGTAACACCCTCGATAAACTCTTCTAACACAATTTGCCCGTCGTCCAAACCAACAACCTCATAAATGAGGGGGAGGTTTCGCGAGCAAATCGCATAAAGCTCTTCATAGGCAGAAACTGCTTTCGGGAAGATGCGCACGACCATATCTTGTTTGGTTAATTTGTTTCTGACTCTCAACACCTTACACTCGTTTTTATCGCTGAGTACCGATACCAAGGAATAGGCATTGAAAAGTACGGCTAAATAGCGTTCTCTTGTCATATCTTTAACCGTTCCATTCTTTGTATTGAGCATCGTAGTACCAGGCGCTGTTTTTATAGTACCGATAATTCCTGTCGTTGCATGTTGACGAACAATGAATGGTTAACGTTCCGCTTCGTTTTGAAAGCGGGGCAAAAGCGTAGGCTTCGGTATAAATCGAATTGCCTTTAAAATAGATATCGGTCAGCTGATAACAACTCGAAAAAGCGTAATTCCAAATGGTTTTCACCGTTGCCGGAACGATTACCGTTTTAACGGTATCACGGATGGTTTCATCATTAAAAGCTTGAGCCATAATGGCAATCACCTTTTTACCGTCCAAGGTTTCGGGTATTTCATAGACGCCGTCTGCGCAAACGGTTTTAACGCCTGTTATAACCACGGCGTTTTCCAAAACGGCACCAACCGAAAAATCGTCGCCATATCGCGCATCGCGATAAAGATATGTGGCCGTTTCCGCCGTTGACGAGGTGGTGGTTGCTAAGACAGTCGTTGTGGTGGTTTCGGTGGCGGTAGTGGGGCTCATGATAACACCGTTGTGTAAACTGTTGCTCGTTGTTGTGTGGCGGGCTGTTGTTTTGCTTTTGGTGGCATTACTTGTTAAGGCCGTACTGACAGTCGTTTTTTCGGTGGTTGTTGTTTTGCTTTTGGTGGTGTTGCTTGTTAATGCCGCACTGACAGTTGTTTTTTCGGTGGTTGCGGTAGTGGAGGTTTTGTTGTTCGATGACTGTTTGGTAAAAGCGGTGGTTGTTGTTTTGCTTTTGGTGGTGTTGCTTGTTAAGGGCGTACTGGCAGTTGTTTTTTCGGTAGTTGCGGTAGTGGAGGTTTTGTTGCTCGATGACTGTTTGGTAAAAGAGGTGGTTGTTGTTTTGCTCTTGGTGTTGCCGCTTGTTAAGGCCGCACTGGCAGTCGTTTTTTCGGTAACAGTACCCTTGCTTTTTAGAGTGGGTTGGTTGTTGGTTGTGGAAATGACCGTCGCGGCACCTTCAAACTTGTTGTTTTGCTGCTCGTCGGTTGTTGTGACGTTGTTTTCGGCGGTAGTTGTCGGCTCGTTACCAAGCAAAACTCCCGAATCAACGTCATTGTTTTGTTTGTCGGAATGTTTAGGCATAACAAAAACAACGCCCAAAACCACAAAAACAACCGCTAAAATGGTGACAAGACGATGTGGCCACCGTTTGTTGTTTCCGTTTGGTTCTTCAATTGTTTGTTTTTTCTCAAATGAGGTCATGCAATACAGACAAAAACGAGCTTCGTCCTCGATTTTTGCCTTGCATTTAGGACATGTTTTCATTTTAGTTACCCCAAAGTTTCCAAGCCATATTCGTAGAGTATTTCATTAATCTCTACAACCGATAACCTTTTACACACACCGTATAAAACAATGCTGTCAAATGGCAGTTTTACATAAAGTGTGGAATAACCGGCGCATTTTAACAAGGTTTGCACCTCGTCTAACGGTAAATTCATCGCAATGGCAAGACATAACAGTTTTTTGCGTTCGGGTACGCGGAGGCCCGAAAAAATCTGATAGGCGTAAACTTCGCTCATTTCCGCCGCGCGAATAACCTGCGATTTTTTAAGGTCATATTTTGCGATTAATTTATCTAAAAGTTGCGACAAACCCTCGTTAACCATATAGTCCTTGTTTTCGTTATAAAAGGTCTTAAAATCAGGACTAAGCCCGAGTTCCTCTACAATTTTTGTTGTGTCTTTAATCATTTTCTCACCACATTTCAAACTGTACTCATTATAATAAACAAGCCGTGCTTTGTCAACTTACGACAAAACACGGCGTTTTTCTTATTCTATGCTGGCAGCATAAGATTTTTTTGAACGTAATGATTACTCTTATGATAAGAACGGAGGTGACCAAATGGAAAAAATCATAAGCAAATTATTTTCCGATTATCTTTCACAGCAGGATATAGCCGCAAAACCCGACTATTCTCTGCTTGCCAAAAGCGCCCTTGCCAAAGAGAAAGAACTCAGAGGTCAACTAAACGAGCAACAAACAATCTGTTTTGAGGAGTTGTTTGAACTTACCTCCCAGATACATTTTTTAGAAGTTAAGGATGCCTTTTTTAACGCCTGCAAATTAGGTGCCAAAGTTTCAAAGGAATTGGTTATTTAAGTTCTTGTTCGAGTTTTTTATATTCGGGCGTATCAAAAAATTCCATCACGGTAATTTCAAGCCCGTCGCAAATCTTTTTAAGAGTTACGATACCCGGATTTTTACTCTCGCCATTTAAAATGCTTTTGATGGTGGATTGAGAAATTCCGCACAGATAACTCAAAGCATTCGGCGTGATTTTGCGCTCGCGGCAAAGCTCATAAATCCGATTAACGGTAAATTCGCAAATACTCATACCTATCACCCACATTAGTAGTCTTTCTACACATAGATGATATATCACTACAAAGTTCTTTGTTAGTTATTTATCACTAGTTTTTATTGACAAGAAAGGGTAAGCGTTTTATAATTAGTGATATATAACTAACCGCAACACCAACGCCAAAACAAAAGGGAGAAATCTTATGAAAATTATAGCGTTGCAAGGGAAATCGAATGTTGGTAAAACAACGACATTGAAGCAAATGATTTTGACAATTCTAAATAATAATCTTTTTCAACTTAACGATAATTATGATAGACAAACAATTATTGAAGGGTGTTGCAAACCCAAAGGTGATGTACAATGTGTCTTTGAAAATAACGGCATTAAAATCGGCATTACTACTCGAGGAGACACCAAGGAATGTTTAGAAGAAGATTTTTCAAAGCATTTTACTAATTGCGATATGGTTGTGTGCGCTGTTCATACATCCGGCGGAACTGTAAACTTTATTAAAGGGAAAGGTAGTGATGGTGTTATTATACATACAAAATGGTTTGTGGAACCTCAAACCGGAACACGCAAAGATGAAGTAAATGTTGTTCAAAGCAACTATTTAATTAAAGAAGTTCAAGATTTAATAAAGGGGATAAAAAGAAAATGAAAAAAGTATTATCAATAGTTTTAACAATTGCGTTGATGCTTTCAATCGCGCCTGTAGGGTTGTTTAGTGTAACCGCAAGTGCAGAAACCACGATTGTGAACGTTTATGACGCACAAACATTGGAGACGGCATTGGAAACCACTGATGCGGATATTGTTTTGTGGAATTATATTACATATAGCGGCTCCGTAGAGGTTCGGTGTCATTCCATTGATTTGAATGGTTACAAATTGGTGTATGACAGCCAAATGAAATTGGCTTCAGAAAACACAGAATTTGTCATTTTGGATAGTTTGTATAGCGAAGACGCAGAAAACACCGGGAAATTGGAAGTAAACAAGGGCATCTATGGATCATCTGTCACCCTCCGAATTGAAAGCGGCGTCGTCACCGTAAAAGGTGACGACGGAGAAAATGGGTGCTACGGAGGACGTGGTGGTACAATGGGAGACGAATACAACACCGCCGGCAGAGGCGGCATCGGCGACACCGGTGACGACGGTGGTGATAGCGTTGTTGCCGACAGTGTGGACATCTCCGGTGGCTCTATAGAGATTACCGGTGGCACCGGTGGCACCGGTGGTACCGGTGGTGCCGGTGGTGCTGGTAACTATTCCTTTAATAATGGTGGCAAAGGCGGTAACGGCGGTAACGGTGGCAACGGTGGTGTCGGTATTGCTGCTGACAGGATAACCATATCCGGCGGTACGATAAACGTTACCGGCGGCGAAGGCGGTAGAGGCGGTAGAGGCGGCGAAGGCGGTAGAGGCTACAACAACGGCAACGACGGCAATAACGGATTAAGTGGTTTCGGTGGTATTCCCGCCGCTGGCATCGCGGCTGCGACTGTTGAGATATCTGGCGGTACGATAAACGTTACGGGTGGCAGGGGCCCTGGCAGCGGCCCTGACGGTAATGGCATCAACGGCGGTGTTGGCGTTGCCGCGGATACCATTGTTATCAATGACGGGCAATTATCAACTTTCGGCGGAAAGGCAGTGAACACCTTTGACGGAGGCGGTGCCGGTATCCACGGCGACCTGACTGTTAACGGCGGTTCTGTTTATGCGTACGGTGGTTATAACAGCGCCGGTATCGGCGGCTCCGGTAATTTAGCCGAAAAAAATGGTTCAAATGTTAAGATAACGGGTGGATATGTATATGCACAGGGCAGTGGTTCCGGCTTTGATATCGGCGGCGGTTATTATAACGGTGTCGGCACACCCGGCACACTGGAAGTGACCGGTGGTACGCTTGAGTTTGCAACCTATGGACGAGCAACCAATGTTTCTTTACCGGTGTTTAAGAATTGCACTGTAACAGGTGAAGGTGCCTATCAACATGAAGGCACTTATAATGCTGACGGAAAGTTTACAGTTACTGTAGATGATATAAATATTGATCCTACAGCTTACGTTGGTTACGATACAGTTGCCGTGGTAGCTAATGTGAGTATTTCTCGTTCTACAAATATCACTACTCCAAAGTTAAAAGGCTATATTTCTTACAAACTTGATGGGCGTGAATTTGCAACCGCACCTATTACTAATGCAGTTTCTAATGATGGTGTGATTACTGCAACTGCATCGACAACGTGGATCGCAGTAGAAGGAGAACATCGTCTGTCGGCAGGGTATGTGCCCGGGGATAATGATATGTATGCATTTGGTGGAACATATTCGGAGTCAGCTGATATTCCGCTACATACACACGAGTGGAACAGTGAATATACGATTGATGTAGAACCTACTTGCACAATTCCCGGTTCAAAATCTATACATTGTGGAATATGTAATGTACAGAAGGATTTTGCTACGGTTGATGCCACGGGACACGATTATGCAAACAATCAATGTCAAAATTGTCAAGAGTTTTTACCTTTAATTATTTTCAAGGATTATGACGGAACGGTTTTGAGCAGTGAGTATTACTATTTAGGTGATTCTGTAATCGAGCCTGATGCACCGTCCCGTGAAAAAGACAACACGTATACGTATGCTTTTGTTGGTTGGGATAAAGAGGTTACGGCTTGTGAAGGCGACACGGTATATACCGCTGTGTACGAACCGACTTTTAGAGAATACACTGTTATTTTCAAAAATTATGATGGAAGTGAGTTGCTTAGCAATACTTATCATTACGGTGATGCTATTACCGTGCCTTCCGATATTCCGCAAAAACCGGCCGATTCTCGGTATGAGTACATTTTTGCGGGATGGGATAGCCCTGTTTGTCCCTGTGACGGTAATAAAGTATATACCGCCGTGTTCACTACGGATTTTATAGAGTATACGGTCACC
>JAZNKF010000036.1:0-66712 GCA_045578425.1 Acutalibacteraceae bacterium
CCTGCTTGTATGGCTTCACGTTCCAACTTACTGTTATCAAAAGCAGACATTACCATAAATTGCGGTGTTTGCGGCAAATTCATGGCATTAATAGAACTCATAACCCCGATCGCATCCATTCTGGGTAAAAAGAAATCCATAATCACCACATCCGGTTTCTTGTGAACAATACTTTCCAGCAAGGCTTTACCGTCTTTTTCGGTGGTTTCCACCTCTAATCCATGCGTACGCATACGCGAAGCACACGGTAATCCAAAACTTTCACTATTATCTGCTAACAATACTTTGATTTTCTTTTCCAAATCAAATGAACCTCCCTATTCTTTTTTCGCCGGCAACATTAGATTACCATATATTGGAAATATTTTCAAGTCGTTACCAGTCGAAAAATATTTTTTGTGAAAAAATATAAAAAAATCTTCAAAAATAGGCTTAAAAAAGGAAATTTCCATAAAATTCCAGTCGAAGGTTTGTAAAAGAAAAAGTATTTATGATTTCTTTGTGATTTGTTGATGAAAATCCCCCAAGACGTTTTGTGTCGTCTTGGGGGATTTTATAAACGTTAAATTACCGGAGAACCTTCCCACTCAACGGAGGGTGCCACATCCATAATTTTGGCAATGGTAGGAGTAATATCCAAAATACTGCCGCCGTTAAAGCGTTTGCCTTGTTCAAAATCTTTTCCAAAATAAAACATCGGGATCGTGGTATCTTCGGGGAGGTCGGTACCGTGTGTGCGGTCGTGACCGCCGTGGTCTGCCGTAACAATAATGGTGTACTCTTCCCCGCACTCATCAATTACGCGGTGTATGTTGTCCACAGCCGTGCTGATTCTCTTTAAATAGCCTTCGCTCATCCAACCGTTATCATGACCACCTTTTTCATCCGTTTCCACCATATACAAAAAGACAAAATCAGGTTTGTTTTTTTTGATGCGGGCAAGAGCACTGTCTGTAAGTGAAGTATCAGACGATTCTTCGGAATACGAGTTAATATATTCCGAAAACAAAAGCGAACCCGGTCTTGCCACATCACGCATCGGTTCCCAACCGTAATACATAGCACAAACAGCACCGGCGTTGCGCAATTGCTCGAACAACCCGTTAATAGGCCGTGCCATCGGCAAATACAGGTTAGTAGTAATGCCGTGACGTTCGGGAGGAACGCTGTGGAACAACGACATATGACACGGCAGCGTAACCGACGGTAACGCCGTTTTACCGTTAAGTGTATAATAGGCTTTTTTCATCATTTGATGAATATATTCATTCTCGCAAGAAAGAAAGCCATCGGGTCTCATACCGTCTACGGAAATCAAAATTACTTTGTTATCCATGGCGTGTGATCGCTCCTTTTTTTTCAAAACGTTATATTTTCAAAAATAGAGTAGCATATTGTTCCTAAAAACACAAGGAAAAAAGCATCTCGAGAATGTCGAAATGCTTTTTAGACATATGTGCGGTTATTTTTTGTTTTGCAAAATTTTCTTTGCGGTATGTTCATCTGTGATGAGGGTATCGATTATTTTTGTACGCAAGGCACCGGAGATGGCCGCCACTTTATTATCGCCGCAAGCAATGGCAATTGAACGACGAGAATTTTTAATGTTATCGGCAGATGCACATAACGTGTTTTTATATAAGTCAATCAATTCCCCTTTTTCATCAAAGAAATGCGTCGCAATATCACCAATTGCTTGAAAATGTTTTTCACCGTATCCAAAAGTTTTGCCGAAAACATCAATAATTTCTGTGTTCCCTATTCCTACAATGGCAATATCCGCCGTGTTCCATAATTCCTGTATTTTCTTGTAGTACGAAAGAGTTTTTAACAACTCACAATCTTCACTGCTGTCGGTTAAATACGGAAACCACGCATATTTCACGTCGGCACCTATTTTATCTGCCATGCTGCGTGCCAGTTCGTTGGAGGAAAAATATACGTTTTCATTATCAGTGGCACCAAAAAGCGGGAAAACAACGTTTCCGCTCGTGTTGCTTTCGGGCAGTGCGTTGATTAACTCTTGAATGGTTCTTCCCCACGAAAGAGCAATTTTTTGGTTGCCCTCTTTTAACATGGAAGCAATATATTCCGCTGCTGCTTTTACTGTCATGGATTTGCGTAACGATTCGTTTTTGGAACTTACGCCTACCACCATACAGTTATCAATGCCAAATTCTTGGCAAATACGTGACTGCAAATCTTCACAATCCTTTTGGGGATTGTGAATTTTTATTTCCACAATATTTTCTTTTAGAGCATCGTTTAACAGTTTTGAAACCGTCTGCCGCGACAAATGCATCAAATCGGCAATCTCTTGTTGCGTGTGTTTCTTTTCATAATACAATATTGCCACTTCGGACATTATCATTTTTTCGTCTTTACTATTCACTTACTCTCACCTACTTTACCGTTATTTTATCATTACCGACCATAAAAGTCAATTCTTTAACATTTGTAATTGACAGATGTTAATAAGGGTGATATAATCATTTTATTATAAAAAAGGAGTTGTTAATATGTTGGTTTCCATGAAAGAAATGCTGGAAGATGCCAAGAAAAATCATTATGCTATTCCGGCGTTTGATGTAAGCAATTATGACATGATGCGTTCCATACTGGAAGCGTGTGAAGAAGAAAGGTCCCCTGCCCTGCTGATGGCTCTTGGCGTGGACCTGACAGGCAAAGGTCTTCCGCTTCTTTCATCCATGGTGAGCGGCGCATCGGAGCATTTTAATATTCCTGTTTGTTTCCATTTAGACCACGCAACGGATTTTGAATTAATCAAAGCCGCCATTAACGTGGGTTTTAGTTCGGTTATGTATGATGGTTCGGTTCTCGATTTTGAAAATAATGCCAAAAACACCGCCGAAATTACAAAATACGCTCATGCACGCGGCATCTCCGTGGAAGCGGAACTCGGTCACGTTGGCAATGCCAGTGTTGGCAGTATCAGTGAAACCGGAACCGATGATGACCCCGGCGAAAGTCTGACCGTACCCGAAGAGGTTGCAAAGTTTGTGGAAATTACCGATGTAGATGCTCTCGCCGTTGCTATCGGTACCTCACATGGGGTTTATAAGAAAACGCCGGAATTAAGAATCGACAGACTCGACGAGATTGTTGCTGTTTGTGACAGACCCTTGGTGCTTCATGGCGGAAGCGGCACTCCCGATGATCAAATGCAAAACGCTATTCGACATGGTATCACAAAAATTAACATCTATTCTGACGTTGTCGGCGCACTTAATAAAGGACTTAAAGACAAACTCAACAGCATTGAAAATCCTTCAACGTGGCCCTTTATTGTATTTGAAGATGCCAGAGCAATGATGAAAGAAGTTGTCAAAGACAAATTAAGAAAATTCGGCAGCGCCGGTCGGCTGTAATGGGAGGAAAAGCAATGAAAACAAAAGCAGTACGCCTTTACGGCGAACGTGATTTACGGTTAGAAGAATTTGAACTTCCCCCTCTTAAAAACGGTGAGTTACTGGTTAAAGTTGTATCCGATAGCGTGTGTATGTCGACCTACAAAACTGCTATGCAAGGTGCAAAACATTTACGCGTACCGGATAACGTCGCCGAAAACCCCGTTATTATCGGTCACGAATTTTGTGCCGAGGTGGTGGAAGTCACCGAAAAATGGAAAGACCGTTTTCAAGTTGGAGACAAAGTGGCTATGCCGCCGGTGTTATCGTATTTGGGCGGTGTCGATACCGTTGGTTATTCCTTTGGCGAAATCGGCGGCGTTTCGACCTATTCTATTATCTATGACCACATTATCGAAAACGATTACCTCATCAAAATAGAAAGCGATGCGTTCTTTAACGGTTCGTTGATTGAGCCGGCGTCTTGTGTTATTCGCGGATACAAAGCTTCGAATCATTTAGACGAAAAGCTCCTCCCCTTTACCAATATTCGCGAAGGCGGCAAAGTTGCCATCCTTGCCGGTTGCGGGCCGATGGGTTTGGTGGCAATTGATATTGCGTTACACGGCGATGTAAAACCGTCTTTGGTGGTAGTTACCGACCTGAATCAAGAGCGTTTAGACCGTGCACAACAGTTGTTCAGCCCCGAAAAAGCGGCGAAAGATGGCATTACTCTTTTGTTCGTTAATACATCGGATAAAGACGAACTACTGAATATTACCGATGGCAAAGGATATGACGATGTGTTCGTGTATGCACCGGTACCGGCAGTCGTGGAACTCGGAGATGCCATTCTCGGCTTTGACGGTTGCCTTAACTTCTTTGCAGGACCGATGGATAAAAAATTCAGCGCACCGTTTAATTTTTATAATGTTCACTATGCGCAACACCACGTTGCCGGAACCAGCGGCAGCGTGCCGGAAGATATGCACGATATTGTGCGTCTTATCAGCGAAAACCGTATTGACCCCGCTGTCATGGTTACTCATATCGGCGGTATTGACGCGGCAATAGATACCACACTTCGTCTCCCCGAAATCGAGGGCGGCAAAAAACTGATTTACACACACATTGAATTACCCTTGACTGCCCTCGCAGATTTTGAAACGCTCGGCAAAACCGATGAACGTTTTAAAATTTTACATGAGCTTGTCACCTCACACAATGGTCTGTGGTGCGCCGAAGCCGAACGTTATTTGTTGGAAAACTTCTAAAAAGTAAGCAGCATCTCGATTGATTTCGAGATGCTGCTTTTTTACGATGTTTTTTTTAGTTCTTGTTTCGATACAGTTTGCGCGACGTCCAGCATGTTTTCGGCAAAGATGGCATACCCTCTTGTCGGGTCGTTGACAAAAACGTGAGTTACTGCCCCAACAAGTTTACCGTTTTGAATAATAGGACTACCGCTCATGCCCTGCACAATACCGCCTGTCAATTTGAGCAAACGCTCATCCGTGATTTCAATCACCATGTTGCGAGTGCCGGACAAGTCACGGTAACGAATTTGCTTGATACGTGCTTTATACCAATCTGGTTTGGTCCCGTTGACGGTGGTGTAAATTTGAACCTCACCAATTTGAACCTCTTGTTTGAGCAAGATTTCCACTTGTTTTCCCAGCATTTTTTTCGCGTTTACAGTGCCGTAAATCCCTTGATCGCAATTACAAAGCAGCGGTCCAAAGCTTCCTTTTTCAAATCCACCGCGTAATTCGCCGGGAATACCGACTTCGCTTTTTGTCACGCCGTAAATGCGAGCAGGTACAATTTGTCCCGAAGATATGGGAATAATTTTTCCCGTATCGACATCACAAACAGCATGTCCTAATCCCGCAAGAACATTGGTTTTCGGGTCATAGAACGTAACCGTTCCAATGCCGGCGGAACTGTCGCGCACCCACAATCCTGCTTTGTAGCAGTTTTCTTTGGTTGATTTTACAGGTTGCAGTTCTACGGTAAAAGTAATTTTGTTTCGTTTAACACGTAGAGTTAGTTTTTTTCCGTCGCTTTTCTTTACCAAATCTGCCAAATCTTCATTGGTATACACACTTTGACCATTCACGCAAAGAATGCTGTCCCCAACTTTAATTCCCGCATTTTTGGCAGGATATACTGTTCCCGTTTTGGTAGGAACACCCGACAGCGATACCACCAAAACGCCGTCTGTATACAGTTTTATGCCAAAAGGAATACCACCCAAAACAACCGTGTGGGAATCCACTACCGATACGGCAACTTGTTTTATGGGAAAAAGCCCCAAAAAACTCAACGTTTGTTCATACGAGTCGCCGACGTGGCTATCGGATGAACCCAATACTGTTTTTTCATGTGCGTTACTGACGGCTTTTACCGTCTTGCCGATAGACAGTACTGTTCCTTGCTCCACGTAATAGTTATCGGGTAGTTTGATTTGCCAATATAACACAAAACCTAAAATTCCCGCGCAAATAATTGCCGAAATGCCACAAAGAATTTGTATTGTTTTTTTCATACGAATTCCTCTTTTTGCGTTTGCCAATATTACTATTCCACGATTACGAGATGATTATCAATAGCAAAAAGAGCCGTTTTATACGATATTTACCGATAATAAAAAATTTTTTGAAAATATAGTAGGAAAAATAAAAATTTTATGTTATACTTATTTGGAATTGAGGTGTATACAGATGAACGGACCCAAAGGAACGGTAGAATTAACCATCCAACTGAATAAAAACACGTGTTATTTTTTACGCACGGGAAAATGTTCGCTAAATGTGGTGGATGATTTTGCGTTATCCGGTACAACGAAATTAGCTACAAACGATTTGTTATATTGCCCCAAACTTTACAAAACCATGCGCAGCAAAAAAGAAAAAATGCGCCCTGTTAGCATTGCTTTGTGCGAATGCGGCCATGGCGAGGTACTTTCCGGTCACCAACGCGCATGCATTGCCAGCCAACGTAAGTTGCCGGTGGCTCTTCGCGCCACCGAAGAGGAGATACGTCCCACTTGTTCCGTTTGCGGCGGGCAAATGACCTTTGATACCGTCAACAACAGTGGCGCACGTATTGTTTCGGTGCAAGCTGTGGCCGTGCTCGACGAGCAAGAAAGTGAATAAGTTGTGCTGACTGAAAAATCTCGTATCATGGACGAAAATGCCGTTAAGCGAACGCTTATTCGCATGTCCCATGAAATTGTAGAAAAAAATGACGATTGCGACACCATTTGTTTAATCGGTATTCAACGTCGCGGCGTTCCGCTTGCACAGCGGATCGCAGAGAATATTCGTGCTTTTTCGGATGTTTGTGTGCAGGTGGGGTCATTGGACATTACGTTGTATCGGGATGATTTAAAAACCGTGCAAGTCGACCCCATTCTCAACGGTACCAAAATTGATTTTTCTATCAAAGACAAAACGGTTGTTTTGGTAGACGATGTAATTTTTACAGGCCGCACCGTTCGCGCTGCCATGGATGCGTTGATGGAACACGACCGTCCCAAACGCATACAACTGGCGGTATTAATTGACCGCGGGCATCGGGAATTACCCATCCGCGGGGATTTTGTGGGAAAAAACCTCCCTACCTCCCGCAAGGAAGTGGTCGGTGTGAGTGTTCCGGAAATTGACGGAACCATGGGCGTTTCCATTTATAATGAAATATAACGATAAGCGGTGTCAAGGTAAAAGCCTTGACACCGCTTTACTCTTCATGCAAATATTTCTGGCGCGTAGCAATTCCGCCGCGAATGTGACGCTGTGCCTTGTTAATATCCAAAATGCGGCGCACTTCGATATATAATTGAGGATTTACGTTTTGTAAACGGTCAGACACATCTTTATGTACGGTGGATTTTGAAATATGAAATTTTTTAGCGGCGGCACGTACCGTCGTTTTGTTTTCCAAAATATATTCACCAAGTTCGATTGCCCGTTCCTCAACGGCACCTTTCATAACATCACCCCATATAGTATGACTATATGGGGTGAGTAGAAAAATTATGATTAAATTGTCAACAGACTGTCATTCAGCATCGATTGTGCCGCCGATAAAATACCGATTTTACCCGAATGATAATTTAAGCCACCTTGCATATACACAGCAAACGGTTCACGCAACGGAGCGTCCGCCGATAATTCAATAGAAGAACCCATGGTAAACGTCCCTGCTGCCATAATGACTTGATTGTCATATCCCGGCATATCCGACGGTTCGGGAGAAACAAAAGAATCTATCGGCGATCCGCTTTGAATACCGCGACAAAACGCAATTAAGGCTTCGGAATTTTTAAGACAAGCGGTTTGAATCACGTCGGCACGAATTTCATCATACGACGGCGAACAAGCATACCCTAACAACTGCAACAGTGCCGAGGAGAACACAGCGGTCTTTAGGGCTTCTCCCACAACGTGAGGCGCATGAAATAAGCCCATAAACAACGTGCGGTTATGACCAAGCGAGGCACCCACTTCGCGGCCCAAACCTGGTGTGGTAAGACGGTAGGCACATTGTTCCACCAAATCGTGTCGACCGCAAATATATCCACCGTTTTCGGCAATACCGCCACCGGGGTTTTTGATGAGTGAGCCTGCCATTAAATCGGCTCCCACGGCGGTGGGCTCTAACTTTTCAGCAAATTCGCCATAGCAGTTATCCACAAAAACAACGGCATCGGGGCGCACTGAGCGAATGGTTTTGATAATCTCCCCTATTTTTGCCACTGTCAAAGAAGGACGTAAACTATATCCGCGGGAGCGTTGAATGTGGACGGCTTTGATTTTCGGTTCTTCTTGCAACGCTTTGGCAATTCCATGTAAATCAGGAGTACCATCTTCACAAAGCGGTACTTCGCGATAACCGACACCGTATTCTGCCAAAGAGCCGCAGGAATTTCCGTTATGACCGATAACGCCCAACAACGTATCGTATGGCGCACCGGTTGCCGCCAGCAAAACGTCACCCGGTCGTAAAATACCGAATAAGGCTACGGTGATAGCGTGTGTGCCGCACAGAATACTGTGCCGTACCAACGCGTCTTCTGCCCCCATAACATCGGCAAAAACGGTTTCCATTACTTCACGACCGCGGTCATCGTAACCGTAGCCGGTGGTTGCCGCAAAATGACTTTCGCTGACATGATGGCGAACAAAAGCTGATAACACTTTTTGTTGATTATATTCTGTGATTTCATCAATACGCCTAAAGGCGGCTTGTGCTTTTTCTTCAGCAGTATCGGCAAGCGCCAACAGTCTATCATCAAAAGCGAAAAAAGGGGTGTGCATAAATGTTTACTTCCTTTCGACAAGAGCAATCGTTTCAAAATCCTTAAAGCCCAATGTGTTGTATAACCGCTTGGCTTCTTTGTTTTTCGGGGAAATATAGGCGGTTTTTCCCGCCTGTTGGCAAAAAGCGGTGAGTGCCAAAACACAGCGCGCCGCATATCCGAAGCGGCGATGTTCGGGCAAGGTGGCAACACAGCCCAGCAATGCCCCGCTTTTCCATTCTGCTACCGTCATAGCCGTGGAAACCAACGTATCGTCTTTTCGTACCGACGTTTGATGACACAAATGGTGTCGCATACGGTAAGATACATCCAAATACCAAGGCTCAAACGCGGGAAAACCCTCAAATACAGCGGATAGTACAGTATATATTTCTTGTGGTGAAGATGGTGTGAGTGGCTGTGACAGTATGGGTTGTTCACAACGCATTACTTCCATACAAGAAAAAGGCAAGTTAAAGAAGTTGGCAGTAGCCATATCCGTATAAATGCTTTTTATATCTTGTCGCAAGGAGAAAAACGATGCAAATTCTTTTCTGGAATCATCCGTATCGCACACCAGTACCGCTTGCCCATCGACCAAGACTGCGCAAGCACCATTTTCATCCTTATAAAACTGTGCAATATTGGGATGTTTACCATAAGCTTCCCACCAAGATAGCAAACGACCAGCAAGTGTGCCACTCTGCTCAATGGTGGGAAAATTGTTTTCAACCAGTAAAATCATACGTTTTCATCCCACGCAGGCAACGTATTCATCAATTTTTTCAAAAGCGAATACGTGTTTTGAATATCTTGCTCATGCAAAACGCAAAGGGGTGAATGGATATATCGGCACGGCAACGAAACCGCCGCTACACGTGAGCCAACACCCGCCCGCTGAATGGCAGAAGCATCGTTTCCGCCGGAAATGGTGGTTTTTGTTTGCGTAACAATGTCAAACGATGTTGCTAAATTACGAATGTGTTGATACAGTTTAGTATCATACAGCGTGCCACGGTCCATATACGAAACCACTGCACCTTTTTGGGTTTGGCAAACCTGTTTTTCGAGAGGTACTCCCGCCACATCCGCGGCGGTTGTTGCATCAATTACTACCGCGATTTCCGGTTGAATGGAAAAAGCGGCAACGGCGGCGCCACGCGTTCCGATTTCTTCTTGCACGGTAAAAGCAAACGTAATATCGTATTCCGGCTCAGTTTGTGCCAATTTAAGTAACAAAGCACATCCTACGCGGTCATCCAACGCTTTGGAAGCAAAATAGCCATTTTCTAACGATAATTGTTCATCACAAAAGGTGAAAATATCGCCTTCGTTAGCTACGGTTCTGGCTTGTTCAGAGTTTTGAGCACCGATATCCACCAGCATATCCGAAACCGACGGTACGGTTGTTTTGGTATCCCCTTTGCATTGGTGAATGGCTTTCCCGCCAATGACGCCAACGTGACCGTTTACCGCAACACGCCGCGCAAAAAGAACGTCGGCAGAAACGCCACCCACGGTAGTAAAGCGTAAATAGCCATCCTCGGTAATACCCGTAACGATACCGCCCACTTCATCCATATGTGCAGCAAACAACACCGTTTTTGGTGCTCGTTTTTTACCTTTGAGCGAAACAATACAGTTTCCCAAGCGGTCAACGCGAATATCTTGTATTGCGGGTGCGTTTTTTAGGTGTTGTATAATTGCTTGTCGTACCGCCTGCTCATGGCCTGAAACACCCGACAGACAGCTGAGTTCTTTGGTGAGATTAGTCATGAGAACATACACCACCTTTCATCACAAACGCAGAAAGCAGTTTTGCCGTGGCATCGATATCCTGCAAAGAAACCGTTTCTACGGGTGTGTGCATATACCGCAAAGGAATGGAAAGCAAACCGGTAGGAACACCTTCGGCAGTAATGCCAATAATGTCTGCATCCGTTCCTGTGCTCTCGCCCATGACTTCATATTGATACGGAATATCATTTTCGTTGGCTAATTGGCGCAAAATGTTGGTAATATCATTATCCAAAGCGGGTGACATTCCTAACATAACTCCTTTGCTTAAAACGCCGCATTCGCGCTTGTCGGCATCGGGTGTGTAGGCAAAACTAACGTCAACACTGATAGCAGCATCCGGTCGAATGGAAAAAGCAGCCGTACGCGAGCCACGTAATCCCAATTCTTCTTGCACGCAAAAAGCCACCGCCAACCGAACAGGTAATTCTTTATTTTTAAGATATTCCAATGCTTGCAAAACAGCCGCCACGCCGGCGCGATTATCCAGTGCTTTGGCACAAACGGTATCATTTAACAAATATTCAAAATGGGGTGTAAAAACCACACGCGCGCCCAATGGAATACGTGCAGAGGCTTCTTCTTTTGTCATACCAACATCCACACCGCGTTCGGACAAATCGGGTAGTTTTTCGTCTTTTTGAGAAAGGTGCGGCGGAACAGCACAAAATACACCGTTAATCGGTGATTGTGTCAACACGGTAACCGATGCACCGGACAAAGTGCGGTTATCCACACCCCCACAAGCCGAAAGGTTTAAAAAGCCTTGTTCATCAATGGAGGAAACGACAAATCCAATTTCGTCAATATGCGCTTCCAACAAAACGGTTGGTGTATTGGATTTGGAAGGTAAAAAGCACCACACATTGCCCAAAGCATCACAATGAATATCGTTTGTATATTCTGACAAGTACTTTTGCACAGTTTTAGAGGCTTCGTCAACACCGTTTACGCCGGCAGAAAAACACAGTTCTTTTAATACTGCATCAAGTTTCATAGTCTGTCCTTTCACAGAGCGTTCACCAAATCTTTAAAGTGATTGCCCCGTTCTTCAAAGTTTTTATACATATCAAAGCTGGCACTGGCGGGTGACAAAAACACAATATCTCCCGTTTTTGCCAATTCTTTTGCCGTTTTTACCGCTTCTTGCATGTTGGCAACAGGAATGATGGGTAAATCAGAGCAAGCGCGAATGGAACTTTCAATCGCCTTTGCGGTAGCACCCAGTAAAATTGCGGTTTTCACCGTATCAGCGGCAACCGGTCCGAGCGGCTCGTAGGAAATGTGTTTATCGTACCCACCTGCAATCAAAATAACTTTACGGTCAAATGCTTTGAGCCCCGCTATGGTGCGTGAAGGGCTGCTGCCAATGGAGTCATTATACCATTTGACACCGCCTAGCGTGCGTACCAATTCGCAACGATGTGCCACGCCACCGAAAGTGCGTGCATATTCCGCCATAGCTTCTACCGAAACAATACCCCATACAGCGGCAAAAGCGGCAAGATAATTTTCGATATTGTGTACACCGGGAAGATTGATTTCTTCCGCTCGCAGAATCGGTGTGGTGGTTGCACCATCCGTGCCGTAAAGGACACCGTCTTTTCCCAAATAGGTACCACGTTTCACCGCTTTTTTTCGGGAAAAAAACCACACTTCTCCCCGACAATCTTTGGAAAATTCGGCGGTTTGTTCGTTGTCGGCATTTAAGACAGCACGGTCACTTTCGTTTTGGAAACGAATCAAATTTTTCTTAGCATCAATATATTCCTGCATATCGGTATGCCAGTCCAAGTGATTTGGTGCAATGTTGGTCACAACTGCAACATGCGGGCTTTGTTGCATGCGAGTCAATTGAAAACTGGACAACTCTGCAACAGCTACGTCGCCTGCATCAATTTCTTCTACAATCGGTAATAAAGGACGACCGATATTGCCACCTAAATGTACCGTTTTCCCCGACTTTTCCAACAATCCGGCAATAATGGTGGTGGTGGTAGTTTTACCGTCAGAGCCCGTTACACTGTAAATAGGCGCCGGACAACAATCAAAAAACAATTCCATTTCTGAAGTAACGGTTTTTCCTTCATTTCGCGCTTTTTCAAATTCCGGCAGATAAGGTTTCATACCCGGGGTACGCAAAATATAATCTGCGTTAAGTGTTGATAAATAGTGTTCACCCAACTGCAAAACCGCACCGCTTTTTTCGAGTTCGTCAGCGGTTTTCCCCAGTTCTTTACGGGTACGTTTGTCACAAGCGATTACGTTTGCGCCGTGTTTAAGCAATTGAAAAACCACCGGCGTATTGTTTTTTCCAATACCGCATACGGCTACGGTTTTTCCGGCAATTTGCTTGTAAAATTCTTGAATTGTCACCTTTATCACACCCAATTTACAGAATACTACTATTATACTGTTTGTTACAGAAAATATCAACTGAAAAAGACGGAGTTTTTTACTCCGTCTTTTAATAAAATATTAATCGTTAGAAAACTTTGACAGTTTTAATAAACCGAAAAGACCGCCGACAAACAGCAAACCTGCCACCAAAATGGTAAGCACCCAGTGCCACCAAACGGAAAGAACGCCAAAACCGGGGATGATATATTCTTCGAAAATATCCCACAAGGAACCGATAACAAATCCGATAATCACGCAGTATGTCGGACGTGTAAAACGATTCATTGCCCATTCCAGCGGCTTGGTAATGGCAAAAATACCCACCAACAAGGAAATACCAATGGTTGCCAAGGCGGGCAACGGCAAAGAAACAATGCTGGTAATCCCCAAAATAATCAGCATGTGTGAAGTGCTAATCCCCGGCAAAATCAAAGCAATCGAAACAACCAACCCTGTGACAATCCATAACAAGACGTTAGCAACCGTAATACTGCCTGTGGTGGAAACCAACGAAGTAACATCGGCGGCTACTAATCCAAGCCATTTTAAAATATCTAAAATATTCGCAACGCTTAACACAATTGCCACACCGAGCAGTCCCCAAAGCACCGAGGAAACACAGAAAGACACCGTAATTTTTTCGGGTTTTATTTTGGAAAGCAAGGTCGGGACACCACCGATAACAGCACCGAAGAATAAAGCGGATACCGGAATCGGGAAGATTTCCAGTAATCGGCCGATAAGTTCGTACAATAACACCAAGCCTAAACCCGCGCCGACACCAAAACGAATCAAAAACCAGGCATTGTTTTTGAAATCTTTACGAATACCGCTGATAGCATGAAGTAAACGGTCGTAAATCCCCAAAACAATTGCCATGGTTCCGCCGCTGACACCGGGAACAGCCATGGATGAACCAATGATAAATCCCTTAATAGAAACCATAAAGTTTTTCATGTGTTTAGGAACTCCTTTCCAGTCAATACGGCTATTATACACCCTTTTTGTATGTTTGTCATCTAAATTTTATTCTCGGCATTGAAAAAACGCAAAAAAACAAGTATACTGAACATATAGTGATAATTATGGGAGGTAATACCATGAATTTTAAAGAACAATTTTTGGAGATTTACCGTACGCACATTCATCGAGAAGGCTCAGCAGAGTTGCTTGAATATTTGGAATCTCGCGCAAGTGATTTTTTCACGGCGCCCGCCAGCACGCGCTTTCACGGTTCATACGAAGGTGGACTTGTAGAACACAGCATTAACGTGTATCATTGCTTACATCAATATCTTACACGCGAGCGCGTAAAAGAAGTATATGGACTGGATTACAGCGAGGAAAGTATTGCCATTGTTTCGCTGTTGCATGACGTTTGCAAAATCAATTGTTATAAACCCGGCACGAGAAACGTTAAGGATGAGCGCGGTGTTTGGCACAGCGTTCCGACTTATGAGTTTGATGACAAGCTTCCGTACGGTCATGGCGAAAAATCGGTGTATATTCTTTCGGGATATATGCGTCTTACGCGTGAAGAAGCCTTTGCCATTCGGTATCATATGGGTTTTTCCGGCACAGAGGATAGTCGCAACGTCGGTAATGCTTTTGCCATGTATCCGTTGTCGCTTGCTTTATCCATTGCAGACATGGAAGCTACGTATTATATGGAGGGTTAATTTCTATGGCGCAAAGCACTCCTCTTTCCCCTTGCCCATTGTTTCACAAATGCGGCGGTTGCCAATTACAAAACCTCTCTTATCAAGAACAACTTCGCTACAAGCAAGGAAAGGTCAATGCCCTATTGGGTAAATTTTGCCGTGTGCAACCGATTATCGGCATGGAACACCCTTACCATTACCGCAACAAAGTACAAGCTGCCTTTGCCTTAACGAGAAGACGGGAAGTGATTTCCGGTGTTTATCAATCCGGAAGTCACCGTATTGTCAAGGTGGATTCTTGTCAAATCGAAGATACTGTTGCGGACCATATTGTGGTAGATATTCGACATATGTTGCCCGATTTTCAAATTTTGCCGTATCAAGAAGATAGCCGAAAAGGGTTACTGCGCCATGTACTGGTTCGGCGCGGTTTTCAAAGCGGGCAGGTTATGGTGGTATTGGTTACTTCTAATCCCATTTTCCCTTTAAAGAAAAAATTTGTAAACGCGTTACTTCAAAAACACCCCGAAATCACCACTGTGGTTTTGAATATCAATCCGTATCAAACCAGTTTATTACTTGGCGAACGAGAAGAAGTATTGTACGGCAAAGGGTATATTGAGGATACACTGTGTGGTTGTGTGTTTCGTATTTCCGCCAAATCGTTTTATCAAATCAACCCTGTGCAAACGGAGCGTCTATATTCCACTGCTATTGAATCAGCCGAGCTGAAAGGCAAAGAAACGGTACTGGATGCGTATTGCGGTATTGGTACAATTGGCATTATTGCCGCCAAAAATGCAGGTGAAGTTTTGGGTGTTGAGGTAAACGGCGATGCTGTCAAAGATGCGCGCGTCAACGCTCGACGTAACGGACTGACAAACATTGCATTTGTTAAAGCCGATGCCGGAAAATACATGGTTGAGCTTGCAAACGAAGGACAAAACATTGACGTTGTTTTTATGGACCCACCGCGGGCAGGCAGTGACAAAGCGTTTTTGCAATCGGTGATTACCTTGTCACCAAAAAAAGTGATATACATTTCTTGCAACCCCGAAACACAAGCACGTGATTTATATTCTTTGGTCAAAGGCGGATACCGTGTGACAAAAATTCAGCCGGTGGATATGTTCCCCCATACTAAACATATTGAATGTGTTTGTTCTTTGGAAAGAAAGTGACTATAAATATATGAAAACCGAAAAAAACATTTTAATTGCTTTCTTATTAAATCTTTCGTTTTCTGTGTTGGAATTGCTTGGCGGCATCTTTACCAACAGTGTTTCCATTTTATCCGATGCTGTTCATGATTTTGGTGATGCCCTTAGTATCGGTATTTCTTTTGTTTTAGAAAAAATCAGCAAAAAGAAACCGGATGATAAATACACCTACGGCTACGCGCGGTATTCCATTTTAGGCGCGTTTATCACAACCACGGTATTAACCATCGGCTCAATATTGGTAATCATCCATGGTGTTCAACGATTATTTTCTCCTGAACCAATCAACTACAATGGTATGCTTCTTATGGCGGTTATTGGTGTTGTAATCAATTTTTTATCCGCTTACTTTACCAAGGACGGCAATTCTGCCAATCAAAAAGCGGTCAATTTACACATGTTAGAAGATGTGCTCGGTTGGATTGTGGTACTTATTGGGTCTTTGATAATAAAAATCACAGGCTACACCGGCATTGATTCTATCCTATCCATTGGTGTTGCTATATTCATCCTCACAAACGCCGTACGCAACTTCAAAGAAATTTTAGATTTGTTCTTAGAAAAAACACCAAACGGTATTTCCGTTACCCAACTAGAACAACATCTATGTGAGATTAATGGTGTAGTGGATATCCATCACATTCATTTGTGGAGTATGGACAGCCACATGAATTTAGCAACCGTGCATGTGGTAATTGACCCTCAAAAAAATCATGCGAACGATATAAAAGCGAAAATTCGTCAGGAACTGGCAGAACACGGTATAAACCACGTAACCATTGAAATAGAGAATCCTGATGATACTTGTGACAGTGTCAACTGCACGGTAACCAACCAACAAATTTCGCATCATCACCACCATCATTAAAAAAGGAACGCACCTTATAGGTCGTACCGTTAAGGACAGTTATATAGTTATTATTTACCAACTAAACAACAATAATAAACAAAGCACAGACTGACAAAGTCCGTGCTTTTGTTATTGCTATATCAAATAGACAATTATGTTTGCTATCATATGAATAAAACCTATGCCAAAAATTATTCCCGTAATAAATCTCCTAGTATTGTTTGACAAAATATTAAATAAGAGTTGTATTCCTCCGTCTAAAATAAGCGGAACGAGAAAAAACAGGCACACCACACAATTTATTAGATAGCCAAAAACCAACAGCAGAAACGAGCATAAATATCCAACTAAAATACCCGTGCAACGTGCACATAACGGGAACTGATAGCCGTTTCTAAAAAAACTACGTTCAGGTTTTTGATGACATCCCCACATTTTTCGAGCGATTGTCATGGATCTAATCCACCGTTTTGTCCTTTTATCCATTATACTTTAAATTTATTTCCGCAACCTTTACACATCCAATATGTAGTTGTAGTGGTTTGCTTTCCTTTTCCTGTTGCTCCACACAATAACCCTAATGGACCACAAAGCATATAACCGCAACAAGCATCACCCGCATTAAAATCCTTACCTTTTGTTGATACTTCCGATACGGGCATTATATCATGGCTTCCGCAACGAGGGCAATGTAAACCAGAAGGTTGCGTAACAATATTTTGATTTTCTGTTATGTTTTCAGAAGAATCTGTATTTTGAGCTTGATTATTTGTTGCGTTTACTCCAACAGGAATATGCGGTTTATTGTCAGCGTATTTCACCGTGTAATTACCATTCATATCAAAATATGTTTTCAATTCCACAACTTCGTCTGATTCGTTGACAACTACATTAAACGTTGTATCTTTGCCTATTTTTTTCAATGTACTACGATTAAATGAAAGCATGTGTATTCCCACATCCACAGTTGCTTCAAGAACTCCGCCGCTTTTTAATTCGCCTAAATGGGTGTTTAAAAGATATACATCGTGTTTTTGAGCGCATCCAGCCATACTTGACTTACGTCTTATAATGATTTTTGCCATATTGCAACCCCTCACAAAATATAAAAAATCAGATTATTTGTCGAAAATCATTATACTATAGCTGATTTAAAATGTAAAGATTAAACTTTTCTATTGAGGTTTGTTAAGGGCTTTAGATTCTCCTAAAAGTGACATTTGGGCGCCAAAATGTCCTGCTTGTTACGGTATAAGACAAATATAAAACGGATGTGTAGAATTTCTGCACATCCGTTTAACTATTCTCAAAAAATATTTTATATAGTGATATTGTGAGACAGGTCTCACAGTGATATTTTTGATAAATCAAAAGTGATATTAAAACCTTGCGGTTTTAGTTATATTTTATTTGCCCTTAAACTGTCGAAGGCAATATCACTCGGCGATAGCCGAATATCACTGCGAAACAATAGAACTCGCCGCAAGGCGAATAAAACTAGCGTTGTATCCTTACAGGTACAACGCCTAAAGGTGCGTTCCTTTTTATCCTTTCACCGAACCACCGGTGACGCCTTCCACATAATATTTTTGCAAACACAAAAATAAAATGGTTATAGGTACAGCAACTACGACTGCCCCGGCGCAAAAACGAGTAAAATACTGATACAAATTTTCACGACTGAGCATTTGGAAAAGTCCCAAGGCAATCGTGTAGTTTTGATAGTTGTCTTTCATGATAACGCTGACAAAGATAAAATCTGCCCACGGGGCAATAAACGACGTGAGCGCCGTATAAACAACAATAGGTTTAGAAAGCGGCAAGGTAATTTTCCAAAAAATATCGTTACGCGTTGCGCCGTCTATGGTGGCGGCCTCATCCAACGCACGCGGTAAGGTATCAAAAAATCCTTTGGCAATAAAGTAACCTAAGCACGCAGAAGAAGAATACACTAAAATTAAGGCAATCAAGGATTGGTCAAGTCCAATAAGTTTTAACAGATGATATACCGCAATCATGGACATAAACCCCGGAAACATCCCCAAAATCAAACCGATGTTCATAAACGTGCGACGCGAACGAAAACGCAGACGGCTGAAACAATAACTAATCATCAAAATGAGTACCGTGCTGATAATGCACGTAATCACCGCCACAATTAATGTGTTGGCAAACCAGCGAGGATAGTTAAACAACTCTGTTTCGGTAAACAATTTGATATAGTTATCCAGAGTATAGGATTTTGGAAATAAATACGGTGTATAAGCTCCGTTTTCTTCCCGCAAGGAAAGAATTAACAAATAGATAATCGGCAATACCCAAATCACCGCAAGAAGTGAAAGCACCGTATAAATGGCGGTATTGGACAGTCGTTGACGTATGCGGTAACTCTTTATCATTGAAATTCCTCCTCTTTTTTCGAGGATGCCGATGAATTATAAATCATCAACGAAAAAGCGGCGGTGATAACAAAGACAATAACACCGATTACACCTGCCAAATTGTAGTTTTGTTCTTCTACGGTCTGTTTATATAACCACGTAACCAACAAATCGGTTTTTCCGGCTTTGTAATATTCCAAAGTGAGTGGTCCGCCTTTTGTTAAAAGATAGATGACATTAAAATTGTTTATATTGTTTACAAATTGCGTTATTAAATACGGTGTGGTGACAAACAACATATAGGGAAACGTTATCTTAAAGAATGTTTTCACCGGACCGGCGCCATCGATTTTGGCGCTCTCGTACATATCGGCGGGGATATTCATTAAAATACCGCTCGTAATTAACATGGTATACGGAATACCAACCCACATATTAACAACAATAACGGTTATTTTAGCCAATAATCCATCGGTTAAAAACGGAACGGCTTGTAATCCCAGTTCGCGTAACAACACATTGACGGCACCCTCGTCGGCCAATAATTGTGACATTAACATCAAACTGACAAACTGAGGAACGGCAATCGTAAGGATAAAAATCGTGCGCCAAAAACGCTTGAAGCGGATTCCTTTTTTATTTATCATCAGCGCTAAAATCATGCCGAAAATATAGTTTGTAAAAGTGGAAAATATTGCCCAAATCAACGTCCAAACAAAAAGATTGAGCAACGTGTACCCCAAGCTCACGTTTCCGCCAAACATGTTTTTGAAATTTTCAAGTCCTACCCACGTAAATAAGTTACCGGGAGGTTGATGCGTTTTGTCAAAATTAGTAAACGCAATCAATACCATAAACACAAGCGGCAACAGTGTAAATGCCGCAATCAGTAAAATCGGTAAGGTTAATAACGTAACGTGATAACGCTTGTCAAATAAAGAACGAACGTCCTCACGAAAAGAGGATAGTGCTTTTCCCTCTTTTTGGCGTTGTTGTGCCATATATGCCGAACGAATATTCAAAAAATAGACCGATAAAAATGCTACCGTCACCACAACCGTTAAAACACTGAAAAGCAATATTTTCATCGAGTTGTCGCCTGCGGTGTAGATATAAATTCCTTGCTCAGAATCAAACACTTTGTTTTGTGTTACGGTTCCCAGTGTTCCGATATCTTTTAAATAGCGAATACCAAAAAGCAGGATATAACCAACATATAAAATTTGAACCAAAAAATAAAGTAAGCCTTTTACCTTTTGCCCTCTAAGAAAAGAACCGCTCCCCATTATAAAGAAAGAAAAGCGCGTTTTAAAATCTCCTTTTGCAAACGCTTTTCCCGCTTCAATAAAAGGCGTGGTTAAAAGTCGGTATAGACTTTCCATTAGGCTACGAAGTTTTACGACAATCCGGTTCAGGCGAAAGGTACGGTGTCGACGACCTTTTTCAGTCGGATGCACTTGCGTTAATTCTGAAAAATCCATGTCTGTCCCCTTTCTCCTTTATGTTACTCCGGCTAAAGCCGGAGCTGTTTTATGATGTGATTTGAGATACCATGGTATCTAAATATTCTTTGGTCGTCTTTTTATAATCTTTGCCTTCCATGGCCGTACCAAAAGCTTCCAACGGCTGCCACGTGCTGCTCAAAACGTTGGCTTGACTGACACCAAATTCATTTTGACTTGCCAATGCCGCCAATGCAATATTTTGCTTTACCTTTTCGTTTTGAGCTGCCTTTTTGTTGGACGGACCCATGGCACGTTTTTCGAAGCGAAGTAATTGATTGGCTTCATTGGTCAAGTATTGTGCTAATTTCATTGCTTCCTTAGGACGCTTGGTGTTGGAATTAATTCCCATCAACTTATATCCGGCAAAGCTTTTCATTTGTACTTGTTTTCCGGCAAGTGTAAAGGTGGGAAGTTTGGTGGCGGCGTAGTTTTCACCCAGTTTTTCTTTAATAGCATCAGCAGTCCACGTTCCGGAAATACCTGCGGCAATGGTATTACCCATACCACCGGTCAAGATAGCATCTTCACCGGTAATAAAGGCAGAATGTGCGCAAATAGCCTTGATAGCCTCACCGGCAGCAACACCGTTTTCGTTATTAAAATCACAGGTTTGTTTGCCATTTTTGTCCAAACCTAGTTTACAACCAGCACCCAAGAAAAAAGACGCATTATACCAACCATTGGATATATCCATTAACACTTTTTTGTTTTGTCTTTCCGCGGCTGCTAACAGCCCATCCATCGTCTTAACATCTTCTTCGCTGAAAACACTTTTATCATAGTAAAGAAAATAGCCATTATCCGCCGTCATGGGATAAGCGTACAATTTATCGCCAACACTGGCTGCTGATACCGAGCCTTCGGCGTTTTCCGTTCTGATTTTTTCGGTATCTAACGTGATTTCATATAAAACACCGGCTTTAACCAAATCATTTAACTGGTCATCGGGAAATGCAAAAACATCCGCTGCGGCTTCCGGGTCTTCCATAATCTTGGTTTGTGTATCTTTTTCACCAACAACACCAAAAGTGATATTGTAGTTTTGCTCAGAATGGTCTTTTTTGAAATTTTCTACCATCGTTTTTAGCATGGCTTGGTCTTCTTGGGCGCCCCAAACTTTTAGCGATACGGCAGATGTATCACCGTCTCCTTCATCTCTGGCACAAGCGCCAAGCGTGAACAGCATTGTCATTGCCATTAGTAACGCGACACTTTGTTTTATAAGTTTCATGTTTTCTCCTTCTTTCTGTTTTGATTATTGGTAGTATGCAACAGAGTGAATTTGAATATACAAAAAAGCATAAAAAAACAGCAGTGAAACATTCACTGCTGTTTAAGAAAAATATTAAATAACAAAACCACCGTTGATACCAACCGTTTGCCCGGTGATAAAAGAGGCATTGTCCGAAGCTAAGAATAATAATGTGTTGGCAACGTCTTCGGGAGTGCCGATCCGTTGAAGAGGTGTCTCTTCTTTTAATTCTTGCATGGTTGCATCATCCAAACTGTCACACATATCGGTGTTTATTACACCCGGTGCTACACAATTGACAGTAATGTTGGAAGGTCCCAACTCTTTGGCCAATGCTTTGGAAAAACCAATCAATCCCGCTTTAGCCGTGGAATACGCCACTTCGCAAGAAGCACCTGTCACTCCCCACATGGAAGAAACAACCAAAATTTTTCCTCCACCGTTTTTGAGCATGGTAGGAATTACTTCACGGCAACAATAGAACGCACCATCGATGTGTACGCCAAGCATACGGTGCCATTCATCCGCCGTAGTATCGGTCAACAATGCTTGTTTTGCAATACCCGCATTATGAATCAACACATCTATGTGACCAAAGCGCTGTAACACGGTTTGCATCATTTTCCGTACGGCATTTTCGTCACTGACGTCTGCACAAACCGAAAAAGCATCGCCACCCGCTGTGATGATTTCATTTACCACTTGTTTGGCGCAATTTTCCGAACGATGGTAATTGACAGCAACCCTATATCCGTTTGCAGCAAACAATTTTGCCGTAGCAGAACCGATACCGCGGGATGCTCCGGTAATTAAAACGGTTTTCATCCGTACATTTCCCCTCAACATTATAACGATAACGTAATATTTTTATGCGGGGTTTCGAGCAAACGATATGTAACACCCGTCATGTCAAACATACGCTTTGAGGCAATTACTGAATCGGTTTCGGCATATTTATCTTGCAAATAAATAACTTCTTTGATACCGGATTGAATAATGGCTTTGGCACATTCATTGCACGGAAACAGCGTCGTATAAACTTTTGCACCTTCTAAACCGCTGCGCCCATGATTTAAAATGGCGTTTAACTCCGCGTGGCACACAAACAAGTATTTGGTTTCTAAGGGTGCTCCCTCGCGGTCCCACGGCATATCGTCATCCTTGCAACCAATCGGCATACCATTATAGCCAACCGAAAGAATTTTATTATCTTGCCCAACAATACAAGCACCAACTTGTGTTCCGGGGTCTTTGCTCCGTTGTGCAGACAACAGCGCAATTCCCATAAAATATTCATCCCAAGATAAGTAACCTTCCCGCTTCATTATACATCCTCTCCTCTCAATAACGTTGGTATTTTTTTGCTATATGCGCGAAAAGCCGTAGGCAAAGCATATTTATCCAATTCACACATAGACACCAGTTGAAAAGTATTACCAGGCGTAAAGGTTTTTGCTTTTACAAGCATTCCTTGCAGTCGCCATTCTACGTGGGAAAAAATATGTTTTGCCGACGGGAGCGATTCTAAACTTTTTTGTGGTATTCCCCACGCCGACAGTTGTTTTTCTATTTGAAAATTATCGGTTAGTATTGTGTTTGGCAATTCCCACATTCCGCCAAGCAATCCGCCTTTTTCCCGTTTGTGTAATAAAACACGCGGAACGTTTTCATCGGTAATTATCACAAAAACCATGCGTTGTTCTATTTTTCGTGGTTTTGGTGCAGAACGAGTAGGCAATTCCCGTGCTCGTTCAAGACCTGCAACTGCACAATACTCCCTCAAAGGACATTCTGAACAACGCGGCATGGCATTAGGTAAACAAATCGTTTCTCCTAGTTCCATGATACCTTGATTAAAATCGCCGGCGCAATCCTCAGGCACCAGTTGATTAACAAATGTTGTCAACTGTTTTCGGTGTTTTGTTTCCATAACATCGGTCTTGTCATCCAGTAACCGTGCCATTACGCGCAGAACGTTTCCGTCAACCGCTGCCACTTTTTCTCCAAAAGCAATGGAGGCAATTGCCCCTGCGGTATATTCACCAATTCCGCTAAGGGTAAGCAATTGTTCGTACGTACGGGGAAGTTCACCGCCGAATTCCTCCATAACACGTTTGGCGGCTTTTTGAAGATTACGGGCACGACTGTAATATCCCAGCCCCTCCCATAGTTTCATTAAAACTTCTTCATCAGCCTCAGCCAAATCTTTTATGGTGGGCAACGTCTCCATAAAGCGCTGAAAATACGGCAACACCGCTTCAATGCGTGTTTGTTGCAACATGATTTCCGACACCCAAACACGATATGGCGAAGGGTTTTCACGCCACGGTAGTATTCGCTCATTCTCTTTATACCACGCAACTAGCGGCTCGGCAATGTCTGTAATCGGTTTTTTCATGTGTTTCTCCATTGTTCCCATATTTCAGGACGATAACCAACAGTTGCCAGTTTTCCGTTACGGACAATTGGTGTACGTAATGCGCAGGGAGATTCCAACAATTTTTCTTCACGCTGCTCTTCATGCGCTAAATAACGGATAAGGACAGCTTCTTTAGCTTTTTCATCAATTAGGTTATCCAAACCGCCAACGGCTGCTTTTACCGATAGCAATTCTCCACGACTCATCCCTTTGCTTTCCAAGGCAATACGCTGAAAAGGGATGTTTCGCTCTTTGAAAAAGCGTTCGGCTTTTTTGGTATCAAAGCATTTTGATTTTCCGAAAATTTGAATGTTCATATTAACGGCTAAACTCCTGCAACTCTAAACCTTTGTTGTGGTCTAATGCCCACTGAATGTTCCAACTGTTGGTAAACAGCAATAAATAGTTCCCTTTTAAATCCTGCACACGCTTGGTATCCGAACTGATATCCAATGCTTTGACATCAATATCCTCACCGGCAACCCAACGAATATACTGATACGGCAATCGTTCCATAATAATATCCACGCCGTACTCATTTTTCAAACGATATTCCAGCACATCAAACTGCAAGGTGCCGACAACACCGACAATAACTTCCTCCATACCGCCGTCAATTTCTTGGAAAATTTGAATAGCACCCTCTTGGGCAATCTGTGAAGTACCTTTTATAAATTGTTTGCGTTTCATGGTATCCTTTTGCCGTACCAAACAAAAATGTTCGGGAGCAAAGGTTGGAATACCCTCAAAGCGAAAATGCTTGGAAGCGGCACAAACGGTATCGCCAATCGAAAATACACCGGGGTCAAAAACACCAATAATATCACCGGCATACGCTTCCTCGACAATTTCGCGATCCTGTGCCATCATCTGTTGCGGCTGCGACAATTTTACCTTTCTGCCGCCTTGCACATGGTATACCTCTTGCCCCTTTTCAAATTTACCGGAGCAAATGCGCATAAAGGCAATGCGGTCACGGTGCGCCTTGTTCATATTGGCTTGAATTTTAAAAACAAAGGCAGAGAAATCATCACTAAACGGATCAACCTCGCCCTCACTGGATTTGCGCGGCAACGGCGGGGTAGTCATTTTCAAAAAGTTTTCCAAAAACGGTTCCACACCAAAATTGGTCAGCGCCGATCCAAAAAACACCGGTGACAGTTTCCCATGGCGTACCAAGTCTAAGTCAAAATCGCCGCCTGCGCCATCCAACAATTCACGGTCATCCATTAAATTTTCGTACAAAGAGTCACCTAATATATCCCGTAATTCCGGGTCATCCACAGCGGTAACTTCGGCATCTGCTTCGTGACCGATACCATTGTAAGTGAAAGAAAGAACGCGTTCTTTTTCACGTTCGTAAACGCCTTTAAAACTTTTCCCCGAACCGATGGGCCAGTTAATGGGATAGGTTCGAATCCCCAAAACATTTTCAATATCGGTCATAAGGTCATACGGATCACGCGCTTCGCGGTCCATTTTGTTAATAAAGGTAAACACGGGAATATCCCGCATCATACAAACTTTAAAAAGCTTAATCGTTTGTTTTTCAACGCCCTTTGAAGCGTCGATCACCATCACAGCGGAATCCGCCGCCATCAAGGTGCGGTACGTATCTTCCGAGAAATCCTCGTGGCCGGGGGTATCCAAAATGTTGATACAATAGCCATCGTATTCAAATTGCAGCACCGAAGACGTAACCGAAATACCACGTTGCTTTTCAATTTCCATCCAGTCGGAAACAGCGTGTTTCATCGATTTTTTACCTTTAACCATACCGGCAGATGCAATGGCGCCACCATATAACAAAAACTTTTCGGTAAGGGTTGTTTTACCGGCGTCGGGATGCGAAATAATGGCAAAGGTACGCCGTTTTTCAATATCTTTTATGAACTGTGCCACGAACAATATCCTCCAAATAATAATCTACACAATATTGTATCGGTTTTCGGTAAAATAATCAAGACCTTTTCGCCACTGCCGCCAATAAAACCTCTTTTTCATTGGGCAGTCGCTCTTCTATCACTTCGTTTAACACCCATTGTAATTGTTCCCCAACCGATTTCCCGCTAAAACCTAATGCCAGAATATCGTCACCGTTTATGCTTAAATCACGTAGTGAAAAGCACTGTTGTTGTTCAATGATAATATCGCGTATTTTTCGAAGATTAGAAAGTTCTTCCATGCGAGGTTCCAGCAAACACAGAGCATGACCTTTGCAATCGCCTTCTTTAACCAGCAACAGTTTATCGAACAATTCTTCTCCCAAACGATTAAGCCATCGTTTTACAACCGATTCAGTTTGCTCAATAACGGTGTCGTGATACCGTATTAAATAGCAAACATCGCTAATCGTTTTATTATCAAATCGCAAGCGTTTTAAAATGTTTGCTGCCAGTTTTTCACTGTGTTTGGCATGCCCGAAAAAGTGCCCGTTTCCTTTTTCGTCTTTGGTAAAACATAACGGTTTGCCGATATCGTGTAAAAGCAAGGTTAAGCGTACTGTTAAGTCTGACACGGCGTTTTGCACAGACGCAATGGTATGATTCAAAACATCACGGTCATGGTACATACTGAATTGCCAAAACCCTTTACAGGGTTTCAGTTCCGGTAAGAATATAAAAATCACATCCGAAAACTCTTCCAAAATTTTGCCAATATCTTTTCCGAGCAACATACGACAAAGTTCGGTTTGGACACGTTCTGCAGAAACCGAATGTAATAAATGGGCGCAATCATGCAAAGCTTGTGCCGTTTTTGTTTCGGGCACGAGGGCATACGTTGCCGCAAACCGCAATCCTCTTAAAATCCGCAACGCATCTTCACCAAAGCGGTCATTTGCTTTTCCAACACAGCGTAACAGTCCTTTGCGTAAATCCTCGCGTCCACCAAACGGGTCTTGTATACCAATTTTGGGATGATATGCCATGGCATTAACGGTAAAATCGCGACGTGCCAAATCTTCTTTGAGTGTTTTTACAAAAACAACGGAATCGGGGTGACGGTGATCCCTATATTCCCCATCGGTGCGAAACGTCGTGATTTCAACCGGCATTTTGTTGACAAGAACGGTTATGGTGCCATGTTGCAACCCTGTTTCCAACACGCGATATTCTGAAAACACTTCCATCATTTCTCGGGGAGAGGCAGAAGTGCAAATATCCCAATCGTGCGGTGTTAATCCCAACAAAGTATCCCTTACGCATCCGCCGACCACATACGCCTCATGATTATTTTTGTTCAAGCAGTCTAACAGTTCAACTATTTCCTTTGGAATATTCACACTCTTCCCCCCCTTTTTCACTAGCTTAATATAATTTATTGTAACACAGTTATAAATTATCGTAAAGAGATTGAATTAAAAAAGCGACTGATTTTATAATGAAATCAGTCGCTTTTAACCTTTGGTGTTTACTCTTTTACAACACAGCACTTGTCAATGCCATAGTACACAAAACAATCAATTGCGTATTTATCGATTTGCTCTCCACAAACCAAAATCGGAACAGCCGGCGGACAGCCAACTGTTGGAACAGCCACAATGCGCCCTATGCATTGTTCCACCGGAAGCGTTTCCGAATTAGCAAGCATTGCCTCGCGTATTTCAAGTTTTTTGATACCTGCTATTAACGGAGGGCATCTTTCCTCAATGGGAGTTGCGGGAAGTATATGACACAGTGCCTGTTCCAGACGATTTAGTTCATTCGTATCCACTCCTGCTGATAGCATCAATACCAAATAATCCGGATCTGCGTATTCCGGTTCGATTTTTTGTTGGCGTAAAATGTCGGCTAGTTGATAACCCGAATAGCCAAAGAGTTTTGCATCAATCGTCAATTTTAACGGTTCGCTGCCATAAAGTGTATAACCGTGTCGTTTAAGACGTTCCTTGGATATCTCGATTTGAGGTAACAGTTTCTTTAACCTGGCAGGATAATCCTTCAAATATTTATTTACCGCATCCAAAGATTGCAAAATCAGGTAAGAAGGACTGGTAGAGCCAAAAAGCATAAGCGCATTTCTCACCTGTTCCCCAACAGCCGCATCCATTTTGTCAGAAAGATGCAGATAAGCACCTCCGGTCAACACCGGCAAGGTCTTATGTGCCGAGTCACAGCATATATCTGCACCCAAATCGATAGGATGCATAGATTTGGGGAAAAAACGTAAATAGGCGCCGTGGGCGTTATCCACCGCCAAAAGAACATTATGCCGATGGCAAACATCAGCAAGCCCTTGAATATCTGCAACATTGCCCAGGTAATCCGGACTCGTTACATATACCGCAACAGGCTTATCCGTAGTGTTGTGTAAATATTTGTCCAATTCTAGGGGTGTCAGTTCACAAGTCAAGTAACTTGGATTATTCTCCGGATACAGCCAATCCACCGTTACATCCAACAATGCAGCTGCCGTGAGGAATGTCTTATGGGCATTTCTTCCTGCGGCAATTAACGGCTTTCGCCCTTGCTGTTTGGCATAGAGCATTGCCAAATACAGCATGGAACGGATACATTGCGAAGACCCTTCTGTGGAATAGTGTGTTTTGCAACCAAACAAAGTACTTGCATTGGCTTCGCTTTGAGCAATAATATCATTTGCTTCATACAAACTATCCGCACCTTGAATCTCTGTAATATCCAAATGCTCCACCCCTAAGATGGACGTTCCTTTATGACCGGGCATATGCATTCTTAAAGGATTTCCCGCTGAATATTCCCGAACAAAATCACAGATTGGTGTTTTCATCTTATTCACCTAAGGTGCGGGCCACTGCCACCATAATTGCGCATTCCATACGTTTTCGGAACAATTTACATCCGGCTTCATACACGCCGGTAACAGAACCAGTTGCGTGATAAGCGTTGGCCGCACAACCGCCGGAGCAGTAGAGGCGTGCCCAGCAGTCCCGACATTCGGGGTGCGCATACACATTGCATGCAGCAAATTCTTTTTGGATTTCGGTGTTGGTCACACCTTCCCAAACATTTCCCAGCTTGAATCGTTCCTCACCCACAAATTGATGGCAAGGATATAGGTCACCCCAGGGGGTAACGGCCATATATTCCGTTCCGCTGCCGCAACCGGAAATGCGCTTGTAGATACAAGGACCACCGGACAAATCAATCATATAGTGGTAAAAGGTAAACGGCTTGCCCTCTCTATCTTTTTGGAGCATTAATTCGGCCAACTTTTCATACTGTTCCATAACCACAACCATATCTTCATCCGTTAGCGCAGAAGGGTCCCCCGCAGCGCAAACCACCGGTTCCATACTCAATTCATTGAATCCCAAATCCAGCATAGCTTGAATATCGTTTAAAAAGTCGGGGTTGGCATGGGTAAATGTTCCACGCATATAATAATCCTTGCCGCCACGAGCCTCAACAAACTTTTGAAACTTGGGAACAATTTTTTCAAAGCTTCCCTTGCCGGCGTAATCCACACGGAATTTATCGTGTATTTCCTTGCGGCCATCCAAGCTCAGCACAACATTGCTGCATTCTCTATTAGCCCAGGCAATCACTTCATCATCAATCAAAACACCGTTTGTGGTTAAAGTAAAGCGAAAGTTTTTACTCTTTTCTTGCTCAATGCTTCGCGCATAGGCCACCAAATCTTTTACCACTTGGAAATTCATCAAGGGCTCGCCGCCAAAAAAATCTACTTCCAGATTACGCCGCGTCCCCGAATTTTCTACAAGGAAATCCAATGCCTTCTTACCAACTTCATAGGACATCACGGCTCTTTCACCGTGGTATTTCCCCTGGCTGGCAAAACAGTAAGAACAGTTTAAATTGCAAATATGGGCAACGTGAAGACATAACGCTTTAATTACACCGGCTGTCTTTTGTTTCAATTTACCCGCCATAGTTTCAAAGTTGTCCGGTGCAAACAGCTTTCCTGTATCTCTTAGTTCTTGTACTTGCGCATAACACTCCGCAATATTTTCTTTGGTGATATCTACACAATCCGCATATTTTTGTTCCAAAGTCGCAAGAACGGACTCCCGCGTATTCTCCTCAAAAAGGGCAATGATATCGTATGCCACTTCGTCTACCACATGGACAGCACCGGAACAAACATCCAGTACGATATTGTATCCGCCTTGCTTATATTGATGTATCATATCCGTTTCTCCTTTGCAAAAAAGAATGCCGCCGAAAACGGCGGCATTCTAGGATATGCAATTACTTGCTTTCCTTGGTGTTCTCGCACTTTTGGTTTGCAATGCCGCAACTGGTCTTGCAAGCAGATTGGCAAGAAGTTTGGCACTCACCGCAGCCACCATTCTTAGCACTGTCGCAAAGGTTGCGAGTCTCAATTGTTTTGATATGTTCCATAATTTCACCTTCTGTATCTAGGATTTTTATGAAATAAGTTTAGCATAATACATTTTGTATGTCAATCTAATTTTTCATACTATTTGTTGCTACCATTTTTTCTGTTTTTTTGTTTCTTCATATAAAGCCGTATAACTTTCATAACGCGAACGAGAAATTTCGCCGTTTTCTACTGCGTAATGTATCGCGCAATCCGGTTCGTGAACATGGGAACAACCGGTAAATCGACATTTACCAAAAAACGGTTCAAATTCCCTAAAACAACTCATCAGCTCTTCCGATTCAATCGGCATGGCTTTTTCCAAATCCAGTACAGAAAATCCGGCCGTATCTGCCAAATACCCACCAAAAGGTAACGGAATAAGTTCCGCAGAACGAGTAGTATGTCGTCCTCTCCCCAATTTTTGGCTAATCTCAGCCGTTTCGCGGTGAACGCTTTGGTCAATCAAATTAATTAAACTGGATTTTCCCACACCGGAGTTGCCGGTAACCGCGGTGATTTTCCCTTGTAAAAACTGTTTGAACGGAACAACTGTTGTTGCATCCGTATTCGTTATCACAAACACCTTAAAACCGGCATGGGTATAAATATTTTCTATTTCTTTAGTGTCTTGCAAATCGGCTTTTGTGACAACCAAAATCGGCTCAATTGCATTATTCTCAGCAATGGCAATCAAGGTATCTAACAACAAAAAATTCGGACGGGGTTCCGCTATCGATACCACAACTGCCAAGCAGTCTAAATTGGCAAGCGGAGGACGTACCAAACAATTGCGGCGCGGTAGAATTTCTTCTACCGTGCCGGTCTTGTTGTCATTAAGTGTAATTAAAACACGGTCACCTGCCAAAGGCGAAATCCCCTCTTTTCGAAAAACGCCTCTCGCTTTACATTCGTAGACCGTATCTTCTACCTTGACATAGTAAAACCCGCCAATGCTTTGCAACAGCAATCCATCGTGTTTTTGCATATAGTTATTGCTGCACTACGGTCGTGGGAGCCGTAGTAGTGGCTGCTGTGGTTGTGGTAGTGGTTTTTTCAACAGAAGAGGTAGTTACTGCTGTGGTGGGTGTTGTTGCAGTAGTTGTTGCTGATGTAGTAGTTGTTGTTGTAGTTGTAGGAAGTGTAGTAGTGGTAGTGGTAGTGTAGGCTGACAAAACATTGCTGTTACGATATTCCTCCATTATCATAGCCGTTTTGCCGTTAATCTTATATTGTGCATAATCTAAAAACTCTGAACTCGCGGCACCTGTTTTAGCAAGTTTTACAGTAACCGTATACTCGTCTTCTTTTTCGGCAAATTTTATTTTTTGTGTTTTGACAACATTAGGTAAAATACCGGTAAAATTTTCGGATAATTGACCATTCACAAAAATTTGCAAATCTATTGTCCAGGTACTGTTGGGCAATGGGATTTGAAGTTCTACTTCTTGATAGCCGGTACTCACTTTCAGTTGAATGGGCGTGCCCGGTTGTACAACCGTATTCCCTTCAATGCTTTGTTCAATAACGGTATCCGCAGGAACGGAAGAGTCGTTGACATAAATAATGTCCTTGGTTTCATCTAACACAAAACCAACTGCCGCCAACTGTGCCAAAGCTTGTTCTTTGGAAAGATTAACCACCGTGGGAACAGCAACCGGTTCCACCGGTGTGGTACCATTACTAATCACTATGGTGATTTCGGAGCCATACGGCAATTCTTCGGGATACTCTTTGGGCGATACGGAAATAACAAAATCTTTCGCCACTTCTGTACTGACATCCTTGAGTCTGGAAACTACAAAGCCTTCATTTTCCAAGGATTGTTGCGCTTGCTCCCAGTATTGACCGACAACGTTAGGGATTTTTACCATTTTTTGTCCCTTACTAACGGTAAGGGTGATCGACTTGACACCCTTTTTCACTTCAATACCGGATTCCAAGCTTTGTTCCAAAACTGTGCCGACAGCTTTATCGCTGTATTGTTCCAAATGCGGTTCAAAAGAGAACCACTCCAAATACTCGGGGTTTTGACCGATTTCCTCCAACGTCATCCCCACAAAATTGGGAACACGAATTTGAGAAGAATTGTTGCTGAATTGTCTAGATAAAATAATACCGACAAAAACAATAGCAACCAACAAGAAAGCGCCCGCTACTGCGCACAATACGGGAATAACCGGAAACGGCTTTTTTTCTTTTTGAGTATCTCTTTGGCGAGCGGAATCGGTGTGTTCCGGTTCATTACCACGTACTTTGCTGATAGTATCCATATACCGTGTAGGGCTATCATCGGTGAAATATTTGTACTCAAAGTGTATGCTGGGGTTTTTCTTAAATTCGTCAAAATCATACAGCATTTCCGCAGCAGATTGGTACCGTTTGGAAGGCTCTTTTTGCATGGCTTTTACCGTAATATCCTCCAAGCCTTCCGGAATGGCAGGGTTAACTTGGCGCGGAGGTTTTGCCTCCGATTGCATTTGCATAATGGCGACCGAAACAGCACTATCCGCTTCGAACGGTAAGGTGCCCGTTAACATTTCGTACAGCATGACACCAACGGAATAAATATCTGCTTTCTCATCCGTGATTTCACCACGCGCTTGTTCGGGGCTGATGTAATGCACGGAGCCGATAGCTTTATCCGTGTTGCGCGTAGCGCGCATATCTTGACGTGAAAAACGTGCAATGCCAAAATCGGTTACTTTAATGGTGCCATCGGGTAACAACATAATGTTTTGCGGTTTAATGTCACGGTGGACAATTCCTTTATCGTGGGCGTGTTGCAAAGCACGAAGAATTTGTACGGTAAAATGAACAGCTTCTTTCCATTTGAAGGTTTCTTGTCCGTCGATATATTCTTTAAGCGTAATTCCATCAATGTATTCCATCACGATATATTGCATTTTATCACCAAAACTGACATCGTAAACCTTTACAATGTTGGGATGGGATAAAATAGCAATAGCTTTTGATTCGTTTTTAAACCGACGGGTAAATTCTTCGTTTGCCAAATATTCTTCTTTCAAAATTTTGACAGCCACTGTACGGTTATCAATTTTATCTAAGGCTTTATAAACACATGCCATACCGCCTACACCGATGAGTTCATTTATTTCATAGCGACCGTCTAAACGTTTTCCGATATATTTGTCCATCGTTATTCACTCCTAACGTCATGTTTGTTGGTAACAGCTACCACAGTAATGTTATCGCTTCCACCGGCGAGATTAGCTGTATTAATCAACTTTTGTGAAATCTCTTCAAACGGGAAAGTACGAATAAGAGACTGCAACATTTCCGGTTCTACCATATTGGAAAGGCCGTCCGTGCACAACAGCAACGTACTATCTTGCGGAAACGGCAAAGAAACAAAAGAACAATCCATCTCGTTTTCCACACCCAACGCTTTGGTTAAAAAGTGTTTTTGGGGATGGAATTTTGCTTCTTCCAACGTGATTTGACCTTTTTCTACCATATCTTGTACCACCGAGTGGTCACTGGTGATTTGTTCAATGGTATCGTGAGTGACAATGTAGGCGCGACTATCACCCACATGAGCAACATATAATTGATGCTCGTTGGCAATCGCCACCACCGCCGTAGTACCCATTCCTCGCAAAGTATCGTCTTCCATCGCTACGGTAAAAACAGCAGCATTGGCAGAACAAACAGCGGATTCCAATAGTTCTTTCACAGCTTCTTCTGTGGCGTTTTCACGGTATTCATCCACCAGTTTATCAGCAATACAGCGCATGGCAATAGCACTGGCAACGTTACCTCCGTTTGCTCCTCCCATGCCGTCACAAACCACCGCAAATGCCGTGGTTTCTGTGAGCATACCACAAACATAGGCATCTTGGTTACTCGGACGAACACGTCCGGCATGAGATGCTCCCATGGTCCTCATCTGTTTATTCCTCCTCTCCGTGCTTTAAGTTGACCGCAAGAAGCATTAATATCTGCTCCCAGCGTACGTCGGATTGTCACAGTCAAACCGCGACTTTCCAAAATTTTTGAAAATTGTTGTAACCGCGCTTGCGAACTGCGGCGATGCGAAGCACCGTCAACCGCATTAGCGGGAATTAAATTAACATGACACAGCATCCCCCGTAAGCGTGATGCCAACTCCTGTGCGCAGACATCGCTGTCGTTTACGCCGTCAATCATCGCATATTCAAACGAAATACGACGACCGGTGACCTGCGCATATTCGCGGCATGCTTTGAGTAAATCTTCTACAGGCCAACGCCGATTTATCGGCATCAGTTGGGAACGAATATCATTATTCGGTGCGTGTAATGACACCGAAAGAGTCAGTTGCAGTTTTTCTTCCATCAAACGGTAAATACCATCGACCAATCCACAAGTAGAAAGCGAAACATGACGCATACCGATATGCACACCGGAAGGCTCGGAAAGCATGTGTAAAAAGCGGAGAACGTTGTCATAGTTATCGAGCGGTTCTCCCATTCCCATCAAAACAATGGAAGAAACACGGATACCGCGGTCTTTTTGCGCCGTTTCAATTTGTGATATCATTTCCGACGGTAGCAAATTACGGGACAAGCCGCCCATTCCGGTGGCACAAAAAGAGCAACCCATGCGACAGCCAACTTGCGTGGAAAGGCACTGTGACCAACCGTGATGATAACTCATCAAAACCGATTCAATCGATTCGCCGTCGGAAAGACCAAATAAATATTTTGTGGTTTCATCCAAAGTGGATTGCCATTTTTGCAAAATCGTTACCGAAGGGATAACAAATTGTTGTTGCAGTTCTTCACGCAGTTTCGGCGGCAAATCCGTCATTTCTTCAAAAGAGGTGCACCCTTTATCCAACCAATTTGCCACTTGCTTACCACGAAAAGCAGGATACCCTTTTTCCACAATCAGCGAGGTGATTTCTTCTTTTGTAAGGGATTTCAAATCCGCCGACATGATACTAACTCCTTATTTTTTGCAAAATCCGGCAATATAAAAACCATCAGTTCCATGGATTGGAGGAAACAGGGTAATTTCATAGGAAGGCGCCAAACCGGATGCCGCAAACAACAACGGTATCGGTAATATTCGTGGCTCAAAGTCCGGATGTTCGCGTAAAAAACGCTGTGTGATTTGCTCATTCTCTGCGGGGTTGAGCGTACAAGTGGAATATTGTAAAACCCCGCCCGGTTTTACCATTTCGGCACTTTTTTCCAAAATGGTATATTGCAACTGCGGTAATTCGGCAAATTTCGAAAGGGATTTATATCGAATTTCCGGTTTACGACGAATAACGCCCAAACCGGAACATGGCACGTCACAAATAACACGGTCAAATGCCTCTTTTTGTTCTTCCAAACAAGAAAGAGAAGCATCTCGTTTCTCGGTTTCTAATATCGTAATTCCAAAATCCGCAGCACGTTTTTTCATGGTTTCACATTTAGCGGAATAAATGTCGCACGACAAAATTTCACCCTTGTTTTCCATGTATTGAGCTACGGTAAAACTTTTCCCGCCAGGGGCAGCACAAACATCGGCAATGCGCTCACCCGGCATAGCACCCAAACAAAAACAAGCTATTTGCGAAGCCATATCTTGATAATAATAGCAGTTTTTGTCCGAATATTCAAGATTATTTAGTAAATACGCGCAATTCAACTGAAAACAATGCGGAATTTCTGTGGAAATTTGGTGACTTATCCCTAATTTTTCGAGCTTTTTGGAAAACTTTTCATCATCGGTTTTCAGCGTATTTACCCGAACATACGCGTTCGGCACTTCGTTAATACTGACTAAGAGTTGCTCGGTCAGAGTATCTCCATACGCCGATTGCCAGAGTTCAATAAGTTCTTCAGGAAAGGAATAACGAATTGATAACCCCTTATTATCTGTCGGCAACCGCGAAAATAAAGATTCTTTTTTACGAAGTATATTTCGTAAAATACCGTTGACAAACCCTGAGGCTTGCCCTTGTTTTAACTGCCGAACAGCCAAAACCGCTTCATTAACCGCTGCTGAATCGGGAATTTTATCCATATACAATAACTGATACAACGCCGAACGCAACGTTTCCAGCACCAAGGGGTGTAATCGTTTAAGCGGCGTGCGGGAAAACGACGAAAGAACGTAATCTAAGGTAAGGCGTCGTTCTATCACACCGTAGAATAAACGAGAAGCCAAGGAACGGTCTTGTTCAGGCATAGTAGTGTTATTCAAAAACTCTTCCCAAGCAATGTTGGAATATTTTTCGTGACGGTGTACATCGGCCAAGGCCTTTATCGCCGCTATACGGGGATTTGTCATTGCCAAGCGGGATACACCGCCTTTCTTTTTTATTCGTCTGCAAAAGTGGAAAACAACGGTATGGGGTGACCGCGAAAATAATCCACCGCGGCCATCCGCTTTCCGCCTTGCGCTTGTACTTCCAACAATTCTAACAACGTATTATCTCCGCAAGAAACCACAAAAGGTGCTGTCGTAACAATCATGTTGGCAGCATACTCGCTCTTTTGGTTTATCACACGCGTTTTGTGAATTTTCAAAACATTTCCACCAACGGTTGCGGTTGCTGTTGGCCAGGGGTTTAACCCGCGCACTTGGTTGTGCAACTCGGAGGCTGTTTTTGAAAAATCCAATGCACACAAAGATTTACTCAGCATCGGCGCATAACAACTCTCACCGGTTTGCGGAACACGCTGTAACGTACCCTTTTCAAGTTGCTTTAACGTTTCCGATAAAAGTTCGGCGCCTTGTACGGATAAGACATCATGAAGTTCACCGGCAGTCATATTTTCATCAATTTCACACGTGGATTTAAGCAGCATATCCCCCGTGTCCAATCCAACGTCCATAAACATCGTGGTAACACCGGACTTACGCTCACCGTTCAGCACAGCCCATTGTATGGGAGCTGCACCGCGGTAGGCCGGCAAAAGCGAGGCATGCACGTTAATACACCCAAACTTAGGCATATCCAACACTGCCTTAGGTAATATCTTTCCATATGCTACCACTACCATGACATCTGCATTATATTGCCGCAATGTTACTTGTACTTCTTCAGATTTTAATGTTTTAGGCTGTAAAACGGGAATGTTGTGTGACAAGGCACACACCTTTACAGGTGGAGGCGTTAGCTTTTGTCCTCTTCCCTTTGGTTTGTCCGATTGTGTTACTACCAGAGATACCGTGTGACCGTCTTGTATTAAACGTTCCAAGCAAGGCACGGCAAATTCCGGTGTACCCATAAAAATAATATTCATGTTTATCCCTCTTTACCATCAAAAGACGGTATTACATGTTCCAAAAACACAACACCATTCAAATGGTCGGTCTCGTGGCAAATACACCGTGCTTTTAATTCTTCGCCTGTCATAATAAACCATTTACCAAATCGGTCTTGTGCCTTCATTTTCACTTTGTTGGGTCTGGAAACATATCCCCATTGATTAGGGAAAGATAAACAACCTTCTTGGTCGATTTGCGTACCGCTTTCTTCTATAATTTCAGGATTGATTGCCTCCACCAGACCATCACCGACATCCATCACAAAAACGCGACGCAGTATTCCTACCTGGGGGCCGGCTAATCCTACACCTTGCGCCTTATACATGGTATCTGCCATATCATCTAATAACTGCCATAAGCGATCGTTAAACTCCGTAACGGGCCGGCAGGCTTTGCGTAACATCGGGTCGTCGTTTTTTAAGATGTTGCGTAACGCCATAGGTTATCCATCTCCTTACCTATACTACAAAATATTTGCCGGATTGATGTCGGCAAACACGGTCACATCTTTGCTTTCCGGCAAACGCGAAAATTCTGTCAACAAACGAGAAATCAATTCTCGCGAAATAGAATTATTAACCAATTTTACAACTAATTTGTAACGGTATTTTCCCGCCACACGCAAAACCGTAGCCGGTGTTGGATTAAGTGCGATTAGGGGGAGTCCCTCGTACTCCGGTGCGGAAACGGTTTGTTTTAGTAATTGCAAAAATTGTTTCGCACCGTTTTTTACCGCCAATTCAGAAATGCTAACAAATCCAAACATACATAAATCGGAATATGGCGGATATTTCATCATTTTACGAGACTTTATTTCCACCTCATAAAATGTTTGATAATCTTGTTTTGATGCCAAATCTATCACATAATGCTCCGGAACAGTGGTTTGAATAACAGCTTTACCGGCTGATTTACGGCGACCGGCACGGCCAACAACTTGTGTAAGCAATGAAAACGTCGTTTCATACGAACGATAATCTTCCGAAAACAATGCTTGGTCAGCCGAAAGTACGCCTACCAAAGATACGTTTGGAAAATCCAATCCCTTGGCAACCATTTGTGTTCCAATCATTACGTCATATTTTCCCTCGGAAAAAGCTTTGAACTTTTCTTCATAAGAAGAACGAGACATAGCACTGTCGGTATCCATGCGCAAAATTCGCGCCTTGGGGAAAAGAACTTTCATTTCCTCTTCCACACGCTGTGTTCCCAAGCCGGAATAACGCAGCGTATCGGCACCACATTCCGGGCACCGTGTTATCATGGGCTGCATATGCCCACAATAATGACAAACCAACCGATTATTGGCACGATGGTGTGTCATGGAAATACTGCAAGAAGGACAAGAAAGAATATGTCCACACGTTCGGCAAGATACAAAAGTATGATATCCGCGCCGATTTAACAGCAATATAGCCTGTTGTTTATTATCTAAACAATTTTGTAATTCCGATTGCAATTCGGTGCTAAACACTGTGCTTTCAGCAAGTTGGTCCCGCATATCTACAATATTTACTGTGGGAAGCGCTGCCTCTCCATATCTTGCGGAAAGAGTATGCAAGGAATATTTACCCTTGCAAGCGGCGTCATAACTTTCTACACTCGGCGTGGCCGATGCCAACACCAGCAATGCATTGTGTTGCATACATCGAAATTTTGCCACGTCGCGTGCGTGATAGCGTGGTGAATTTTCGGATTTATAGGTATGTTCTTGTTCTTCATCCATAACAATCAGACCCAACGAATCAAGAGGAGCAAAAACAGCAGAACGCGTTCCTACGACCACATCTGCTTGACCGCGGCGAATACGCTTCCATTCATCCATTCGCTCGCCAACCGAAAGCCCGCTATGTAAAACCGCCACGCGCTCACCGTAACGCTGTAAAAACAGTTCCAATGTTTGCGGCGTTAGTGAAATTTCCGGAACTAACACAAGGACTTGTTTTTTGTCTGCCAACACATGGTCAATCAAATTCATATACACTTGTGTTTTCCCGCTGCCGGTTACACCGTACAACAAAGCACACGCTGCTTTCGGTTCTTCGTAACGCGCAACTAATTCATCGTACGCTTTTTTTTGTTGCGAACTCAGTTTGGCGGAAAAAACTGTTTTTTTTCCGGCGCACCTTAACGGAGAGCGGAGTACTTCTTGCTCAAAGCAGGTAATTAACCCCTTGTTTTGCAAAGTGGATATCACTGTTTGCGTCACGCCGGCTAAATAGCATATTTCCTTAACCGATGCAGCACCTGCTTCCAACAACAGGGACAAAATCGTTTTTTGTTTTGGAGTGCATTTGGTGCGAAGCATCGCTTCGGGTAAATCTTCCGGCAAAACAGCCAGTTGCACCATACGTCGTGTAGCGTCATTAACGTGACGAAAGGTGTCCTCGTTGCGGACAAGCCAACCTTTTTTAGCCATATTATCCAACAATGCAGAACTTTCTTCTATACCGGCAAGTCGCAATATCTTATCCGCTGTCACACCGGAAGAGGAACGACGAATGGCTTGACACAAGAAAGCATATATACTAGTTTCATCGGGTGTCATCTTTTCACGCTGTGCGTCCTCTAACGGTATCACAGGGGTATATACCGGTTTAATATTCCAATACAGTCCCGTAGGTAACATAGCACGCACCGCATCAAAAACCGTACAAAATGTACGTTCTTTGAGCCACAATGCGAGAGATAACAGTTCTTCGCTCAACAAAGGTTCCTCGTCCAGCAAGGAAACCATTGTTTTCAATGACTTCGCTTGTGAAAGCGGCACTTGTTCGCAAAACAGAACTATTCCTTGTCGATAATGATTGCCCTTGCCAAAAGGAACCAACACGCGACAACCACGCTTAATTTCAGAAAATTCTTCCGAAACACGATATGTATAGCTCTTGTCGAAGTGGAAAGCGGTTTGCTCCACAGCTACTTTTATCACCGGAACATTGACCATATTGCTTTTCCACTCCTTTCATCGTAAAAAATGCTTTACGCTATTAATTATTCGGAAACAACCATTTTATAATCGCCCTCGGTAAAATCGGAAATAGCCAAGCTAACCGGTTTTTCAATCAAGATGATATCGTTGTCCTCAGCATTTTGTGCAATATCGCGCGCGCGTTTGGCAATACCGATAACTACGGCATATCGGCTGTGATTGCCTTTCAAATTTTCAATATCACTCGGTTTTAACATAGTACATATCCTCCAATATATTTTTATTACGGGAAACCCGCATTTTTTCTGCTTCTATAATAGTGTTCAAACGTTCTACCGCCAACGAAACATCGTCATTTAACACCAAATATTGATATTTGTCAGCACAAGAAATCTCGCGAACAGCCGCATTCATACGCTCGGCAATGCGTTCTTCCGATTCCGTACCTCTACCGCGAAGCCGCGACTCCAATTCTTCAATAGACGGAACCGCCAAAAACACCGAAACAAAATCGTTACAACGGTTCATCACCTTTTCGGCACCTTGTACTTCAATTTCCAAAATAACGTTTTTCCCTGCGTTCAGTTGTTCTTCGACCGCTGCACGTGGTGTACCGTAATAGTTACCGCTGTATTCTGCAAACTCCAACAGTTCGTCGTTTTGTATCATTTTTTCCACTTCTTTCTTGGTTCGGAAGAAGTAATGATACCCGTCTATCTCACCCGGACGAGGCGCGCGTGTGGTAACCGAAACCGATAAAACGGTATCTTTTCGTTTGGATAACAACGCGGATACCAACGTACCTTTTCCACAACCCGATGGACCGGAAAAAACAATCAATAAACCTTTATCGGATTTGTTCTCCACGCTCGGAATCCCCCCCATTATCTTCGCTCATACGATTGGCCACGGTTTCCGGCTGTACCGCGGACAGCACCACGTGGTCACTATCGGTAATCAGCACAGCGCGGGTACGGCGACCATAAGTGGCATCAATCAACATACCGCGGTCTTTTGCCTCTTGGATAATCCGTTTAATCGGTGCGGATTCAGGGCTGACGATTGCCACCAAACGATCGGCAGCTACCATGTTGCCGAATCCTATGTTAATCAAACGCATCAGCTGTCCCCTCCGTTATTCAATGTTTTGAATTTGTTCTCTGATTTTTTCGATTTCCGCTTTCATGTTTACCACCACTTGCGCCAATTGAAGGTCTTGTGCTTTGGAACCAATGGTATTGGTTTCGCGGTTAATTTCCTGCACCAAGAAATCAAGTTTTCGTCCCACCGGTTCACCGCTGTTTAGCAATTGTTCCAACTGTTCCAAATGACTGCGTAACCGTACCGTTTCCTCGGCGGTAGCAATCTTGTCTGCAAAAATAGCTGCTTCCGTCAATAAACGTTGCTCATCAACCGTCGTGGTGCCAAGCAATTCACGCATACGGGTTTCTACCTTTTCCATATGTTCACGTACGGTTTGCGGTGAACGTTCTTCCACCGCAGTAACAGCAGTAAGTAAATAATCACGACGCGATAATACATCTTCGCGCAAACGTTCGCCTTCTTTTTCCCGCATATCAACAAATTTTTGTAAAGCTTTGTCAGCAACCTGTTGTACCGCCGTCCAAATAGCATCTTCATCGGTTTCGGATTTTCGGACAGTCAGCACATCGGGAAAACGTGCAATGTTCATCACCGAAGTATCGTCACGAACGTCCAGTAGTTCGGATAACTCCTGCAACGCTTCACGGTAAGATTTCGCTAACAACGAGTTGATGGCAACGTGACTTTCCGCTTCTTCCACTGCATCTAACGAAACGTACACTTCCACTTTACCGCGAGAGATGCGTTGCTGAAGAAAGTTTTTCAACTTGTCATCCAAAAAGCCACAAGTACGCGGTAATCGCGAAGAATATTCAAAGAAACGGTGATTAACCGACTTGATTTCCACGGTAACGTCCCAGCCTTCAACCACGTTTTGAAAGCGGCCGTAACCGGTCATACTACGTATCATTTTAACACTCCTTTAATTGCCAAATCCGAAAGCCCTAAAAAAGGGCTTTCGGACAATAGTCAATGTCAGACGGGATGCACTTTTTCCTCTGCATTTAAATGTTTCCCGTCAATATGATATTTTTCATTACGGCGATTTTCAAAGAATTTTACGGCTACTTGCCCAAATTGTGCATAAGTCAGCACGTCTTCTTCTTGCTCGTACCATTCTTTCATTTCTTCACGAATGGTATCCAATTCCGGCTCCAAGCGATCGGCCGGACGGCAGGTAATCGGTTGTTCATCACCAATAATCTTCTTGACAAATTCGGGGTCAATCGGCACCGGAGTGGCACCGTATTCACCACGCACCAAGCCTTTGAATTCCTTGGTGACCATCTTATAGCGTTCGCCACCAATAACGTTAAATACTGCTTGTGTGCCCACAATTTGGGAAGACGGCGTTACCAACGGCGGGTACCCAGCATCCTCACGAACGCGCGGCACCTCATTGAGGACTTCTTCCAATTGGTCTTCGCGTCCGGCTTGTTTAAGTTGACTAACCAAGTTCGAAAGCATACCACCCGGCACTTGATAAATCAAAGCATTGGTATCCACTTCCAACATTTTCGGATTCAGCAGGCTGCTTTCCATATATTTTTTACGAAGCGATTGGAAATACCCACTAACTTCTTTTAACTTTACCAAATCTAAACCGGTATCGTATTCCGTACCCGCCAAAGCGGCTACCATTGATTCCGTAGCCGGATGTGACGTACCCATAGCTAACGGAGAAAGGGCGGTATCAATTACCGATGCGCCGGCTTCAATGCCTTTCATCAAAACCATATCGGCAATACCGGCGGTGTAATGCGAGTGCAATTGCACCGGAATAGCCACTTCTTTTTTGATTTCGCGAACCAACTCGTACGTAGCATACGGCACCAACAAACCGGCCATGTCTTTAATGCACAAAGAATCCGCGCCGGCAGCTTCCAATTGTTTGGCGTAGTTTACAAAGTACTTTACGTCATGTACCGGACTGGTAGTATACGAAACCGCGACCTGAACATGAGCGCCTTTTTCTTTTCTGGCAGCTTTGATGGAAGTTTCCAAATTACGAATATCATTTAACGCATCAAAAATACGAATAACATCAATACCGTTAGCAACCGATTTTTGAACAAAATATTCCACAACATCGTCAGCGTAATGGCGATATCCCAACATGTTTTGACCACGAAACAGCATTTGCAACGGTGTTTTAGGCATATGCTTTTTCAAGGTGCGCAACCGCTCCCAAGGATCTTCATTCAAAAAACGAAGGCAGGAGTCAAAGGTGGCGCCACCCCAGCATTCCAACGAATGATAGCCGATATCGTCTAACATTTCCAATGCCGGTAGCATTTCTTCGGTTGTCATACGAGTGGCAATCAACGATTGATGCGCATCTCGGAGAATGGTTTCGGTAATTCCGACCTTTGCCAAACCAATCAATCCTTTCTAAGTTATTGCAACGAAACTAACACTTTACCGGAGTCGACGCTGTCACCTTTGGCAACATGCACACCGGCAACCACGCCGTCACAAGGAGCCATGATTTCGTTTTCCATTTTCATAGCTTCCAAGACAACCAATGTGTCACCGGATTTTACCGCTTGACCGGCAGAAACCAGAACGTTGACAATCGTGCCGGGCATGGGAGCAGTAACTGTTTGGGAACCGGCAGCAACTTCCGCAACCGGTGCGGGGGCTGCGGCAGGTGCCGGCGCGGGTGCAGGAGCGGCAACCGGAGCAACCGGCGCAGGGGCTGCAACGACTGCCGGAGCAGGAGCAGCAACCGGAGCGGTACCGGCAGCAACTTCTTCGACTTGAACGGAATAGGTTTTTCCATTAACGGTAATGTTGAATTGTTTCATAAATATCAACCTTTCTTTTTATAAAATCTTGCTTTTTATGCACTTTATATTACAGCCGAATGTTAGCATGTTTTTTCGGCAATTTGGTTACTCGTTTACCGGAAAGCATTTCCATAAAAGAAGCAACTGCCGCACGGCTTTCTTCACGGGTAATCACGTCCGTTACAGCGCCTTGTTTTGCCGCCTCTTTCGCATTGCAACAAGTAACTCTGTATTCTTCTGCCAAAGATGCGCGGTCCGTTTTGGGTTCTTTCATTTGGGACAAACGATCAGCCCACAAAATATGAATGGCTGTTTCGGGAGCCAGTGCCGAAATCGAGGCATCTTCCCAAGCAATCACCACGTCGGCACCGGCGGTTTTGCCTGCTACGGCAATATATACCGGGCCATAAGCCTTGCCGGTAATTAACGTGATTTTTGCCGTCGTTGCCTCGGCATAGGCTTGGCACAATTTTGTAGCGCATTTTAATCCGGAAAAACCGGCGGCATCTACTACGGTAATCACGGGAAGTGAAAAACTGTCGCAAAGACGGACAAAACGAGCAGCGCGAGAAACCGCGCAACACGATAATTTATCTTCGGCTTGTAACGTAACAATACCGCAGGAAACGCCGTTAATGCGAGCAAAAGCGGCTACGTTATCATGATACAGCGAAACAACAGACCCTGCATCGGATAACAATTCCAACGCAGATTCTGCCATTGTACCGACAATCTCTGCCGATTCTGCAATCGGAACGACCGACAAATTGTTTGCCGGTAAATATCCCAAAATCTCTCGTGCTTTTTGCAAGGCTTCTTCCGTTGTTTGCGTCAAGACATCTACATTGGCGGTGTCATCGCCTTGGTTTAAATAGTAATCGGTGTTTTCAACCGCAATCACCACATCGGCCGCTGACGCAATCAACGCCGCAGAACCGACACACGAACCGGTAATCACTGCTATTTGCGGTACTACACCGGAAATGTTGTTGGCAGCGGATAAGATTTCGGCCACTGCATCCATTGCTTCCAAGCCTTCTGTCAAGCGAATGCCGTCACTGTCAAACACACCCACTAGCGGTGTGCCGTTTTGTTCCGCCATGCGATATACCGACTGAATTTTAGCCGCATGTGCTTTGCTGACAGCACCGTTGCTGACAGACTTGTCCTGTGCAAAGGCATATACCGGCATATCGTTGATATAACCATAGCCGCTAATAACCGAAACGGCTTTTTCGCCGTCTTGCATTAAACGGTCAATTTCTGTAAATGTTCCGGCATCAAAAAGCAGTTCCAACTGCTGCCGGGCATCAAGCGTTTTAACACTCATGCTTTCAAATAACCTCCCCATTAAGCCAAACTACACCAAAATAATAATTGTTAATATTATACCTTATTTTCCCTTAAAAAACAAGCAATTTTCCAAAGAAAAACGTGAAAAAAAGCCAATTCCTTATTACTTTCGGTCAATGATGACAAGGCTTGTTAAAAAAGTCGGGAATAAAAATGGTCATGCCATCCTTTTCTTTGGAAAATCCCAGTGATTCCAGCAGGAAGAAAAGTGACGTATCACGGCAAATTGCCGTCACCGCCCGACGATTTACCCCATCATTTAACGCGGCACGCACCAAGCCTTCTTCCAAAAATGAATCGCAAGAAAATAATTTTATAATTTCCAAAACATCTTTTTCAACGCGGTATAACACGTACCCCAATTCTTCGAAACCATCAGTCATACTCATGGCAAAAACAGGAAAAGAAATATTTTCTTTTTCAGCCAATTCGATTGTTTTTGTCTCATCGACGGGAAGTATGGTAATCATTGCGCGACACCTTCTTTCCGTTTTTTATATAATCGGCAGCAATTTTTTCCGTCACTTTTGCCGCCATAACCAGGGCACGCACTTCTTTGGGGTCTAAATAACGCCATTTTCCGGTGGGTAACATACCCAACTTCACCCCGCCCACAGCAAAGCGTTTCAGGCGTATCACTTCCAAGCCCAATGTTTCACACATCTTGCGGATTTGACGATTTCGCCCCTCGTACAAAGTGATTTCTAACACCGTTCTTGGCGTCGTTGTGGCCGTACGGGGTTCTTCCAAGGCCACCGTCACATCTGCCGGTAAGGTTTTTTTGCCGTCAATCATGATACCTTCGCGAAGTTGCGTGAGTTGTTCGGGTAATATCGCCGAACGCAAGGTTACGCGGTAATGTTTTGGCACGTGAGTAGAGGGATGCATCATAGCATTCGAAAAATCCCCATCGTTTGTGAGCAGCAACATTCCTTCGGAATCTTTATCCAAACGACCGATGGGATACACTCTCACCCCTACATCACGCACTAAATCCGCAACACATTTTCGGCCGTTTTCATCGCTTAATGTTGTAATATATCCTCGCGGTTTGTTGAGCATCAAATAAACCAATTCCTTTTTGGCTTCCACACGTTTTCCGCGTATTGTCACCAAATCGCGTTTTTCATCAACTTTATCACCCAGTTTGGCAGGGTGGCCGTTTACGCGCACTATCCCCTGCTCTATCATTTCTTCTGCTTTGCGCCGTGAAGCAACGCCACGGTCAGCCAAGAATTTTTGCAAACGAATTACTGCCATTTTTAACTCCTATAACTTTTTTAACAATAAAAGAACATATCCCAACCATTGTTCAAAAAAAGACTTTTGAGGGCGCACTTCCACTGTGCTTTTAGCAACCACGGGTATGGTTTGAATAACATTCCCATTCTTTTGATAAACCACACAACCCACCGCTTGACCGCTTGAAACGGGAGCCCAAACAAATGCCGGTAGGTTGAGCGAAACAGAAAGTTTCTCTTGTTCATCATTGAGCAACACCATGGGGTTAGGGCTGTTTGCTATCAATGAAATCGTGTCACTTTCGCCACCGGCTACGGAAAGTAAGGGTAATTCGGGCAAAGATGGCTGCACAAGCGACACTTTGGAAAATCCATATTCATGCAACGCAATGTGGTCGTTCCAATCATCAGGCGCTTGCAACGTAACCGCCACCAGCGTTACACCGTCCCGTTTGGCAGCGGAGACCAAACAGCGACCCGCTTTTTTGGTAAATCCGGTTTTTAGTCCCACCGTTTCGGGATACAAGGACAACAAACGGTTATGGTTTTTGATAGTAACTGCCCGTTTTGGGTTACCAAACCGAACCGTAGCTTTTTGCATGGCGCAAATATCTGCCAAAGCAGGGACTTTCAACACAGCGGCACCAAGCAGTGCCATATCGTGCGCTGTCGAGGAATGTTCTCCCTCATCCAAGCCCGAGGGCGTAACAAAACAAGAATTTGTCATACCCAACGACTGTGCTTTTTCGTTCATTCGTTTTGAAAAAGCCGATAACGAGCCGCTGCATAGCAGTGCCAAGGCATTGGCGGCATCGTTGCCGGAAGATAACAGCATCCCTATAATCAAATCGTTAACTGTAATCGAGTCGCCGCCACGTAAACCAAGTGCGGTTCCCTCTACGTATACTGCTTGTTCAGGAATAGTAACTTCCCGTTCAAGAGGGAGTATTTCTGCCGCTATCAAAGCTGTCATCAGTTTGGTGGTGCTTGCCATTGCCCGCGGTTTATCCGCTTGTTTTTCATACAAAAAGCGACCGGAATCCGGCTCATACAGTACCGCAGATTGTGCAGATAGCGAAAGATCTGCGTCTTTTGCCGATACGGTAGGAACAAACGAAAAGCAAAGCCCCGCTATCAAAAAAAAGGAAACCATATTTTTATATGTCATACTCTATTCACCCGCTTCCTACAAAAATTATGTAGGAAGAAAGTGAAAAATACTTATTTTTTGTCTTTGTTAAAGAAACCGCCGATTTTATCAACCACTCCCGGCACCATATTCACAATTTGGTTAATACTATCCGGTGTAGAAACCATAGGTACTACGCGAACATTTCCGTTATTTACCACTAAAAAGGCAATCGGAGTAATGTTGATACCGGCGCCACCGCCGCCGCCAAATAATTCTTGCGTGCCTTTTGTCGGCAAATCCGAACCGCCGGAGGCAAAACCATAACTCACACGAGAAACAGGAATCAGTGTCATGCCGTCTGCCAACACCATCGGTTCACCAATAACAGTATTAACATCTACCATTTCTTTGATTTTATCGATGGATAACCCCATCAATCCGTGTACTTTATTTTCCATAACTGACTTCCTCCTTGTTTTCTTTTTTTATTGTCTTCTGCCATGCAGAGTATTGACGAAATAAACCAAAAGCAACACATAAAACCGACAAAGGTATAGCGCAAGCCAAAATATGAATTTCCGCTTTTCCCTTTTCGGCCAAAAAATCAGGCGTAACCGTCACTTCACGTCTTTTAATTTTCAACACACTTTGTAAAGTGGTGATTGCCGGATAGAGTATAGCACAGATTTTACCGGTATCTTGCGCCGTACTTGCTGCATCTTCGGAGGCTACGGTAAGCTTTATGACAAGTCGCTTAACCGTGATAATCCGCAAAACTTTCCGCACAGCACCACCAGCCAAAGAGGCACCTTTTTGAACGTAGTGCACCGTCGAAGTGACGCCATCATTTTTCAAGGTTTGCGCCACTGTTTTCCACAACGATGGTTCCTTGTCACCCGCCTCTTTTTTTGTTGCGGCTTTTTCTTTGATATCCGTCGGCTTGTCCGAAGAAAAACGAAAAACGGGAATCCCTAAAAAGCGTACGCAAAGCGATAGTTCTTTTGAAAAATCCAGTTGTAAAAAAGCAGGAATGAGCAAAACCAACAGTAACAGCAAAAACAATCCGAGAAGACTGTATAAAACAACCGCCCACATTGTTATTATTCCTCCTCGTGTTTTCCGAATTCTGCCCTTTCGATAACTTCTTCCAACGTGGTTTCAATCATGCGTGCTTCTTCCTCTTTTTGCGGAAGCGGGGGTAATTCACTCAGTTTAGAAATGCCAAAGCACCGCAAAAACACAGGTGTCGTACCATACAGTAACGGTCGTCCCGGCAATTCCAAACGACCTTGTTCTTCAATCAAATTCTTTTGTTGCAAGCCTTGAATAACCGCGCTGCAATCGACACCACGCACTTGCTCTACAAATGCTTTGGTTACCGGTTGGTTATACGCGATGATTGCCAGCACTTCCATTGCCGCTTGCGAGAGCGGCGTGTTACGGCGAATATCCAATGCGCGGCGAATCGGGCCGGCATATTCTTTGCGCGTACATAATTGGTAACGGTCATCCAAGCGCAACATGGTAATACCGCCCGCACGGGTGTTAATCTCGCTCATTAAATCTTCTGCCAAACGATGTACGGTTTCCTCATCCAGTTCCAAAATTTCCGCCAAGCGTTCGGCTTCAATGGGGTCGCCGTGAGCAAACAACACCGCTTCTATGGCACTTTTATATTCTTTAATTTCCATCATTCGGTTCCCCTTTGCGATTCAGCAATGTTACTTGCTGACGTTCTCCCTCACCATCAACGGTGATGCGTTTATCTTTAATCAGTTCCAATACTGCTAAAAAAGTGGCAACCAATTCTGATTTGTTTTTTGCACTATTATACAGTGAGCGGTAGGAAACCGCCTTACCAACGCGAAGTTTCCGCAAAACAAAAACAATTTTTGAAGCCACCGACACAATTTTCTTTGCCACAATGTTATGAAAAACCTGCGGCGAAGGCGGCAGCCGCCGCTGTCCTCTGCCTGCGGCAGAAAAATACGCTTCGGGCAATTCCAGCGGTGAATGATTGCGGCGATACGTATAGTCCGGTTCCAATTCCAACGGCAGGCGTACAAACAAATCCCCGCCAATGCATTGTTGTTGCATACGTCGTGCCGCTTCTTGACAAAGTTGATACTCAATCAACTCTCCGGTGAGTTGCTGCTTTAACTCTTCTCCCTCGTCGTGTTGCGGCAACAACATAGCCGATTTAATTTGTACCAAACGCGCCGCCATATCCAAAAACTCGGTAGCCACTTCCATATCCATTTCTTGCATGGTTTGGATGGTGGAAAGATATTGCTCGAGTAGTTCATGGATAGGAATATCGTAAATATTCAGTTTGTTTTTTTGTACCAGATATAAAAGCAGGTCCAACGGCCCTTCAAAATCCGGCAACTTATACGAGATTTCCATGTGACACGTCCTTGTAAAATTATAGACCAATAATAATGCTCAAAATACGGAATAAAAAGTTACGTAATAAACCAATGGGATAATCAAGCGCCCCAAAAGCAATCAAAGCCAATAAACCAATCGTTACATACCGAGAGTAGTATTCCAAAGTGTTTGTCCAACGCGCCGGCAAGATAGAAGCAAAAATACGCGAACCGTCCAGCGGTGGAATCGGTAACAAGTTAAATACTGCCAAATTCAAATTAACCATCGTAAACACATCAATCAAAATAATTTGTGCAACCAACAACACAGAGACAGGAAGCGAGAAGAAAGTTAGCACACGATAGATTACCATGGCTAATGCCGCCATGATAATATTGGAAAGCGGGCCCGCCAAGGCAACCAATGAGATACCACGGTTAGGGTTTTTGAAGTTACCGGGATTAACCGGAACAGGTTTGGCATAGCCAAAACCAAACAAAAACAGCATAACTGTTCCCCATCTGTCCAAATGTGCAAACGGATTGATTGTCAATCTCCCATGCCAACGCGCCGTTTGGTCACCCAATTTGGTTGCTGCAAACGCATGAGCAAACTCGTGCATGGGCAACATAACCAATACCAAAGCCACATAACTGAGTATGACCAGCACAAGGCCAAAGAAAGATAAATTATTCGCCTGTCGAACCACGGTATACAGCATGAAATGACCCTTCCTATCTATAAAAATATACCACACTAAATTATAGCGTGTTTTAAACCAAATTACAAGAAAAAAAGCATTTTTACACAGATTTTTCATAGTTTGATAAAATTTTTCAAAATAGTTTTAAAAAAAACTTGCTTTTCGGTTTGAAATCTGCTAATATACTTCTGTTGTATAGAATTTGGCGATAGTATTTAACAAGCGCCGATGCTTTTTAAAAGGAGGTGCAGAACATGGCTAAATGTGATTTCTGCGGTAAAAGCGTAACCTTCGGCATTCGAGTTTCTCACTCGCATCGTCGATCCAATCGTACCTGGCGTCCGAATATCAAACGCGTCAAGGCTGTGGTGAACGGTTCTCCCAAAAGGGTATATGCCTGCACCCGTTGCCTGCGTTCCGGTAAGGTCACCCGCGCCGTCTAAGGTAAACCGATTCAAAACCCCTGTCGTACAGCGCGGCAGGGGTTTTTTGTCAACTTGTAAGGAGTGTAATGTATGACTCACAACTACGGTAAAGAAAATTTAACCATGCTCACCGACTTTTACGAAATTACCATGGCAAATGGTTTTTTTGAAAACGGACACGGTGAACAAACCGTTTATTTTGATATGTTTTTCCGCACTGTCCCCGACAGCGGCGGTTTTGCCATTATGGCAGGTTTGGAACAAGTCATAGAGTATTTAAAAAATCTTTCGTTTTCGGATGATGATATTACGTATTTGCGCAGCAAAAAATTATTCAGCGAAGATTTTTTGCAATATTTACGTGATTTTCAGTTTTCTTGCGACGTATGGGCAGTACCGGAAGGAACGCCAATTTTTCCTTATGAGCCGCTGTTGACCGTTCGCGGACCTGCTGTGCAGGCACAGTTTATAGAAACGATGATTTTGTTAGCAATTAATCATCAGTCGTTGATTGCCACGAAAGCCAACCGTATTGTCCGCGCCGCTGACGGACGTGCGGTGATGGAATTTGGTTCCCGCCGTGCACAAGGTTTTAACGGTGCAGTTTACGGTGCACGTGCCGCTTATATCGGCGGTTGCATTGGAACGGCTTGTACCATTGCCGACCGCGAATTCGGCATCCCTGCCTTGGGCACGATGGCACATAGTTGGGTGCAGTTGTTTGACAGCGAATATGAGGCTTTTAAGGCGTATGCCGAGGTATATCCGAATTCTTGTACGTTGCTGGTAGATACTTACAATGTGCTCAAATCCGGTATTCCCAACGCTATCCGCGTCTTTGACGAAGTGTTAGCACCCTTGGGCTGCCGTCCCAAAGGCATTCGTTTGGATTCCGGCGATATTACCTATTTGACCAAAAAAGCGCGCAAAATGTTGGATGATGCCGGATATCCCGATTGCCAAATTTGCGTTTCCAACTCATTGGACGAATTTATCATTCGCGATATGCTCATGCAAGGGGCACGCATTGACAGTTTTGGTGTGGGCGAACGGTTGATTACCGCTTCGAGCGACCCTGTTTTTGGTGGGGTTTACAAATTGGCAGCCGTAGAAAAAGACGGCGTGATTGAGCCGCGTATTAAGGTGAGCGAAAACGTTGCCAAAATCACGAATCCTTGCTTTAAAAAATTATGGCGTTTATATGACCGTACCACCGGTAAAGCCATTGCCGATGTGATTACGTTGCACGATGAAACCATTGACGACAGTAAGCCTTATGAGATTTTTGACCCCGAACACGTTTGGAAGCGGAAAACGATTGAAAACTTTGTTGCCAAACCCCTGCAACAACAAATATTTGATAAAGGACAATGCGTTTACAACTCCCCCACCGTTTCGGAAATTCGTGACTATTGCCGCGAACAACTGGGTACTTTGTGGGATGAAGTATTGCGTTTTGAAAATCCGCACAAGTATTACGTTGATTTATCTCAATCGTTATGGGATGAAAAACAAAAATTGTTAGCCAGACACGGAAGTGGAAAATAACTATCACAATCGACAGTGCGAAAAATCGCACTGTCGATTTTTGTTTTTAAAGTGATTAATATGTAGTAAAATTTCCACCACAATCAGTAAAAATTCTTGAATATGTTGATTTTAAGCCGTTGAACTGATATACTGTAGTCAAAATTCAAAGGAGGGAAAGATATGAGTAACAGCATCTGCAATTTTATGCCGAGCAAATCGTATACCGGCGGCGTAAAACCAGTACATTTTGTGTACGAAACAGATTTTCACTCCTTGCGCCAACCGTTTTTTCACGCAAGTTTTTCTTTGTTTTTGGTAACAAAGGGGTTTGGCACTTTGCATTATGCCAACGATTTTCCTTTAAAAGAAGGCGATCTTTTCTTTGCTTTTCCCTCTTGCCGCTACACCTTAGATGCCAGTGCCGATTTTGAATATATGTATATTAGTTTTCTTGGTGACGGATGCTATACATTGCTGCAAGAGCTGGGAATTTCCTCTTCCAATCCGGTATACAACGAATTTGGACATCTAATCGAATTTTGGAAACAAGCCATTGAGCGTCGGGCAGATGCCAACATATCTTTATTGACAGAAAGTTTGCTTTTATACACCCTTTCTTTTATTCATCCGGTGTCTAACGCTACCAAAGCAGTGAGCGGACGAGTGTTTGAACGAATTGTAGAATACGTTGACCAACATTTTCGAGATACCGGTCTTTCGCTTTCTCTTCTTTCTTCTGAATTTTCTTATACCGAAAAATATATATCTTCCCTATTCACCAAAAACATGAACGTCACGTTTAAGCAATATTTAAACACTTTACGGATTCAGCACGCCTATAAATTGATTGAACAAGGTGAAACTTCGGTTTCGTATATTGCAAAGCAATGCGGCTATGCCGATTCGGTGTATTTTACCAAAGTCTTTAAAACGAAACGTCACATAACCCCAACCGAATACATTCGACAACAAAAAAACTGATGCACCGACGGTGCATCAGTTTTTTATATCAGCCATTAATCAATTTTGGTTGTCCAATCAGGATCCCACGGATAGCGCATACGAAGCACTTCACCGTTACGTTTGGCAGATTCTTCGGCATAAATGCCCGGCAAAGTCATGGCAAGACCTTCTTTGAGGGTAATGGGTGCCGGTTTGCCGTTTTGCATAGCATCGAACAAATGAGCAAACAACGCAAAGTCCATACCACCGTGTCCCACCGCGCGCGGATTGCCTGCAAATTCGGGAGGCATAAATTCACCGCCGATTTCTTTCATGTTGGTGGTGAGTTCTTTTTGGGAATTATAGCGAATAACGGCTTTACCCATGCGTTCTATGCGTTCCATATACCCTTCGGTACCGAACACGCGATAGTTGTGATGTCCAATTTGTGCACGGCAACGACCGTTGCGCATCAAGCGAACAACTACACCGGAATCGGTTTTGAAGTTAGCGCACATCATATCGTCTTTGGTAAAATTAACTCTTTCATCGGTGTGCATACCGGTACCAAAGCAAGAAACGTAACGCAATTCTTCGTCCAAAATGGTCAGCAAAGGACCAAGCGAGTGGGTGCAATAACGAATCGGGATTAACAAACGACGCCAGTCACCGTTTTCGTTAAGGTGAACGCTTCCTTCACTTTTCGGCAAATACCAGTGAATGTATTCTGCTTCCATGCAATACGGTTTACCAAGCAAACCTTTGCTGTGAAAATCACGTAACATAACGGTAAATTTTTGTTCGTTGGGGTTAGCACCAACCGAAATCATTGCCGTGGATTTTTCGGCAGCTTTCCAAAGGCGTTCTGCTTCTTCCAAACTTGCTACCACGGGAATATCCGTCATAACATTAAGGTTATATTCCAATGCTTTGCAACAAAAATCCGCATGGATGTCAGCGCCTGTTTCCACTAACACCAAGTCGAGATTTGCTTTTTGGAGCATTTCTTCGTAGTCATTATAAAACACAGCGTCCGGGAACATTTCGCTGAGCGGAGCATCCGACAGCCATTGTTGTTCATACCAGTTTTCGGGTTTTAAGTCACACGCCGCTGCGGGAACAACAAAGTCGAACCCTTTTGCCGCTAGTTTAAACATTTCGCGGCCACGATGACCCAGACCAACTACACCAACACGAATTTTTTCGTACATATGTAACATCCTTTCCAGATTTGTTATCTTTATTATATCGGTTGTTTTTTATATTAAAAAGCATTTTTTCTCGTTAAGACAGTAAAAATTCCAACAACGGCAAAAAAACAGGCATATTCCAATGGAAATATGCCTGTTTATAATTACAGATTAAAATATTTATCGTATTCAGCCGGATGAGGAATGGCTGAAAGTTGTGCACATTCCGCACGTTTGGCTTTGATAAAGTTATCAATGAGTTCTTTCGGGAACACTCCGCCTGCGGTAAGATAATCGTTATCTTTTTCCAAAGCGGTAAGAGCATCTTCCAAACAGGTGGGCAAACCTTGCAATTTTGCCTTTTCTTCTTCCGGCAAATGATACAAGTTAACGTCGTACGGACCCCAACCGTTTTTATGCGGGTCGATTTTGTTTTTGACACCGTCGATACCTGCCATCAAGATGGCGGCATAGCAGAAATACGGGTTGCAAGTAGCATCGGGGTTGCGCAATTCGAAACGGCGTTTATCGGGTGCTTTAGCATACGCAGGAATACGGATAACCGCGCTGCGGTTAGAGGTTGCATATCCAACCGTGACAGGCGCTTCGTAACCCGGCACCAAACGTTTGAAAGAGTTGGTACTGGGGTTGGTGATAGCACAGAGCGAAGCAATGTGTTTTAACAAACCGCCCATAAAGTAGTGGGCTGTTTCACTCAAATGAGCATAGCCGTTATCATCGGAAAAAACGGGTTCACCATCTTTTTTGAGCAACATATGCACGTGCATACCGCTACCCGCTTCGCCATAAATGGGTTTAGGCATAAAAGTAGCCGTTTTATTGTATTTGAGAGCGGTGTTGTGGATGATATATTTAATCATCATGGTAGCATCGGCCATGTGTACCATTTCGCCCAGTTGCGGTTCTATTTCGAATTGGCCGGAAGCCGCCACTTCGGGATGGTGATAGTTGATTTCGATGCCCGCTTTTTGCATGTGCATGCACATTTCACTGCGGCATTCGTACGAAACATCAAAGGGTTTGGCAATATGATAGTTCTTTTGTTTGGGAACTACAACGCCCAAACCTTCGCAGTTGCTGTTCCAATACGATTGTTGGGCGTCAACCGTGGCACTTATTTCTTTGCCGCTCACTTCCCAACCGACTTGGTCGAACAGATAAAATTCAAATTCCGGCAAAATAAGCATGGTGTCGGCAATATCACTGTCTTTCATGTATTGTACAGCGGCGCGCACAATATTGCGCGGATATTGCGGCAGGGGACGATTTTGCGGCGAATCAATAATCATGGCATTACCTGTCATGGACAGGGTGGGAACCGAGCAAAACGGGTCAATCATAGCGGTATCCGGGTCGGGGATGAACACCATATCACTTTTTTCCACGACGGCATAACCATAGTTGGAAGCATCAAAACCGATGCCGCTTTTAAGGGTTTCTTCCGAAAAATTTTGAGCAGGAATGGTGACGTGACGATATTGACCGTTGATGTCCACCATTTTAAAATCGACCATTTCAATGTTGTTGTCTTTTATCATTTTCAAGACATCTTTTACACTCTTGCTCATACTATTCTCCTTTACTTCGCATAATGATAATTTAATAATAGCGTATTTTTTTAAAAAAATCAATAATAGATATAAAATCTAACGAGAACCGCCCCACGGAATTGAATTCCGTGGGGCGGTTGCTTACCTTTTAATAGTACATTTTACGGTTATTCCCTATTGACGTTCCTTTATTTTCTTTAGCGCTGTGCGGGTGCCAAACACACCAACACCGCTGACAAAAAGAATGGCTAACCACAAGTTAATGTTGAAGTTATCCCCTGTTTTGGGCGACTCAGGAACTTCGGGTTCATCGGGAACTTCGGGTTCATCAGGAACTTGAGGTTCATCGGGAACTTGAGGTTCATCAGGAACTTGAGGTTCATCGGGATCTTCGGGTTTTTCGGGTTCCTTGGGAGGATCTATCGGTTTCGGCGGCTGAGGTTGTTTGGGAGTGTAATCATACACATTTTCAAAGGCAAGAGAAACTTCGTTAACCGCTTGTTCATCAACCGTTATGGTTGCTTGTAACGTATTGTCGTTACCAAGCGTTACAGCAACAGAAACTTGGTAAACCTCCTCGCTGTATTTCACATTATCGCGTTTATCATTGACTTCTTCTACGGTGTAATGATAGGTCTTACCGATATCCTCTTCCGTGTAGTTGAGCGAGAAAACAAGTTTACCGTCCTTATCGGTTTTGCGTTTTTGCTCGGTTTTGTTACCGTCGCCTTTCAACACAAATTCGAAGTTTTCGGGGCTTAATTTTTCGCTTCCGATATTTTTTACTGTTTTATTGACCGAAACAGCAAGAGTAATATCTTCGGGTTTGGGTGTATAAACGTTTTTGAAGGCTATGCTTTCTGCCGCTTTACCATCTTCGGTGTAGGTAACAGAATCAACATACAATTTGCCTTCGCCGTTATCTTTGACATCGACAGAGACGACGAACACGCTGCTGTCAAAAGTTACACGCGCATTATCGGTGTTCTTTTCAACCACAACAAAGTTATAGATGCCTGTCTTTTTGAAGGTCAACTCTTTATCGAAGGCAATGGCTCCGTTAGCAGCATTTTGGGCAACAGAAATGGCCTTGCCTTTCTTTTCGCCGTCTTTGTTTGCCTCATAAAGTTCAAAAGTAAACTCTTCGGCTTCAAGCGTTTTACCTTCAATCGATTTGGTAGCGGTAATTTTAATAACATCGGTTGCATCGGCTTCATAGCTGTTGGTAAACAGAATGTCCTGCGCAGCATCGTTATCTTTTATGATTTCAACATCTGCTGTTACCACACTCAAATTGCCCATTAAATCGTCAACCACAGGTACTTTGATGGTGTATACCGCATTGTCGTAGGTAATACCCTTGATGGTGCTGCCCGCATTGACTTCTTTGACCGTAAAGGTATAGGTTTTTGCCTCGGTCAGTTCAACAGCACTGAAACTGAATCCATTGCCGCTGTTTTTAACGGTTTCAATTTCACCTTGTTCGCCTGCAAGAACAAATTCAAACATTCCATCGGTAAGTGTTTGGTTGTAATCCTTTTGACCGGTAATCACGTAGGTTGTAGGAGCCGGTGAATAGACGTTTTTGAAATCGAGTTCATCAGCGGCAGGGGTGGACAAATCACCGGCATGGGCAATATCGATAGCCGTTGCTACAAGTTGGCCCATATAATTGTCGATTACCATGATTGTTACGTAATATTCGTTAGCATCATAGCCGATACCGGCTTTGTCCTGAGTGGGGATTTTTTCCACAAGTACATACTTGTGGATGCCCTCTTGACCGTCGATATAATTGAGAGTTATGGAATAATCGCTGGTGTTGCCGCCTTGTTTTACAGTGGCAACAGATGTTTCGACCGGCGTGTCGGAGGTGATATTAAAGTTATCGTCCGCCGCATACAGCTCGAAATAGAAACGATCAGTATCTTTAAACTCTCTGCCCTCTAAGGTCTTTGTTCCCGAAAGGGTAACAGAACCGGCTGTTGCCGAATACGTATTGTTGAAAACAATTAAGGAATCGGCATACGGTTGATTATTCACCGTAACAGATTTGCTAAGGCCGCCCATCCGGTCATCGGTGATAACGATATCTACCGTATATACTGTTTGGTCGTCGTATACCACACCGTTTAACGAACCGTTAGTTAACGCTTCTTGCGGGATGCGCTCTTTAACGGTAAAGCGGTGTGTACCCACTGCGGCAAAGGTGAGTTTTTCAAACGTAAACTTACCATCAGCGCCGTTCTTAACGGAATCAATTTCCGTACCGGTTTCATCGTAAAGTACAAATTCAAATTCATCGGCAATCAGGTTTCTACCTTCAAGTTTTTTGGTGCCGGAAAGAATAACTTCTTCCGTGTCGTTGATGGTATAGGTGTTGTTAAAACTAATGTCGTTTTGCGTGACCGTACCAGCACCGGTTTTGTGAACGGCAACGCTATCATTTTTCAAGATAACTTTATTACCGTCAAATTCTTTAACAACGTTGACCATAATGTGATATTCGGTGGCATCGTATCCAACGCCGTTGCTCACCGCACCGGCATTCACTTCTTTGACAAGATAATAGTGCGTACCGGCGGTTTTTATTCCGGGGATGGTAAAGGTAATTGCATTGTTAAGATGCGATACAGTTACGCTATTTAAGTACGAACCTGTTACGATAAAATCTGCGTTGGTTTCGTAAAGTTCAAAGGTAAAGGTATCTCCGTCTCTTAAGCCACTACCGTTAAGCGTTTTTACACCGTTTAACACAATGTCCGGTGTGGCAGTCACGCTGTTGTCGTATGTGTTTGTGATGATAGGTGTACCGGTCGTTCCGACAACCGTATATTCGGGTGAACTTTCACCTGTTGTCCAGAACACATTGACCGTGTATGCCGAATTAACATCGTAGGTCATACCGATAATACCGCTGTTAACAGCAGGTTTAATCTCACGCAAAGTGTAGGTAAAACTTTCGCCTTCTTTAACCGGTACGTTAAAGGTCGCTAAACCATTCGCATCGGTTGCCGCGGTATATACTAAGTTGTTACCACTGTACAAGCCAAAGACAAATCCGGCTTTGCTGATGTTGGCAACCGGTACGTTATTACCATCAACAATGTTCTTTTGTACCGGAATGGCAACGTTTGCCGCATTGAAGCGATTGACAAAATTCTTTTCTACCGTGTAGGTGTTAGAATCGGTATCGCCCGCATCAGTAATCGTATTTCCTACGTCGGAGGTTACGGAAGTGATTTCAAGATAGCCATCCGCGTTTTCGTCGTTGACGGTAATGGTAAATGCGCCTACGGTTTTATCGTATGCCATATTGGTAATCGTTGTAGTGGGAATCACTTCGACAATGTGAAAATGATACGTTCCGATAGCATTCAATGTGAGAACGGATTCATTCAAAACAAATTGATATTGCGGATTCGCTTTGGAAACCGTTTGTACGGTTCCTACTGGTTCATTAACGCCTGTTTCAATATTCACTTTGTAAAGCGCAATTTCAAACGTTTCGTTCGTCCAGGTTAAGGTATTGGTCTCGTCAACCGTTTTGGTACCGTTAACCTTAACTTCAAAATCTTGCACCTTTTCAAATTGATAGCGATTGATAATTTCCGCCTTGCTTTGAGTATTAGCAGAAATCGTGCCGCTAAGACCGATTGAGTTAGTGCTATCAAACGTATATCCTTTTTGCTCGGTTGCAATGGTCTCTTCCACTCGGTACGTTACACCCTCCGGAATGTTCGTAAAGAGAACGTCTTCATCGTCTTTAAGTTTAAACGCAAAGGTTTCTCCACCGTCTTGTGAAGTCACGGGATTGGTACCGTCTGTAGCGGTGATTTTAGCCAAAGCTGCCGCTTCACCCGCGAAAGTCACCGTGACATCAAACGCTTCTTTGGTTAGATTTTCCGGTATGATTGTTGTGCCGAACGGATGAGTAATCTCCTTGCTTACCAAAAGGCCGCCTGCTCCCCTGGGGTTATTGACAAAATCTACATGAGCAAACGTGTTTGCCGCAATGCTTCCGTTGGCATTTACCGCCGACCCCACGTATTCCGCAGTATATACTTCTTCAACGGTATAGGTCGTTGTTTCCGGTATACCTGCAATGTAAAGAACTTCACCTTCCTTCAGGGAAACCGTCAAAACTTTGTTTTGGGTAGTTTTGGTACCGTTTTCGGGGGGAGTTCCGTCAGCCTTAACTAAGTGGTAATCAAACGTTCCGTCAACCGAAAGCGTTATCTTGAACGTAAACGTTGTAGGACCGCCCGCCACTTCGTCACCGATTGTTTTAGTCAATCGTAATCCTTGTGCAGGAACGGCTGTTATACGTCCATTGTTGCCGAGATAACCAAAAATATGGTAACCTTGAGCAGCACCGGACGATTCATAAGAAGAAGCAGGATGCAGTGACCAACCAAGCGTGTTAGTGATAGTTTTATCCGTTTTGTCGACATGTCCCGAATGCAAGTCCCCTTCCACTTCGCCGAAATAGCGCTTGGGGGTCCCTTTGGGAATTACCCAACCGTTAGCGGTAGGTTGTGCCTTGGAAAGTGCCTCTGATAAAATCGGGTTATAATTGGATTCTACCGATGCACCGGTGGCGTTGCCCACTACCCATTCATAAATATGATAGTAGTTATTGCCGGTCGGATGAGCCGTCCCTGTGTAGGGAAGATAATTATTACCATCTTTGTACAATACGGGCGTATCTTCCGTGTAATAATAGCGTCGGTTATCCACTGCCGGATGGAAATGCGCTTCGGTGGAACCAATCAAACCATGGTCGTAAATACCGGTCGGCAAGTCTTGTTCCGCGGGAACGGTAAAGATGGAGGAAGGTGTGCTACCGATAGCATCTGTCTTCCAACGGTTGGTATAGAAATAATAGGTGCCGTCGGCATTTCTTTCATAAACATAACCATAGTTATCTTCCAACGCTTTTATGGTTTCTTCAAGCGTATACGGATTGATAGTATCTTTTAAACCAACTTCAAACAGCAAGCAAGCCGGATGAATGTCGGTTAAGTTGTTGGTCATGCTCTTAACTGTGGTAGTACCGCTGTTTTCTTCAATTTCAATCGTATATGTAACAAGCGGTAAGAGCGATGCCGGCATGTTGGCATCAACGATTTGAACACCGGTTTGGAGATCTTCTCTCACACGAATAAGGATATACAACATATCCGTATCGGTACCGGCCTCCCCTGTTGCGCTACCTAGATAAAAATAGGATTTTACTTTGTATTTTGCATTAGCGGGAGCAACCCGTGTCGTTTCGGTATAGGGTTGCAAAAATTCATTATTGGCATCTGCATACCACATAACATAGTTGGAAAAATTCGTAGTATTGGTATAGGAAATATAGCCATTGGAAACCGCGCTATTTAACAGTTGAAGTGCCTGCGTTTCGGTAAGGTCAAAACGGGTTTCTAAGGCATCAATCAATGTGGTACCGAGGGAAGTTAATTGGCCCGTCGACGGAACACCAATTTTACCGTTCATCACATAATCAGCAAACATACCGCCGGTAACCAAACTGCCTTCACCAATATGGATACCTTTAATGGATTTGACTTCCATGAAACCGCCGATTTCATCGGTGAAGGAAATATACCCGTCTTGGGTAGGATTGCCACCGGAAATCAACGTAGGATAGTTTTTGAGTTGTGCACCGATCTCTTCCACAATGGAACTGAACATCTGCGATAACTCGTCTGCGTCATCAGCAGAATAGTATTTATCAACATAATTTCTAACAATTGCGGTTTGGTCACCGGTGATGGGGCCACTTCCGGTAGTACCGCTGGCAGCCGAAGAAAAGGTAATATTACTTACCGTCCCATCTGCCGCAAAATCGTTCCAGTATTCAGCCGAAGGATTGTTGGTTGCCGCAGGATTCAAAACACCAACAGCATTACTGTCGTTACCGACGCCCAAACCCAAGGTATAGAAAAGCGGATCGGAACCGTTATATTTTGTTTTGAGGTTTGCCTTCATCCATGATGCTGTCATTTGTACCAAAAAACTGGTTGAAGCACTGGTACCGCTTCCTCTGCCAACATTGGACGTACCGACATTATCATAATTTGTCGTTGCAACTGTCGGTGCGCCGTCTGTCATAAGTACAACAATCGGTTTACGTTGAAGACCTGCAGCTGTTTTAGTAGCATCGCCTGTTTCAAACTCACCATAAGCTTTCCAAAGGCCGCCTTGTGTATAGGTGCCACCGTTCTTGCTTTTGGAACCGGTGACATAGCCCGATTGACCCGTTACGGTGACACCACCGGTCTGCCGGTTGCCGGAATAGGTTGCGGAAACAGAAACCGTGTTATTGTTATATGTTAAAAAGTTATCATAAGTTATGGAAACTCTTTCGTAATAATTGCCGTTCCATACCCAATCCCTTTCGGTTTCTTGCAAAGTGGTGGTGTAGTGTGCCAACGGAAGAATAACCGTTGCCGTATTCAACGTTGCATTATTACTTGTGGAAGCGTTACCCGAATACAAAACCACACTTACGCGGCTGTCCGAATTTTCGAGCAACGTGGTGATTGCTCGGTTGGTTGCCCGTACCATGGTTTCCACTTCATCGCCGGACATAGAGTTAGACAAGTCCAATATGAATACAGTATCCGCAGGAACAGAAGTTTGACCTGTTATTTGCGTGGTCGAACCAACTGCCGATAAGGATACCATAAAATTGTCGTTACCGAATTTGTCTTTTCCAAAAGAAAGTTTATCGGCAATATCGTAAAAATAACTGTTTTGTGCCACAGCCTCTGTTGCTGTGTAGACCGATTTGTCAAGATAGATACCACCGGCGTAGCGACTGCTATCTGTCGGGAACCACGTTTTCCAATTGTCAACCGTTTTGGGGTCAGCAACACTGCTCGACGGACTTGCCGCCGCAATATTAACAATTGGCATCGTACCAAACAAAATCGTTACCGCAAGAAGTACGGATAACCATTTTTTTAACTTTGTTCGTTTGTTTTTCATAGTATCAGGCTTCCTTTCTTTGTAAATCGTCTACTACATTTTCGAGTATCGCAACACGGAGAGTGTCGTTTTCACAAATTCCTATCAAATCACCTTGCTTTTCGCAGCGAAAGTATTGACAGGAGCCACAATCACCATATTCTGATGAAGAGTAGGGACAATCCTCCTTAAACACGCTCACCCATCGTCGGCCGGTAGGGGTTATCCGCGGGTGTTTTTCAAAATTCGGATAATCGTTACGATATTGTCCAATCTCGTTGTCATATACTTGATTGACTATTACCGTGTCGCCTTCCAACACATATCGGCGACTTTTTCCCTTGCCCAATTTTCTCACTCCCTTTTTCCAATATCAAAATATAGCGTAAAATTTGTTTTTACGAGTAAATTTTAACAATATATGAAAGATTTGTAATGAGTGATTTTTTAAAAAAAATATGCAATTTTTTTACTTGTTTAACACCGCAAATCCACAAAAACAGTACTTTTATCGCACTAAATTCTTAATAAACGCCTGTTTTCCCTTGATAAAAGCAAAAACCGCTTGTTCGTTTAGACGAACAAGCGGTTTTATTTAAGCATAAATTTTTCGAGATCTTTTCGGCTGTTGATTTGCAGTTTATCATAAATCAAAGCAATGTAATTCATAATCGTGCGTTCGGAAAGTTCCATGTGGGCAGCAATTTCTTTAGCGCGCCAATTGCGGCTATATAGCATGGCAACGGTAAATTCCGTATGTGTAAGGTTTTTAGCAACATTGGTTTCATTTTTTGTATCATAAATTTCAAACCATGATAGGTTATACTGTTTGGAGGTTTCAATAATTTTATGATACGCTGTCGGGTTTGAACGTTTAAACTGTTTTTCGACCAAACCTTGCAAAAGATTATAATGTTCCACAAACGGTATAAACATACCGTCCGGTTCGGCCAGTTCCCACGCTTTTTCAATGGATTGCGCGGCTTCATCTAATCGCAATAAATTAACCAAATCCATTGCTTCTATCAAATACAAATAAATCATAGGGATAGGATACACTTTTTCGCTGATATTAAGTGCTGTTTCCACAATACCAAGCGAACGTGAATAATCTTTATCCAGATAAGCCTTATATGCCATCAGATAACAGGCAAATAATTTTAGGCCGCCATCCAAATATTTTATGTAGTCGTTCATTAACGGTATATCTTCGAACGGAAGGTGCAGCTGCGTTTTGAAAATAAGAGAATTTAACAAACTGACCGCTTTTATCATCGGTTGTTGATTTGGTTCTTCCCACGTTTGTTTTAAAACATCTGCCGCATAATAGGTTTTTACCAAGTGACCACAGCACAAGTTGGAAAAAATACAAAAAAGCGCTGCCGTCGAGCACAAAACGGGGTTTTTGGAGTCGAGATACGGTTCTGCCAACACAGTAGATTGTTTCATTTCCCCAATGAAATAATAGTATTCGCAAAGCGCCATATTGCGGTCGTCTTTATTGGGGATGCTGTTTATGTATTCCAACACATGCCCCGGTTGATATTCGTGGATAATGGGGAACGGTTCGTTGAAATATTGTGCAATTGGCTCGTTAGCACGTGAGGGGGCAACCGCATCCGTGGGGATTTTCCAATCCCTACCGTCTTTGTAGGCGTACGGGATTTTCCCCTCTTTTGCCCATTTTTGAACGGCACGTACCGTACAACCCAACCGTTTCGCCGTGAGTTCTGCCGTTGTAAAGTCCACATTCTCCCCCCTTTATCCGCTGTATTTATAAAAATATTGTACCACTTAATAAATAAAAATACTATACTTTTTTTGATCTTTAAAGCAAGAAAAAAGCCCTTGAAGATTCAAGGGCTTTTTATAACCGTTATTACAGTTTGGAAAAACCATGACTGTTGACAAGAGCATCCAGTTTTTGTCCGGCTTTACACAGGGGACATTCGTGCGCAGGATAGCACTGATACCCTTCCAAATCGTTGGGGTCAAATATGGAGCGTACCGGCAAGCCACCGCACTCTTTGGCGGTTGAGAAAATTGCCGAAATTCCCGACACCGTTCCTCCGTAATAGTTGACGGCATCAACCGCAGATTCCACCGTTTTCCCCGATGCGACCGACACCGCAAGAATCATCACGTGTTTTTTGGAAATCATGGGCACAATATTATCTCTAAATAACAATCGACTGCCGTTTGTTGTTTCCGGTGTTACTACATAAATGGATTTGTGCGCATTCATGTTAAGAAAATCCGCTTTTGCCAAGCTATCCGCCAAGCAAGCGCCGATTACTTCGGTTCCATCAAGGCACAAAATGGTATCGACCACCGTATCCGTATAGTAATACGAGCAAAGCTCCTGTGCGACCGCTTTAGCTTCGGAAAGACGTGCTTTTTGCGATACCACATCAATATAATAATTACTGTGACAGTTACTGGTTGCAAAATGCCCCATAGCAACACGCAAAAACAAGTTATTTCGTTTCGTTTTGTGTTTCATAACGTTCAACGTAGGCATACCGTGTCCTCCTTGTTGTTTTCTGTAAATTTATTTTACACTATTTTCACCATCGTGGCAAGAATTATTTTGAGTAAAGCGGATATGCTTTACGCTTTCAAAGTTCTTAGAACACAAGGGAAACATAAGGGAACGAACACAACAGAACCGTCCCCTGTGTTCCGAACCGTCCCCGGTGTT
>JAZNKF010000037.1:0-8424 GCA_045578425.1 Acutalibacteraceae bacterium
ACCGTGGTTTTAACAACCGGGATTTCTTCGGCACCGTTTTCGGTATACAAAAGGAATTTGCCGCCGCTGTTTTCCACAACGCCCTTTTCAAATACCACACGGAAAGTGGCCGTGAAGGGGTAGGTGGTGGGCAGATTCCAAGTGCCTTCTACCGTGACAACAAAATCATCGTAGCGAAGGGCAGTGTTGATATAGGAATTCGCTTCGCCCAAAACGTTTTTTGCCGACGAATAGGCGTTGGGTTTGCCAAACAAGGACAAGGCATAGTCAACGTCGTGAATGTGCAAGTCTTGTGCGGCACCGCCCGATAATTCGGTTTTCAGCAGCCAATCTTCCCAACCCCAAGTCGGAATCGGGCTCAAACGACGGAAGTTGGCATTGAGCACTTTGCCGTAGGTGCCTTTTTCGACAATGTCTTTGAGGGCCACGTATTCATCCCAGAAGCGAATAACTTGGCCGATTTGCACTTGGCAACCGGTTGCAGCAGCTTTTTGGAGCAAGGCAGTGCCCTGTTCGTTGGTGAGTGCTACGGGTTTTTCCACAAATAAGTATTTGACTTTGTCCATGGCGAGCAACGCATATTCGGCGTGCAAGTATGTGGGTAAGCAGATGTCGATGATATCTACATCTGCGTTAGCAATCAAATCTTTACCGTCACCGTAAATGACAGCCGTGGTGCCCTCTGCCAAAACTTCGGCTTTGTCGCGGCGAATATCAGCGAGTGCGGCAATTTCAACACCGGGAATGTTTTTGTAGCAGTTGCAGTGCATGGTGCCCATAAAACCGCAACCAATCAAACCGACTTTAATCATAGTTTTGCACCTCTTACTTTCTTCCTAAAATTTTGTCCATCGACATCGAAGTGTTGTAAATCAACGCGTCGTTATAGGTGGCGTAATTGGGAATCATTTCGGCGGTAACCCATCCGTCGTAGCCGACTTCTTTGAAAGCGTCCATTACGGCGGGGTAGTTGACATCGCCTGCCAGCAGATCCACAAAGCCGTGCAAACCGCCGGCGGCTTTGCGATAATCTTTGAAGTGTACTTTTTTGATGCGGTTGCCCAACACGCGAATCCAGTGTTCGGGATAGCCATTGAACAAAACGTTACCGATATCTAAATAACTGCCGACATAATCGCTGCCGATAGCATCGATGAAGTGTTTCATTTCAATGGGGGAGGTAAGGAATTTGTTCCAAACGTTTTCCAAACCGATATTGACTTTGGCGGCTTCGGCATACGTTTTCAGCTTAGAGAAGGCTTCCAAGCTGCGGTCGTAAGCAGTTTGATAGTCTACCACGCAGTTGGGGTCGACAAAATCGGCGCACACGGTGCCGGGAATGACCAAGCAAGAGTCACAACCCAAAGCTTGTGCCATGTCGATTTCTTTTTTGACAATGTCCATACCGCGGCTGCGAATGGCGGCATCGTCGGAAGTGATCGGATAATCCCAGTAAAGACCGCATGCGACGCTATACAGTTCCAAACCGCAATCGTCCGCCAATTTTTTGATACGTGCCCATTCTTTTTCGTCCGAAGCGAGCGATGCTTCTCCGGTTTCGTTCAAAGCAACTTCTACGCCGTCAAAACCGGCTTTGGCTGCCAAACGAAAAGATTCTTCCAACGAGAGATTCCCGAAGGACCAAATGCTGATACCTTTTTTCATAATGAGCCTCCTTGTTTTTTTGTTACTTTTATGATAGAATATTTTCGAGTGGAAAAACAGATATTTTTGTACCGCAAACGTTCACTTTTGTCCAATTAAAAAACGAGGTGGCTTTTTATGATACCTTATATCAAACGAAAATTCAAAACGGTAATCCATATTACCGAAGTGGTGACGATTCATTATTATGAGTTTGACGCGTCGTTTGTTTTTAAAGGGGAAGCACACGATTTTTGGGAAATGGTATACGTAGACAGTGGCATGGTGGAAGTGACCAGTGACGGCAAGCCATTGATTCTCAAACAAGGAGAAATCGTTTTTCATAAGCCGAATGAATTTCATACCATTCGCTCATACGATTCGTCACCGAATATTTTTGTGATTTCGTTTGTGTGTAAATCCGCTGCGATGCGTTTTTTTGAAAATTATACCGATGCGGTAAGCAAGCATTTAAAACCGTTGTTGGCGGGGATCATTCACGAAGCGGAAAACACCTATTACATTCCCAAAAACGATACGTCGCCGATAAAGTTTGAGTTAAAACCAACGGCAAAAGTCGGTGGGGAACAACTGATACAGTTGTATTTGGAACAGTTTTTGATTACGCTGTTGCGTGACGTGACCGAAAAGCAGGAAATCAATTTTTTACCAACCAAGGAAAGTGTGGAAACGCAGTTGGTATCGCAAATCAAGCAATTTATTCGTTCCAAGGCAGCCGAAAAGGTGAGAGTGGAGGATATTTGCAACACGTTTGGGTACAGTAAATCGTATTTGAGTCTTTTGTTCAAAGAGCAGACGGGATATCCGCTTTCGCAGTATCACACCCGCTGCCAAATCGAGGAAGCCAAAAAAATGATTCGGCAAAATCGTTACAATATTTCGCAAATTTCCGATTTGCTGGGGTTTGATAACCCGCAATATTTTGCACGGGTGTTCAAACGGGTGACCGGACTGACACCCACGGAGTTTCGTCGGTCTTTGGCGGTGGATAACTAGCGTGAAATTTGAAACTTGACGAAATACCAACATATGGTATAAAATAGTAAGGAATATTTAGGGAAACTACTACATTTAAGAAGGATGCGTGAAGCATGGCAACGAAAAAGCCAAGTTACGGAAACGAAAGTATTACTTCGCTCAAAGGCGCAGACCGTGTTCGCAAACGCCCTGCCGTTATTTTCGGTTCGGACGGATTGGAAGGCTGTCAACATGCCGTTTTTGAAATATTGTCAAACTCCATTGACGAAGCGCGCGAAGGGCACGGCAACAAAATTGTTACCACCCGCTATGAAGACGGCTCATTTGAAGTGCAGGATTTTGGGCGCGGTATACCGGTGGATTTTAACGCCAAAGAAAATCGCTTTAACTGGGAGCTTATTTTTTGCGAGTTATATGCCGGCGGTAAATACAATACCAATGACGGCGAAAGTTATGAATTCTCGTTAGGACTTAACGGTCTTGGTGCGTGTGCCACGCAATATTCTTCGGAATATATGGACGTGGAGGTCAAACGTGACGGATTCAAATATACCTTGCATTTTGAGCACGGCGAAAACGTGGGCGGTCTTACCAAAGAACCGTATGCCAAACGCGATACGGGAACGGTAATTCGTTGGAAACCGGATTTGCAGGTGTTTACGGATATTGCGGTACCGATGGAGTATTTCCGCGACGTGTTGCGCCGTCAAGCGATTGTTAACCCGAATTTGTTGTTTGTATTGCGCAATCAAAACGGTCGCAGTTTTGAAACGGAAGAATTTGTTTATGAAAACGGTATTGCCGATTATGTGAACGAACTTACGGGCGATGCCGCCATGACCGACGTGCAGGTGTGGACGGCGGAGCGCCGCGGTCGCGACCGTGAAGACAAACCCGAATACAAAGTGAAATTCAATGTTGCTATGTGCTGTTCCAACAAAGTCAATTTGTTGGAGTACTACCACAATTCCAGTTGGCTGGAACATGGCGGTGCACCGGAAAAAGCAGTGCGTTCGGCGTTTGTTTCGCAAATTGATGCGTATTTAAAACAAAACGGAAAATATCTTAAAAACGAAAGTAAAATCACCTTTCAAGATGTGCAAGATTGCTTGGTGTTGGTTTCTTCGTCTTTTTCTACGCAAACATCCTATGAAAACCAAACCAAAAAGGCGATTACCAACAAGTTTATTCAAGAATCGATGACGGAGTTTTTGCGGCATCATTTGGAAGTCTATTTTTTGGAAAACAAAGCGGAAGCCGACAAACTGACCGACCAAGTTCTCATTAACAAGCGCAGCCGCGAAAAAGCAGAAGTGACGCGGCAAAGTTTGAAAAAAACGTTGCAAGCGGGCAACGATTTGACGTCGCGTGTGCAAACGTTTGTGGATTGCCGCAGTCGCAACACCGACGAGCGCGAACTGTTTATTGTGGAAGGTAAATCCGCTATGGGTGCGTGCGTGCAAGCACGTGACCCGAATTTTCAAGCCATTATCCCCGTGCGCGGTAAAATTTTAAACTGCCTGAAAGCAGATTTGAACAAAATTTTCAAAAGTGATATTATTACCGATTTGCTCAAAGTGCTGGGTTGCGGTGTGGAAGTGAAATCCAAAGCCAATAAGGATTTGGCAACATTTGATTTGAATTTGTTACGCTGGAACAAAGTGATTATTTGTACCGATGCCGACGTTGACGGTTTCCAAATTCGCACGTTGATTTTGACTATGTTATATTGCTTAACGCCCACGTTGATTCGCGAGGGAAAGGTATTTATTGCCGAAACACCGCTTTACGAAATCAGCACCAAAACCGACACGTATTTTGCGTACAACGATGCAGAAAAAGCGACAATTTTGCAAGAGCTTGGTGATACCAAATATACCATTCAGCGGTCAAAAGGTCTTGGTGAAAACGACCCCGAAATGATGTCCTTGACTACCATGAACCCCGCCACGCGCCGTTTGATTCGTGTGGAGCCTTCGGGCGAGGAAGCCACCGCGCAGATGTTTGACGTGTTGTTGGGGGATAATCTCAATGGCCGAAAAGAATTTATTGCTGAGCGAGGCAGCTTATATTTAGAACAAGTGGATTTGAGTTGAGGTGAAAAGAAATGGCTAAGAAAAAAGCAACACAATCGCTCGGCAAAATGGACCGATTACCGGAAAATGCGCACATTACGGGTGCAGGACAAGTGGAAAGCCAACGCATTGATACCACGTTGGAAATTAACTACATGCCGTATGCCATGAGTGTGATTATGTCCCGCGCCATCCCTGAAATTGACGGGTTCAAACCGTCGCACCGTAAATTGTTATATACTATGTATAAAATGGGACTGCTCAGCGGGGCGCGTACGAAATCGGCGAACATTGTGGGTGCCACCATGAAACTCAATCCCCACGGTGATGCCGCTATTTACGAAACCATGGTGCGCCTTTCGGCAGGTAACCAATCGCTGTTGCACCCGTACGTGGATTCCAAGGGGAACTTTGGTCGCGCGTATTCTTCGGACATGGAATATGCCGCTTCGCGATACACCGAAGCAAAACTCAGCCCGATTGCGGCGGAATTGTTCCACGATATTGACAAAGATACGGTAGATTTTGTTGACAACTACGATTCTACCATGAAAGAGCCAACCTTGTTGCCGGTGACGTTTCCGTCGGTGCTGGTGAACAACAACATGGGTATTGCTGTCGGTATGGCAAGTTCGATTTGTTCGTTTAACCTAAACGAGGTATGCGAAACGACTATTAACTTGATAAAGGACCCCGAATTTGACATAACCGAAACGCTCAAAGCACCGGATTTTCCTGGCGGCGGACGCATTATATATGACCGTGAGGATATGGAACGTATTTACGAAAGCGGCCGCGGCACGGTGAAGGTGCGTTCGGTTTACACTTATGATAAATCGCAAAACTGCATCGACGTGACGGAAATCCCCCCCACCACTACGGTGGAAGCAATCATTGCCAAAATGACCGAATTGGTTAAAGCGGGGAAATTGCGTGAGGTTTCCGACGTGCGTAATGAAATCGGTTTGGATGGTCTGCGCATTACCATCGACTTAAAACGCGGTGTAGACCCCGACAAACTCATGACGCGCTTGTTTGCGTTGACACCGCTGGAAGATGGATTTTCTTGTAACTTTAACGTGTTGATTGCCGGAGTTCCCCAAGTATTGGGTGTTCGCCGCTTGTTGGAAGAATGGGTTGCTTTCCGTATGGAGAGTGTGCGGCGGCGTGTATATTTTGATTTGCAAAAAGCAAAAGAGAAATTGCATTTGCTCAAGGGTTTGGCAAAAATTTTGTTGGATATTGACAAAGCGATTGACATTGTTCGCCACACCGAGGAAGAAGCGGAAGTAGTTCCCAATTTGATGATTGGGTTTGGCATTGACGAAGTGCAAGCGGAATACGTGGCGGAAATTAAATTGCGTCACTTAAACCGAGAATATATTTTGCGCCGCACCGAGGAAATTGCCAAACTGGAAGCCGACATTGCGGAAATGGATGCGATTTTAAAGAGTGCTGCTCGTGTGCGCAACATTATTGTGGCGGAATTGCGCGAAGTGATGAAAAAGCACGGACAACCGCGCCGCAGTTTGTTGCTGTATGCTTCTGATTTAGCGGAAGAAGCTGCCGAGGCGGTGGAAGAAGTACCCGCTTATCCGTGTACGTTATTTTTTACACAGGAAGGTTATTTCAAAAAAATCACACCGCAGTCGTTGCGCATGAGCGGAGAACAAAAACTTAAAGAAGGCGACCGCATTGTGCAAACGGTGGAAACAGACAACCGCAAAGAGTTGTTGTTTTTTACCAATGCGGGTACGGTATACAAATCCAAAGTGTCGGATTTTGGGGATACCAAAGCAAGTGTGTTGGGTGATTTTGTTGCCGGCAAACTTGGCTTTGACGAAGGGGAAGCCGCCATCCACATGGTAGTGACGGAAAAGTACAGCGGGTATCTGTTGTTCTTCTTTGAAAACGGCAAGGTTGCCAAGGTGAACGCGGCATCGTATGCCACCAAAGCTAATCGGCGGAAATTGATTGGTGCGTATTCGCAAAAATCGCCGCTGGTGGCGCTTTATTATGTGGAAGAAGACCGTGAATTTATGATGATTTCTTCTTCCGGTCGTCGGTTGATTGTGCATACCGGCGCGATTGCTCCCAAAACCACACGTGATACGCAAGGTGTGCAGGTGCTTACTCTCAAAGGTCAACACCGTTTGACCGAAGTGATGCCGTTTTCGGACAACTTGTCGGTAAAACCGGCGCGGTACCGTACCAAAACGTTGCCGGCGGCAGGTGCTTTGCCGCTTGCTGAAGATATTGGAGAGCAGTTATCCTTGCTTTAAAAAATAAAAGCCGCTGTCGGGCGTTTGTCCGACAGCGGCTGACACAAATACGGCAAACGCAAGGTACTCTGTGTATTTGTGACAGAGTTATCATGCCCGTAAATGTAAACAATATGCAAATTTATTGTTGCGTTTTGAAAAAGAATGTGCTATCATACTATGTGATAACTGTTTAGGAGGCTAATTCATGACTGCTTGGGAATATATTATTGGTGCGATTATTATTGTGTTTTCGTTAGTCATCATCGCGGTGATTTTGTTACAAGAAGGCCGCCAATCCGATTTGGGTGCCATTGCCGGTGCCAGCGAAAACTTTTTTGAAAAAGGCCGAGCGCGCACATTGGATGCTTTTTTGGCAAAGTGGACCAAGGTGTTGGCTATCGTTTTCTTTGTGCTGGTTTTTCTTGGTATGCTGATTACCAAATTTTTAGGTGCCAAATAATTTTAATCAAAGCAAAATCACCTTATCGTCTTGACGATGAGGTGATTTTTTTATTTTCCAACGCATACAGTAAAACACGGAGGTGGCAATATGACAACGGGAATGATGATATTTTTATACACTGTTGGAGGGTTGTTGGGAATAGCGGTGATTGTTGGAGCAATACGCGCCGGAAAGCCGATACGCAGTATGGTGGGCAACGCGTTGCAAGGAACTTGTGCGTTGGCGGCGGTGAACGTGGCGGGTGCGTTCACGGGAGTTTCGCTGGGGATTACAGCATTTACCGGTGCGGTTTGTTTAGGGTTAGGAATACCGGGTGTCATCACCGTGTTATTACTCAAATTGATTTTTGGAATTTAGTTATGCGGAAATTCTTTTTCTAATTAGGTATCTTCATATTTTTTCAGCAGGTTTCTTTTCAATTGCAACAATTACGCAAGTGCGTATACGCAAAAACGTAAAAGTTTATACAATGTTTTTGAGGTGAACGGTATGAGCGTCAAAGATGTTGTTACGCGGCGTTTTGAAAATTTGTGTAAAGAACGAAATATAAAGATAAACGAACTTGCCAATCGGTCGGGTGTTACGCCCTCTACGGCATACAGTATGATGAATGCTGACAGGCGGGATATATCGATACTCACTATCAAGAAGTTTTGTGACGGATTGGAAATTACGTTAGGCGAATTCTTTTCCACGCCGGAATTTGATGCTTTGGAACAGGAAATCAAATAAAAATTATGAGTGGAGTTATCTTACTGTTTTGAAAGGTAACTCTATTCTTGTATATACCTTGAAAAACATTACCAAAAATGGTATGATAAAAAAGAGTTTAATTATTGGGTGATGAATCATGACTCCATTAATACACAGTAAAACACTCACACCACACATGGTAAGCGGCGTGGGATATTATACTTTCCCTGCGTTTGACGCGTATCCTTTTGTACGTCACGGGTTTTCCACACGCCTCGGCGGGGTA
>JAZNKF010000038.1:0-72604 GCA_045578425.1 Acutalibacteraceae bacterium
GCGCTGGCAATATCTTCGGAGCCGCTGACTTTTTTGGAGTTGGCTTTGACTTCTGCCACAACCGCATCCACGGCTTTTTGAATACCGCGTTTGACAACCATGGGGTTGGCACCGGCAGCCACGTTCTTCATGCCTTCGCGAATAAGGGCTTGTGCCAACAAAGTAGCGGTGGTGGTACCGTCGCCGGCAACGTCGTTAGTTTTGGTGGAAACTTCTTTGACGAGTTGTGCGCCCATGTTTTCGAACGCGTTATCAAGTTCCACTTCTTTGGCAATGGTGACACCGTCGTTGGTAATCAGCGGTGCGCCGTATTTGCGGTCGAGCACTACGTTACGGCCGCGGGGCCCCAACGTGATTTTTACGGTATTGGCGAGTTGGTCCACGCCGGACTGCAAAGCCTTGCGGGCTTCTTCGCCGAATAAAATTTCTTTCGACATAGTAATCTCTCCCTAAATTCTTATTCTACAATGGCCAAAATGTCGTTTTGACGAACGATGGTGTATTCCACACCGTCCATTTTGACTTCTGTGCCGGCGTATTTGCCGGTAATGACTTTGTCGCCCACTTTGACGTACATGGTAACCTCTTTGCCTTCGACGTTACCGCCGGGACCTACTGCCACCACTTCGGCTACTTGCGGTTTTTCTTTTGCCGTTCCGGCAAGGATGATGCCGCTTTTGGTGGTTTCTTCTGCCTCGACCATTTTGATGACCACGCGGTCAGCCAACGGTTTCATTGTCATAAAAAACTCCTCCTTATGAGTATTATTGATTCAGTTAGCACTCTTTTGAACCGAGTGCTAAATCTTATTATAATCCCTTTTATGGAAAAATCAAGTAGTTATTTGGTATTTTTCGGATATTTCACAATTTTTTAACATCTCATCGGGGAAGACAAACGACAGTGCTTTGGGTAACAATTCAAACGTTACTTGGCAATCGGCAAAACATTCGCCGTCGGCGTTACAGACGGTGGGTTTCCCCGCATATACCGTCATTTTGGTGCCGCGAAACGATTCCACCCCCGCGCTCCCCAAATGTTTGCCGTTTTTGTAGCGTTTGAGGAACGGAAAAACATTGAAATGGTTTTTGTTGCTGACCAGCACAAAATCCAACAGCCCGTCATCGGGTTGCGAAAGCGGCGAGCCGTGGTAGCCCCCACCGTAATATTGACCGTTGGCAGCCAGTGCAAACAAATAGTTACCAACGCGTTCGACTTTGCCGTTTTCGGTTTCCATAACCACGTGCAGTTGTTTGCCGAACGGGCTGAAAAAGGTTTGCGCAATCGCCAGGTTATACGCCATGGGACCGCTGACAAACGGCAAATGTTTGTACCGTTTTTGGCGGGCGGCAACGTCAGCGTCCATGCCCATGGAACACGCATTGAGCGACAGTTTGCCGTTGCACGAAATGGCATCGATACGACGAGCCGTACCGAGCACCAACGCTTCCAAATCCTTAAAACGTTCCGCATTGGGGAAAAAGCGGATAAAGTCGTTAGCAGAACCGCACGGCACACACACCAGTTCGGCATTAGCAGCATCACCGATACCGGTTGCCACTTCCAACAATGTGCCGTCCCCGCCGCAGGCATACAAACGCACGGCATCGCCTTTTTGCACCTCGTGCTGTGCCAGTTCGGTGGCATGGTGCGGATGTGTGGTGGTATGGACAGCAAAATCCAAACCGTGCTCTTGACACACTTGTTCAATGCGTGGAAGCAAGTTTAAGGCTTTTTGGTTTTTGCCCGCCGCGGGATTTAGGATAAACACATGCCGCATTTTCTGTCACATCCTACTTAATAGTATATATACAACTGACATTTGAGCATGCCGTTATATAGTTTTCGACGTTTGTCGGCTTTTCTGCCGAACACGGATTCAAACTCCTCGTCGGGACTGATGATAGCGTAGCTCCATCCTGCTTTGGGTTGGAACACCTTTCCCATGGTGCGATACAGTTCGCGCGCGGCTTGCACATCGAGCAGTCGTTCGCCGTACGGCGGGTTACACAGTACCACACCGCTGTCCCCTTCGGGAACAAAATCACACAAGTCACGCACTGTGGCGCGTACCTCACCACCAACACCCGCTTTGGCGGCATTTTCCACCGTTAAGCGGACCGCTTCGGGGTCGATGTCACTGCCCAGTGCTTTGAGTTCACGGTCGTTTAGCACTTGTTCCATGGCGCGTTTTCGTTCTTCGCGCCAGACGGATTCTTCGAACCAATCCCAGTTCATAAAGGCAAATTTACGGCGAATACCGGGGGCAATACGCCGTGCCGCCAATGCCGCTTCAATCAGCAAGGTACCGGAACCGCAACACGGGTCTACCACTTGGTTTGCCAAACGAGCGCGCGTGACATCCACAATGGCGGCTGCCAACGTTTCTTTCATAGGGGCACCGCCTGCGTTAGCGCGGTAGCCGCGTTTATGCAAACCGACACCGCTGGTGTCAATCAGCAACGTGACTTCGTTTTTAAGAATGGTGAACTGCACTTGCACGGGTGCCGCCGTTTCCTCAAACCAACCGATGCCGTAGTGTTGCCCCAGTCGTTCGACAATGGCTTTTTTGACAATGGATTGGCAGTCGGGAATGCTGTGCAAATCGGAATTTAACGACCAACCTTTGACGGGAAACGCCGCTTTTTTGCTGATAAAGCGTTCCCACGGTAACGCGCGAACGCCTTGGAACAAGGCTTCAAAACTATGGGCTTCAAAGTTGCCCACCACAATTTGAATACGCTCCGCGTAGCGGCTGCCTATGTTCGCACGTGCCAACATGTCGGCACTGCCGCCAAACAGCACCCTGCCGTTTTGCGGTTTTACGTCCAAAGCGCCCATGCGGCGCAATTCATCCCCCAAGATGCCTTCCACGCCGAACAAGCACGGCGCACAAAAAGAAAATTGTTCCATGATACCCTCACAACAGTAAAAAAGCCGTTGCCAACGGGCAACGGCAAAAATGACATTATCCTCTTCTGTTTCGAGAAAAACCGCCGTGTTTGCTGTCCAGCGAACGTTTTAAGTCCAACATTTTTTCGTCGCTGGTCTGTTTGAAGCGGGACATCATTTCCTCGAAATTGCCGCTATCGTTTTGGGCGGGTTGCCATTCGAATCCGCCGGGACGACCGGGCGATGCCGAACGGGGTGCTCCCCTGCCGGCTGTGCGCGGAGGCGGGTCCATGGCTTTTTTGATAGACAAACTAATCTTGCCGTCTTCGCCGATGCTGAGCACCTTGACTTTGACGGTTTGGTTTTCTGTAACGTGGTCACGAATTTCTTTGACGTATGTGGGAGCGACTTCCGAAATATGTACCATGCCGGTTTTGCCGTCTGCCAATTCCACAAATGCTCCGAATTTGGTAATCCCCGTTACCTTACCTTCAATACAAGTTCCCACTTCCAACGCCATGGTGCGGAGTTCCCCCTACTCACTAGTTCAAAATCATTCCGGAATTTCCACAAAAACGGTTTCTCCCGGTTTTACCAAGCCTTGTTTACGGGCTTGTTGTTCCAAATATTCCTCGTACCCGTCGAGCTTATCTTGCAACGCGGTGTTGGTTTGTTTGGTTTGGACCAGTTGGTTGTTGATTTCGTCCAACTGTTCTTGGCCGCGATTGAGTTGCAGTTGCAACTGAACTATGGAAACCACCACGTACACGGAAAACGCCGCCAGTGCAATGCGCAAAATAAGACTTTTTCGCTTCTTTTTGGCGAATTTCACGTTACAAGACCTCCTTTCGGGCAACGTTGTGCTACGCAACATAACACACAATGATTATACAACAGACTCTCCCTCGGTTGCAAGTGTTTTTTTGAATTTTTTTCGGTTTTTTATGGTAAATATCGACCGAAAAATCGCTTTTGCCTTTTTCAGAAAAGCGGATAGTAATCGTGACAGCCGATTTTCTGCTTTTTGGGCGAGTTTTTCGCCTTGACGAAGCAACCACAACACCGCTTTGAGAAGCAAATTGCCCACCGTGCGGCGGTAGGCAAAAAAGCCGACAAACAACCCCAAAAACAAATACCACCGCAAAATGCCGCCGTTGAGTGCCAACCAAAACAAAAAGGTGGCAACCGCCGATGTGCAAGCATAAATACAATCTGCTAAAAAAACACGCAGGTGCGGAGGGCGAAGCCAACAGCGCAACAGGCGAAACACATCGTAATACGCGCCAAGCAAAAAACCCATACCACACGACAAAAACAGTTCGCGCAGTTGCGCTACGTTTTCAAATCCCGGCGCCATCAGCGGAACAACTTTCCGAAAACGCCGCCTTTGACGCGTGGCTCGGCATACGACAAAGCGTCAATTTTGCCTTCCAAACTGACGTCACCGGTTTCGATATTCAAACGGTTAATATGCAAACCGACACCTTTGATGGTCAGTTCCCCCAAATCGGTATACAGGATGACGGTTTCTTCATCAAAACTATCGACATCGCGTACACCCGAAACCGACAACGAGCGTCGGTCGTGCAAACACAACGTGTGCGGTAACGTTTCGGCAACCGCGGACATGGTTTCTTTCATATTTTTCGCCTCCTGCTTTCACTATATGAAAACAGGAGGCGAGGTATTACAGCAGTTTATACAGCAACGCGGCGTCGTTTTTGGCAACGGTTTCTTGCACGCTGACAATCTCGGCTTTGAGTTCGCGCGTGCCGAGCGAGACCGAAAGGATATCCCCCACCTTGACTTCGTACGAGGCGCGCGCGGCTTTGCCGTTGACAAACACTCTGCCCGCATCGCATGCTTCGTTAGCAACGGTGCGGCGCTTGATGAGACGCGAAACTTTTAAATATTTATCCAAACGCATTAATAATTCTCCTTTATAGCAAGAAAAAAACCGCCCAATCGGGCGGTTTTGGGAAAGACCGATTATTGCACAGCGTCTTTGAACGCTTTGCCGGCTTTGAAAACCGGTTGCTTGGAAGCAGCAATTTTGATGGTTTCTTTGGTGCGGGGGTTGAGACCGGTACGAGCAGCGCGAGCGCGTACATCAAACGTACCGAAGCCAACTAATTGCACTTTATCGCCTTTTGCAACAGCGGCGACAACAGAATCCAACACAGCGGCAACAGCTTTTTCAGCATCTTTCTTGGACAGACCGACTTTTTCGGCAACAGAAGCTACTAATTCGACCTTGTTCATTTTGAAAACCTCCAACAAATTTATATTCCAACGGATAATCACCCGATTAGAATTCCCCGCTACACAAATAGTATACGCGATACTACCCTACACATTATTTTAACACGTTGTTGTTATTTTGCAAGGGCTTTTTGCTTTTTTTACGGGGTTCCTGCGAAAATTCCACAAAAACAATAAAAATTAACGATTGTTTTTAGCAATTTTAGACAATGTTCGTTAATGACATGTAAAAAATCCGACGTGGTGTCGGATTTTTTAAACATTAACCGTTTTTGATTTCACGCAAGCAATCTTCACAGACGTTTTGGCCTTTGAAGACCGTTACGTTTTTGGCGTTATTGCAAAAAATGCAAGAGGGTTGATATTTTTTTAAAATAATATGATTGTCTTCTACAAAAATTTCTAACGGGTCCCTTTCTTCCAATCCCAATGTATGACGCAATTCTATCGGTAATACGATGCGGCCTAAATCATCCAATTTGCGAACAATCCCGATTGATTTCACGTGTTACACTCCTTTCCCCTTGTAATATCCATATCTTACCACAACTTGAAAATTTTGTCAATCTTTGTTTTTCCGGGTAAAAATACCAAAAAGAATGTTGAAACCGGCGGCAAAAAATGATAAGATAAGTATGTATGTTTATTATTATATAAAAGGACACGGTTATGAGTTACAAACGATGGCAATTTTCGCAATTGAATAAGGAAATAGCCGGTGAGCTTTCGGAGGTTTGCGGACTGGACCCTCTTTTGTGCTTGTTGATGACAGGGCGCGGGATTACCGATGCGAATACCGCCATGGATTTTTTGATGGGCGACGAACTTTGCTGCGATGCTTTTTCGTTTGCCGACATGGATATTGCCGCCGAACGGGTAGGACGCGCCATTGAGGATGGGGAATCGATTGCGGTATACGGTGATTACGATGCCGACGGCGTTACCGCCACGGTGTTATTGTATTCGTATTTGAAATACCGTGGAGCAAACGTGTGCTATCGTCTGCCGCGGCGCGACGAGGGTTACGGGTTGCATTGCAGCAGTATTGACGACCTTGCTAAAAACGGCGTGCAACTGATTATCACGGTGGACAACGGGATTTCTGCCGCAGAGGAAATTGCCTATGCTGCCGACTTAGGCATTGATGTGGTAGTGACCGACCACCACCAACCGCCCGATATGTTGCCCGCCGCCATTGCCGTGGTAGACCCGCATCGAAAAGATTGCCCGAGCGAATTTAAAGAGTTTTCGGGCGTGGGTATGGCGTTTTGGTTAGTATGTGCCTTGGAAGGCGACCCTGACTGGGCATTGGAGCAATATGCCGATTTGGTAGCGCTTGGCACCCTTGCCGACGTGATGCCGTTGCACCGCGATAATCGTATTTTGGTACGCCGCGGATTACAGCAACTCAATGCAGGAAAAAATTTGGGGTTGCGCAAGTTGCGCGAGGTTGCCGGTGCAACAGGGCGGCCGCTGACAGCTACTTCGGTGTCTTTTACGCTGGCACCGCGCATTAATGCCGCGGGACGTATGGGCGACCCATTGCAAGCACTGGCTTTGCTGCTTTGTCGTGACGAAGAACAAGCCACCGCCTTGGCAACCGCCATCGGCGAACTAAATACCAAGCGTCAACAAACCGAAACCGAAATTATGCAAACGCTGCAAGAGCAAATCGACGCCTTCCCCTCCCGTCTTGCCGACCGTGTGCTCGTGTTTTGCGGCGAGGGTTGGCACCACGGCGTTTTGGGGATTTTGGCGGCACGTATGCAAGAACGGTTTGGAAAACCGTGTGTGATTTTATCGTCGGAGAACGGGATTGCCCATGGTTCGGGGCGCAGTTTGAACGGGTTTTCATTGTACGAGGCGCTGTGCGCTTGTGATAATTGTTTGCTCGGTTACGGCGGTCACGAATTAGCGGCAGGACTGACTTTGGAGACGGAACGTGTGGAGGAGTTTCGCAAAGCCGTTAACGCGTATGCCGCCACCAAAGAAATGCCGGTGGCATCTCTGAATTTGGAATGTCGTCTCAACCCTGCGCAAATCACACCCGCCTTGGTAAATTGCCTGTCGGCGCTCGAACCGTTTGGATCCGGTAATCCTGTCCCCGTTTTTGCGCTTTGCAACGTCACGTTGGAACGCATTGAAGCGGTGGGCGGCGGAAAGCATTTACGTCTTACCTTATCACGCGATTCGGCGCGGATAACGGCGATGAAATTTTCCACCGCACCGGAAGAATTTCCCTTTATGGTCGGTGATATACTGAATATGGCGGTCACGTTGGAAGTAAATCAATTCCGCGGGGTAGACAGCGTGACTATACAGATAAAAGACGTGCGCCACGCAAACAGTAACCAAGAAACCTTGCTTACCGCTTTGGGGCAGTATGATGCTGTGGTACGGCGCGAACAAACCACGGCTGCCATGCCAAGGCGAGACGACACGGTGCACGTGTACCGTCTGTTACAACGCGGGGCATTTTGCGGTCCGATTGACGTGCTGTGTCACACATTGGAAACATTGGGGGTAACACCCGAAAGCACGTTATTGTCTTTGCAAATTTTAAGTGAAGCCGCGTTAATTACTTTTAAAAACGAGGGGCATCGTATGTTGGCCGAAGTTTGCGAAGTTAGTCAAAAGGCCGATATAACACAAACGAAAACGGCACAATTTTTATTAAGTTTGGGGAATTAAGTATGCAACACATCCAAAACGATGTAGAATACAAAGAGTCTGCCATTGCGGCATTGCGAAAAGCACTTGCCGACAGCGAGAAAAAATACGATATTGAGACCATCGAAAAAGCGGTTGCCGTCGCTTGTGAAGCGCACAGCGGACAATGCCGTTATTCCGGTGGAGATTACGTTTGCCATCCGTTGCGGGTGGCATGTATTTTGATTGAATTGGGCATGGATAACGAAACCATCGTTGCCGCCATTTTGCACGACGTAGTGGAAGATACCGACTGGGAACTTGCCGATATTACCCGTGAGTTTGGCGAAAACATTGCGCTTTTGGTTGACGGTGTGACCAAAATTACCAAAATGCCGTTCAGCACCAAGGAAGAACAGCAAGCGGAAAACGTGCGCAAAATGTTGCTCGCCATGGCAAAAGATATTCGTGTGATTATTATCAAACTTGCCGACCGTTTACACAACATGCGAACCTTTTCGGGTTGGGACCCGCAAAAGGGACGAGACAAAGCACACGAAACGCTGGATATTTACGCGCCGATTGCGCATCGGCTTGGTATTCGCGCCATCAAAGACGAACTGGAAGATATTTCGCTTCATTTGCTCGACCCCATCGGTTGCGAGGAAATTGAGACTAACTTGAGCATGAAAACCGAAGAACGCACTGCGTTTTTGGAAGATATACAAGAACAGCTTCGCGAGCGGCTGGAGGAATACGGCTTAGAAGCGTATGTTTGCGGCCGTATCAAAAGCGTGGCGGGTATTTACCGCAAAATGTACGTGCAAGGACACGCGTTTGACGAAATTTACGACGTGTTTGCCGTGCGGATTATTGTGGATACCGTGAACGATTGTTACAACGTGCTTGGTTTGGTACACGATATGTTCCATCCTCTGCCCAATCGTTTTAAGGATTACATTTCCACACCCAAAGCGAACATGTATCAATCGTTGCACACCACGGTTATCAGCCATGAAAAGATTGCGTTTGAAGTACAAATTCGCACGTGGGACATGCATCACACGGCAGAATACGGTATCGCGGCACACTGGAAGTACAAACTGGGTATCCACAAAAAAGACCGTTTGGAAGAACGGGTGGCGTGGGTACGCCAGTTTATCGAAAGCCAAAAAGACGTGGACGATGCTGAAGATATTTTGCAATCCATTAAAACCGACTTATCGTCCGACGACGTGTTTGTGTTTTCACCGCGCGGGCGAGTGGTGAGTTTACCGCGCGGGGCGACGGTGATTGACTTTGCGTATGCCATTCACTCCGGCGTAGGCAACCGCATGGTGGGTGCCAAGGTTGACGGGCGCATTGTTTCGATTGATTATGAACTGAAAACCGGTGAAGTGGTGGAGATTTTGACCACCACCGCACCCGACCACGGACCGAGCCGTGACTGGCTGCAACTGGTAAAAACCAGCGAAGCGCGCAACAAAATCCGCGCGTGGTACAAAAAAGAACGCCGCGAAGAAAACATTGAACAAGGGCGCGAAGAATTAGAACGCGAACTTGCCCGCAATTTTATTCGACTTTCCGATGCGGACAAAGAAGAATTTTTGTCGGCGCAAGCCAAGCGACAACATTGCGCAACGGTAGATGATTTTTATGCCGCTATCGGATACGGCGGGATTTCGCTTTCGCGCTTGATTCCCCGCATGAAAGACGATGCCGCCAAGTATGCCCGCGCAGAAGTGACACCCGAATCGGTTTCTGCCGCGGCAAAACCGCATCGTCATCACAACGGCGGTGTGATTATTGAAAACATGGACAACTGTCTTGTTAAGTTTTCGCGTTGTTGCAACCCCGTACCGGGTGACGAGGTGATTGGGTTTATTACCCGCGGGTACGGTGTTTCGGTTCACAAGCGCGATTGCGCCAACGTGCCTGCCGACATCAAAGCCTCTGCCGAGCCCGAACGTTGGGTTCGGGTGCAATGGGAAGATTCGGTGCGCGAGGAATTCAAAGCCGATTTGCGCATTGAAGCTAAACCGCGCGTGGAACTGCTTGCCAACATCACCTCACAACTGGCGGGCATGCACGTGATGATATACGGTATGCAGGTGCGCGAATTGCACGACGGACATTCCGAAATTTTGATTACAGTCGGTGTCAACAGCGTGGCACACGTACAAGAAGTAATAATGCGGCTGGGCCGTGTGGGCGGTGTGATTGCCGTGGACCGAAAAGGAGTATAAACAGCTATGAAAGCAATTTTTCAAAGAGTACATTCCGCCAAAGTGACGGTAGACGGCAAAACCGTGGGCGAAATCGGCGAAGGTGTTTTGATTATGCTAGGTGTGGTAGAAGGCGATACCGAAGCCGAAGCTGTACTATTAGCGCAAAAAATCGCGAACTTACGGGTGTTTACCGATGAAAACGACAAGTTGAATTTGTCGCTTTTGAGCGTTGGCGGCGAAGCGTTGGTGATTTCCAATTTCACCTTGGCGGCGGATTGCTCACACGGGCGGCGACCGAATTTTTGTAACGCGGCGCGTCCCGACGTGGCGTTTCCGTTATATGAAAAATTGCAAGAAGAATTGCGTGCCTGCGGGGTGCCGAAAGTGGCGACCGGCATGTTTGGAGAACATATGGTGGTGGAAATGGTGGGCAACGGTCCCATTACCATTCCACTGAATACAGACGATTGGAAGTAAACGTATGGACTATTTGCGATTGCCGGTCGGCAATTACCAAGCCAACTGCTGTTTGGTGTTTGACAACAAGAACAACGCCGTGGTGATTGACCCCGGCGAAGAAGCGGCGCGCATTTTGCGTAATATTGAAGAACAAAACCTGTCTGTCAAAGCCATTTTGCTGACACACGCGCATTTTGACCATATCGGCGCGGTCAAGCAGGTGCAAGCCGCCACCCATGCGCCGCTGTGGGTACACGAAGCGGAAATACCCGCGTTGACGGACAGAAATTTAAGTATGATGCCTATTCCCTATCCGCTTGTTGCCGACCGTGTGTTGCACGACGGCGAGCAAGTGACGGTGGGCGACCTTGTGTTCACTGTGTTGCACACACCGGGGCATACTGCGGGAAGTGTTTGCTTTTTGTGCGAGGACACGCTGTTTTCGGGCGATACGTTGTTTGCCTGCGGCGTAGGGCGCACCGATTTTGCAGGCGGTGACAGCCGCGCCTTGTGGAACAGCTTACAGCGGCTTTCGCAGTTGTCGCCGCACACACGGGTGGTTGCCGGTCACGGCGAAGAAACCACCATTGGCGCGGAATTTAGGTGAAACGATGATTTTTGAATTATTGGGACACGATTTTCATTTTGAGTTGCAAAATGTGTGTCGATTGTTTTTGCCACAGGAAAAATTCACTTGCCTTTACGAACAAACCGATGTCACCGACGAAGCGGTGGTCACCGCCTGCTTGGAAAAAGGCGATGCACAAACCACGCTTTTTTGTCGGTTGCGGTTGGCGGATTTTGAAAAAGCACTCACCGCCACGTTGCCGAACACGCATGCCGATTACCAAAACGAATGTGAACTGATACTGTGTGAGTTATTATATCAACTGCTTTCACAAGCGTTTGGTGTAACACAAGCATGGGGATTGGTAACGGGGGTACGCCCCGTCAAGTTGTTGCGCCGTTTGATTGCCGAACAAGGCGAAGAAAACGCTTTGCGGTGGATGCGTAAGCGGTTATTGGTAAGCGATGAAAAACTGGCGTTGTGTCGCAGCACCTTGCAAGCCGAAAACAAGTTGCTGGCGTTATCGCGCCCTGAGTCGTTCAGTTTGTACGTTTCGATACCGTTTTGCCCGACGCGTTGTGACTATTGCTCGTTTGTGTCGCAAACGGTGACGCGGGCGGCATCGCTGATACCTACCTATGTTGAAAATCTTGCCAAAGAACTGTGCTACACCGCCCAAATAGTCAAAGATTTAGGACTACGATTGGAAACGGTGTATTTCGGCGGCGGTACGCCGACCACGCTTTCTGCCGAGCAGTTGGGGTTTTTGACCGATTGTATTGCCAAGCAGTTTGATTTGTCGCACGTGCGCGAATACACGGTGGAAGCGGGCAGACCCGATACCGTGACCGAAGATAAGTTGCGGGTACTGAAAACCGCAGGGGTGTCACGTATCAGTATTAATCCGCAAACGCTCAATGACGACGTACTCACCCATATTGGGCGAAAACATACCGCCGAGCAGTTTTACGAAGCGTTTGATTTGGCGCGCCGCTGCGGGCACGACAATATCAACACCGATTTGATTGCGGGATTGCCAAGTGACACTTATGAAAGTTTTGTGCGTACCATGAACGGTATTTTACAGTTGTCACCCGAAAGCGTGACGGTGCATACGCTGTCCATGAAGCGTGCTGCGAATCTCAATTTGCAAAAACGCGCCGATTATCGTACCGCTGACGATGCGGCGCGTATGGTGGCGCACAGTGCGACGTGTTTGCCCAACGCAGGATATCACCCGTATTATCTTTACCGACAAAGCCGCACCGTCGGCAACCAAGAAAACGTCGGTTGGGCAAAGAACGGCAAAGACGGTTTGTATAACGTGTATATTATGGACGAAACGCACACCATTTTGGCATGCGGTGCAGGTGCGGTATCCAAACTCAAACAACCGAACAGTGAATATTTGGAACGAATTTTCAATTACAAGTTCCCGTACGAATACAACGACTCGTTTGAGGAAATGCTGAATCGTAAAGACAATGTCAAAGCATTTTATGAAAGGATGAGAACATGAAAACCATCAACAACCCTCGTTTTTTGACAGTAGACGGTATCAACGAGGCATTGGCAAACGGTGCCGAGGCGTTTATTGCCGCAGAAAATGCACGATATTTTGGCGAAGTGGACGACGTTGCCGCTTTGTTGTGTGAGCAAATGCCGGGGCGGTGTTTGGTGTTGTTATCGGGTCCTTCCTCTGCCGGGAAAACCACCACCGCCGGACGACTGACCGAAGCGTTAAAGCGGCGCTCTCGAGCAGCACATATTGTATCGCTTGACAATTTTTATCGCGGATTGGGGCAAGCCCCTCTACTGCCCGACGGCAGTCACGATTATGAATCGGTGGAAGCGTTGGATATGCCGCAGTTACAACAGTGTATGACGCAGTTGTTAGCCGACGGATGCACCGAATTGCCGGTTTTTGATTTTCATACCCGTCAGCCCGCACCGTATACCGAAAAACTGTGCGTGCATGAGGACGACGTAGTGATTTTTGAAGGGATTCACGCGCTGAATCCGATACTGGAACAACACCTGCCCAGAGAAAGCGTTTTTAAGATTTTCATTAACGTGATGTTGCCGATATACGAAGGATGGGACAAACTGCTCGCCCGCCGTGATTTGCGTTTGGTACGCCGTATGTTGCGCGATTATCAATTCCGCAACAGTTCGCTGGAAAACACGTTGGATATGTGGAAGCAAGTGGTGCGCGGTGAAAACTTGTATATGTTCCCGTTTGTAGATACCGCCGACGTGATTTTTGATACCACCCACGCGTACGAGCCCGCTATGCTCGGTCCGCAACTGTTGCCGCTGTTGCGCGAAGTTTCGCCTGACAGCCCGCATGCCGAGACGGTGCAACATTTAATTGACGCGTTAGAAAAATTTGCGCCGCTTTCGGTGGACAAATTACCTGCCGATGCGTTGCTCAGAGAGTTTGTAGGGAAATAGTTGTTTTTTTGACAACTATCCGTTATAATAAAAGTATGAAAATATTACGATAAAAGGAGTGGAGAACATGGCAGCTTGGGAAAAGGTTGTATCGTATGCCAAAGGCGCCGCCGAAACGGTGGGCAAAAAAACCGACGAGTGGATGGAACTGGGGAAAATGAAACTCAAAATTTCCGAGTACCAACGCGACATCGCCGCCGCTCACGAGGGCTTGGGACGCTTGGTTTATGACAGCCGCAAAAGCGGTGAGTCGGTCGACGACATGATTGACGCCTGCGTGGAACAACTCGACGAGTTACACCACGCGTTGGAAGAATTGGAAGAAAAAGTAATGTTTGCGAAAAATGCCGTTCGTTGTGCAAAATGCGGTGCAGCTAACGTGAGTACCGCGCAGTTTTGCAGCCAATGCGGTGAAAAATTAGTATGACGAGTTTTCTTTTCCGTAACGTCACGGTTATTCGTGCCGACGGTACGGTATGTCAAAACACGTTTGTGGGAATAAAAGATGCTTTTATTGTGTACGAGGACAACGTCCCCCCTACCGAAAGTTTTGACGAAGTGATTGACGGCACCGGCAAAACGCTGACAGCGGGACTTGTCAACGCACACACCCACGTGGGAATGTCACTTATGCGCGGGTACGGCGAAGATATGCCGCTGCAAACTTGGTTGTTTAACCGCATTTTCCCGTTTGAAGATAAACTCAGCGGCGAAGCGGTATATTGGAGCAGTTTGCTGGGAATTGCCGAAATGATTAAAACGGGCACCACCGCGTTCAGCGATATGTATTTCTTTTGTGAAGACACGGCAAAAGCGGTGCTTAAAAGCGGTATCAAGGCCAATATCGGTCGCGGCATTTCTTGCTTTGATGAATCGCAAAAATTTTCCGATTTGGCGGCGTACCGCGACCTTCTCGCACTAATCTCTGATTTTCACGGTGCCGATGACGGGCGGTTACGCATTGACGTAGCCCCACACGCGGAATACACCACACGTCCCGACATTTTGCACGATGCGGCGCTGTTTGCCGAAAAACACGGATTGCGCATGCAAGTGCACGTTTCCGAAACTAACGACGAGCATTTAGCATGTGTTGGCAGACACGGCAAAACACCGACCGCCGTATTGGAAAAGGCAGGGGTGCTTTTGCAACCGTTGACCATTGCACACGGGGTGTGGCTGACCGATTCCGACCGAGAACTACTTGGTAAAAACAACGTTACCGTGGCGCATTGTGCCAAAAGCAACCTAAAACTCGGCAGCGGTGTTGCCGACATTCCCGCTTTGCAAAAAGCAGGGGTTGCGGTGGCGGTGGGTACGGATTCCGCCGCCAGTAACAATTCGCTGAACATGGTGGACGAACTGCGCATGGCAGCATTGTTGCAAAAAGGCGTGTGCCAAGATCCCACGGTATTACCTGCCGAAACGGTGTGGAGCATGGGCACGCGTGCGGGTGCTTTGTCACAAGGGCGCGACGATTGCGGTGACGTGGCGGTTGGTATGCGCGCGGATTTGGTACTTTGGGATACCGAAACGTTACTCGGCTCTCCCCTTTCGGATATTTTGTACGGCGGTGACACCAAGGTGCAACTTACCATGGTTGACGGCAAGGTACTGTACCGCAACGGAGAGTTTACCACCTTGGATATTGAAAAAATCTGCGGTGAAGCCAAACGGTGCGCACAAAACATAAATAAACAATAAAAAAAGACGGTCTGTGACCGTCTTTTTTTATTTATTCATAATCTACCACATCTACCCAAGAAAGCAAAAATTCGCGTTCGTGGGCGTTGCCTTTGACCGATTGGGAGGCGGCAACAATGGGCATCCATTTTTGAACGTATTGTCTGGCGGTGTTGCTCTTTTTACAGAACAAATCCAAATATTTTTTGGCGGTGTCGGTATCGTCGTCCAGGCAGAACAACAAGTACGTGCGCGCCACATCGGCAGAAGCGTTGCCTTGCGTGGCATGCGCCCAGTCAAGAATGTACGGTGTGCCGTCTTCGGTAAGGATAACGTTGGACGGGTTAAAGTCACCGTGGCAAACCTTGTTGTGCTTGGGCATGCCTTCCAGACGCGTATGCAATTCGTAACGCGTGGTGGCATCCAGTTCGGTGGCGGAAATTTTGCGGTTCATTTTGTCTTTGAGTTTATTGAGCAACGGACTTTTTTGAGCATGGATGGTCAGTTGTACATCCACAAACAGTTCTAAGTATTCGTCCTTTTTGTCGGGGTTTTCCTGCATGAGTTGCTCCAAGGTTTTACCGTTGATATATTCCGACACAATCGCCCATTTGCCGTCCACCATAGTAATTTCCAAAATTTTAGGGATATTCAAGCCCGTTTCTTCAATTCTGGCTTGGTTGAGTGCTTCGTTGAGAACATCGGCTTTGGAAAAATCTTTGTCAAACACTTTGATACAACGGTCGCCGTCACGGTAAACCGTCTTGTCTTTTCTTGTAGCAAGGATTTCTTCGAATTTCATTTTATTTACCTCCCATGTCAGCGGCGGTGGGTTTTTCGGTTTCCGTAAAATGGTTGCCGTAGTACGCGTTGAGATACATTTGTTTGATTTCGCTCATCAGCGGGTAGCGGGGATTTGCGCCGGTGCACTGGTCGTCAAAGGCTTGTTCCACCATATCGTCCAAACGCGCAAGAAAATCTTGTTCGTCAACGCCGTAATCTTGGATGGTGGCTTTGATGCCCACGCGCACTTTCAAGTCGTTGATAGCTTTGATAAGGTTTTCGAGTTTTTCTTGGTCGCTGTTGCCGCCAAGTCCCAGATAATCGGCGATTTCGGCATAACGCGCCAAGGTGTGCGGATGGTCATATTGCGAGAAGGTACCCATCTTGGCGGGTGCTTCACAGGCATTGAAACGGAGAACCTCTTCAATCATCAAAGCGTTGGCAACACCGTGCGGCAGGTGATGGAAAGCACCGAGTTTGTGCGCCATGGAGTGGCAAACACCGAGAAACGCATTGGCAAATGCCATACCTGCCATGGTAGCGGCGTTTGCCATTTTTTCGCGGGCTTCAATATCGGTCGCACCGTTATCGTAAGCGCGGGGCAAATAGGTAAAAATGTTTTTGAGAGCCTGTAAGGCAAGTCCGTCGGTATAGTCGGTAGCAAGCATGGCGGCATAGGCTTCCACGGCGTGCGTGACAGCGTCAATGCCGGAAGCAGCGGTCAGACCTTTGGGGGCGCTCATGTGGAAATCGGTATCAATAATTGCCATGTTGGGAAGCAATTCGTAGTCGGCAAGCGGATACTTGACACCGGTTTCTCCGTCGGTGATAACGGCAAAGGGTGTTACTTCCGAGCCGGTGCCCGCCGAGGTGGGAACCGCAATGAAGTAGGCTTTTTCGCCCATTTTGGGGAACGTATATACACGTTTGCGAATATCAATAAAGCGCATTGCCATATCCATGAAATCGGCATCGGGATGTTCGTACAGCACCCACATAATTTTGGCGGCATCCATGGCAGAACCACCACCGAGCGCAATGATGGTATCGGGCTCGAACGCAGCCATTTGTTTGGCACCCTCTTGCGCGTTTTTGAGGGTCGGGTCGGGTTGCACGTCAAAGAAGGTGGTGTGAGCAATGCCCATTTCGTCGAGCTTGTCGGTAATCGGTTTGGTGTAACCGTTTTGATACAAGAACGTGTCGGTGACGATGAAGGCTTTTTTGGCACCGCGGACACTGCGCAGTTCATCGAGTGCTACCGGTAAGCAGCCTTTTTTGATATAGACTTTTTCGGGGGAACGAAACCACAACATGTTTTCCCTTCTTTCTGCGACGGTTTTGATATTGAGCAGGTGTTTGACACCGACGTTTTCGGATACCGAGTTACCGCCCCAAGAGCCGCAACCCAAGGTCAGTGACGGTGCTAATTTGAAGTTATACAAATCGCCGATACCGCCGTGCGAGGACGGTGTGTTCACCAAAATACGGCAGGTCTTCATACGGGCGGCAAAAGCGCTGAGTTTTTCGTGTTCGGTTACTTCGTTGAGGTACACGGACGAGGTATGTCCAAAACCGCCGTCTTCCACCAATTTTTCTGCTTTATCAAGTGCTTCGGCAAAATCTTTGGCTTTGTACATTGCCAACACGGGCGAGAGTTTTTCGTGCGCAAATTCTTCGGACAGATCCACACTTTCGACTTCGCCGATGAGAATTTTGGTGCCTGCGGGAACCGTAACACCCGAAAGTGCCGCAATTTTAGCAGCGGGTTGACCCACAATTTTGGCATTAAGTGCGCCGTTGATGATAATGGTTTTGCGTACTTTTTCGGTTTCGTCAGCGTTTAAAAAATAGCAACCGCGGGCGGCAAATTCCTGTTTGACGGTATCGTAAATGCTTTCGAGTACAATTACCGATTGTTCCGAAGCGCAAATCATGCCGTTATCGAATGTTTTGGAATGAATAATGGAGTTGACAGCGAGCAAAATATCGGCGCTGTCGTCGATGATGGCAGGGGTGTTCCCTGCACCGACACCCAAAGCGGGTTTACCGCTGGAATAGGCGGCTTTGACCATGCCGGGACCGCCGGTAGCGAGAATGATATCCGCTTCTTTCATCACCGTATTGGTCATTTCGAGCGATGGAATGTCTATCCAGTCGATAATGCCTTCGGGAGCACCCGCCGCCACCGCTGCTTCCAACACCAATTTAGCTGCCGCGATGGTGCTGTTTTTGGCTCTGGGGTGAGGGCTAATGATGATGGCGTTACGTGTTTTGAGCGCCAACAAACATTTGAAGATGGCGGTGGAGGTGGGGTTAGTGGTCGGAATAACCGCCGCAATCACGCCAATCGGTTCGGCAATTTTTTTAATGCCAAAGGCTTTGTCTTCCTCAATCACACCGCAGGTTTTGGTGTTTTTATAGGCGTTATAAATATATTCAGAAGCGTAGTTGTTTTTAATAACTTTGTCTTCTACAATGCCCATGCCGGTTTCCTCTACCGCCATTTTGGCAAGCGGGATTCTGGCTTTGTTGGCAGCCGATGCCGCCGCCAAGAAAATTTTATCGACTTGTTCTTGCGTGTAAGTCGCAAACAGTTTCTGTGCTTCTTTGGTACGCGCAATGGCTTCTTCAAGCTTTTCTACACTGTCTACAACAACATACGGTTGGTTTTGCATGGTAGTTCCTCCTTGTTGGTCGCAAGTTTATTTGTTAATATTTTAACAATGTCGTGGGCGGTTGCAAATTCTTTTTTGCGATAATTGGGGTTATCAAAATTGATAACCCTGTTTTGTGCAAATAAAAAGCACCTCGCTTTTTTTAGGAAGCGGGGCGCTTTACGTTACAGATATTTTCGTTTGGCTTCGGTAAGTTCGGCAATGAACTGTCGGTCCAATGCGGAAAGTTTGTAGTCGTTTTTGTAGATTAAGATGTCTTTATACACTTTTTTGTTTTCGGGACATTTCCTTTCGACCAAGTTGTAGCGTTCGAGCAGTCGGTTTGGTACAGGCGAAACCCACATAAACGTTTTGGGATTGAGTGACAACAAGTCAAACTGACTGGCGCGTTCAAAAATGAAGATGCGGCGGTCGATGTTATCGGGGAGTTCTTCTTTGACCACTTTGGAAAGCGGCATCGACGGCACATACGGGTCAGCATGTGCGATTTCAATATATGCCGTCAAATCCTGAAACGTAATCGTCTTTTTTTGTGCCAAGGGGTTTTCTTTGCTCATAATAATCGAATAGGTAAACTCGGTAATCAGTTCGTACCGAAAGCCTTTTTCTTCCAACATGGAAGTAAAATACTTTTCGTAATGCTCGGCATACCGAATGATGCCCAATTTGTATTCGTGATGAAGCATGTTGTGAAGGGTGCGTTGGGAGTTGGTTTCTTTGTAAAAAATCTCTGCCGCTTCGTGGGAAAGCGATTTGGAAAAGTTAGCAAACGCTTCCGAAATATAACACGCGCGGGGAACGGAAATGGAAAATTTTTGTTTGTGGGGATTCCCCTCTTTGTAAAATTTTTCAACTTCGTCAATTTGACTGAGTATTCCGTTGGCAAAATTGAGAAACTCCTCCCCTTCGGGCGTCATTTTCATGCCGTTTTGGGTACGGTCAAAAATGGTGATGCCCAAATCGGTTTCCAGTTCTTTTATGGAACGACTCAAATTGGGCACCGCAATCAGCAAAGCTTCCGATGCCTTGCTGAGAGACCCCGCTTTTGCCACGGCAAGCGCGTGTTTCATATGCAACAAATTCAATCGTGCCACCACCGTTTATTATAATTCTAGTTGTTGGTTCAAATACTCGTCAATCGCTTTGGCGGCGGTTTTGCCCGCGCCCATGGCCGAGATTACCGTTGCGGCACCGGTGACGGCGTCACCGCCGGCATACACGGCGCACCGCGAGGTTAAGCCTTCTTCGTTTACCACAATACCGCCGCGGGAATTTACCTCTAATCCGTCGGTGGTGGATTTGATAAGGGGGTTGGGCGACGTGCCAATGGACATAATGACGGTATCAACATCGAGCGTAAATTCGCTGCCCTCCACCACGTGGGGACGGCGTCTGCCGCGTTCATCCGGCTCGCCGAGTTCCATGTTAACACACGTCATACCCACAACAAATCCGTTTTTGGGGTCTCGCACGTCGTCGAGGTTATGATAGCCGAGAATTTCGGTAGGGTTGCAAAGAAGTTTGAATTCGATGCCTTCTTCCATGGCGTGCTCCACTTCTTCTCTTCGGGCGGGGAGTTCGTCCATGGAGCGACGATACACAACGTATACCTTGTCCGCGCCCAAGCGAAGGGCGGTTCTGGCGGCATCCATTGCCACGTTACCGCCGCCGACAACGGCGACTTTGCCGCCTTTCATAATCGGTGTTTGGGGGGTGGCAAGATACGATTTCATCAAATTACTGCGCGTCAAAAATTCGTTGGCGGAATACACACCGCAAAGCGTTTCACCGGGGATGCCCATAAAATTGGGGAGTCCCGCACCCGAACCGATGAACACCGCTTCAAAACCCATTGCAAACAGTTCGTCGACGGTCAGCGTTTTGCCGATAACCACGTTGGTTTCGATTTTGACGCCGAGTTTTTGTAAGGTTTCGACTTCTTTTGCTACAATGGCTTTGGGAAGACGGAATTCGGGAATACCGTACACCAACACACCACCGGCGGTGTGCAAAGCTTCAAACACGGTGACATCGTACCCTTTTTTGGCAAGGTCGCCTGCACAGGTAAGACCGGACGGGCCGGAGCCGACCACGGCAACTTTGTGGCCGTTGCTTTGCGGGGGAACGGGTTCTTCGGTGCAAAAAGTGTTGTGCCAATCGGCAACAAAGCGTTCAAGTCTGCCGATACCAACCGATTCGCCTTTGATGCCGCGCACACATTTGGATTCGCATTGCACCTCTTGCGGACAGACACGGCCGCAAACAGCGGGCAGTGACGACGATTGTGTGATGATTTGGTAGGCGCCTTCAAAATCGCCTTCTTTGATTTTGGCAATAAAAGCGGGGATATGAATTTTAACGGGACAGCCCGAAACGCACGGCATATTTTTACAATCAAGGCAACGCATGGCTTCGTCAATCGCTACCTCTTCGCTGTACCCTAAGGCAACCTCGTCAAAATTGTGTGCACGAACCGCGGCATCTTGCGTAGGCATGACATTGCGGGTGAGTGACATGTTTGGTTTTGCCATTTCAGCGCACCTCCCCTTTGAAAAGGTTGCAGGTTTCTTCATACGCGTGGCGTTCAAAGGCAGCGTACATTCTGCCCCTTGTCATCGCTTCGTCAAAATCGATTTCGTAGCCGTTGAAATCGGGGCCGTCAACACAGGCAAATTTGGTAACCTTTTTGCCGTCGACGTTCAAGGTAAGGCGGCAACCGCCGCACATGCCTGTGCCGTCAATCATAATAGGATTCATGGAAACGGTGACGGGGGTGCCGAACGGGCGCGCCGTTTCGACCAAAAATTTCATCATAATCAACGGACCAATGGTGATAATTTCGTCAAATTGTTCGCCGTTTTCGAGCATCGCTTTAAGCGGCAAGGTAACATTGCCGTGTTCGCCGTACGAACCGTCGTCGGTCATGATTTTTAGCGTGTTGGAACAGGCTTTGAATTCCTCTTCCAAAATGAGCAAGTCTTTGTTGCGAAATCCGATAATGCTCGTCACGTTGGCGCCCATGGCATGCAGTGCCTCGGCAATGGGCAACGCAATCGCGCAACCGACGCCACCGCCGACAATGCACACCTTTTTGAGTCCGTCCAGGTGGGTTGCCGCACCGAGAGGACCGACAAAATCCTCAATTTGGTCACCGGCTTGTTTTACCGAAAGTTTTTTGGTGGTAGCACCGACCACTTGAAAAATAATCTTAACCGTGCCGTTTTCTTTATCCACACCGGCAACGGTAAGCGGAATGCGCTCGCCGTTTTCATCCACGCGCAAAATGATAAACTGCCCCGGTTTGGCTTTGTTTGCCACCAAGGGGGCTTTGATTTGCAGTTGAATAACCGTGGGGTTGAGCACTTTTTTATCGACAATTGTGTACATTGGTACCTCTCCGTTCGAAAAAGGTGATGCTTTGTTATCAAAAAGACAGTATAGCACTTTTTTTGCGCAAATGCAACCGATTAGCACACTAAAAATATGACGCCCCGCATACAGCCGTATGCGGGGCGGGAACAGTTAAATTCCAATGGGTTTATCGGTGTATAGTTCCTCTGCATATTCGGGAATTTCCGAAAACCCGAGCGCCGGGGCAATGTAGGATAACACTTGATTGGTGAAAGCCTTTGTGCCAAGAGGCGTATAAAAATGTACGGGGTCGGAATGGCTTTCTTCCGGGAGTGTTAATGACAAAGAAAACAAATCGTTAACGATAAAACCATGTTGTTTGACGATTTCTACCGCTATATCGTTATATTCTTTGATTTCATGATTATACCGCTTAAAATCATCGCTCATTTTTTCCGAAAGAACACTCGTGGAGGTGGCAAAAATAACCGTTGCGTTCGGACACAGTTTTTTTATCCGCTTGCAAATGCGGTCGATATAATACCCGTACATTTCCGGCGGAGTATGCGGTTCTTCGCCAAACAAGCGCAAACAATCCCAAAGCCCTGCGTTCCAATGAATAACATCAATCTCTTTGCCGTCTTTTCCATCCAAATATTCGTGAAAATACCGCAGTACATACGATGCAAAACGACAGTTTTCTTCGGGAGAAACGATAGTCACCTTGCCGTCGAGTGTTTTACGAACCGCCTTATCATAACCCATTCTTATGGAATCACCAATTAACAACAACGTTTTCATAAAGATTATACCAACTCCTCCGCAAAAATAAAGCGAAATCCGTTGTTCGACATAATTTCACAGGCTTTTAGCAATTTTTCGCCATGGTCTTTTTGATAGGCATAATACTCGGGATAAAAATATTGCTCGTGCCCACCAAATGTCGCAAATTCACAAGGTAACATTTTTTGATATTCTTCTTCCATATCTTCCAAGGTGCTTAAATTAACTACCACACCATGGGTGAGAAGTTGCTTGAAATGAACCCCGAGTTCCGAGTCATAAATTGTTTTTGTTGTACATTTTGTTTTTTCGAGTTGCTCTGCCGTTAAATGGTTATAGGAGCAAATGGAGTTTGAAATAGCGGCATCCAAACTAATTCTTGTAAAAATTTTTGTTTCGGGTTGGTGGTTTTGCAGCAGCCGTGCCGAATGACCGTAAGGTAATGAAGCGGGGTCACCATCATATTCTCGCACGTCACCGCCGGTGGAATTGATAAGTTTTATGCCTTTATCGGCAAGTGCCTTGCAACCCGCTTTGCTGATAGGGCGCCAATGTGAGCAAACCGCTTTGGCAAAGCAGTCTTCCCCTGCAAAGCGGACCACTTCCCTTTTTGTTAAATCAAAATCCTTTACAATATCCTCATAAGATATATTGACAAACGGATAATCGGGGAATTCTTGCTTGGCATGGAAACCGAATTTAAGCCAATCCGAATTTGCCAAAAACTCGTCTTTATAAGCATCGGTCATATCCGACAAGGTGAATTCGTCAAAACCATAAAAATAATCCGTACGGTAAAACACATTCATCTGTACCTTCATTCCGAATTTATCGTGTGCTTCTTTGAATGTTTTTAGGTAAAAATGGTCAAAAATGGAGCGAGGACGCTGTTCGGTCAAATCTCGAAACAGCCAAATAACATCATCAAAATAAAAGAAAGTTTTTTTGTTCATCTATGGCACCTCCTGCTTGTTTATACGTTAGTATATCATATCACGCGGTGAAGATGCAAGAATTATTTATTATTCATCAGCGTAAGCGACTTCGTTTTTCATTATTCATTCGAAAATCCGTTCCCTGTTAATGAAAAATGATGATGAAAAGTAAATAGTGAAAAAATAAAAATCCCGAACGCTTTCGCATTCGGGATTTTTGGGCGTTTTGAACTTAATGGCACGAATGAAATGTGCCTGAAAACTTAAGAATTTCTTTAACTATTACATTTACATATATATCTAACTTCTTGAGTATCTGCAAGGCCGCTTGGTTTTGCTTCTCCATCAGACACAAAACCTGCTTTTTCATAAAATCTCCTTGCACGATTATTTTCTTCCAATACCCATAGAGAAATTTTATCATATCCCCTGCTTTTGATTTCTTTTTTTATCCAATCCATAGCTTGTTTTCCATAGCCTTTGGCTACATATTCGGGATTGAAATACAATCCGACTAATTCGTAAAAAGAATCTTTTAAATCGTTATCTCTAGCAACAGAGATAGTAAGAAAACCGATAATCACATCATCAAGCGTAATCACATAATGAGAATTAGTGTTATCGGAAAGCATTTTGTTCCATATCATGGGCCATCTAACATTATATTTATCGATAATTTCTTTTGAAACTGTATCACTATAAGCAAAGTTCCAAGACTCAGAGTGAATATTGGCACAATATTTTGCATCATCTAATGTGGCAAGTCTTATATCAAATTTCATATCATCACCGCCTGTGTGTATTATAGCATAAAAATACAACTAAATCAATGCGAAGCATTGTATGAAATCAACACGAAATGTTGGATGTAATCATTTCGAAGAAATGTATGTAATCCACCGTAGGTGGTATGTAATCAATCCGAAGGAAGAAACATACAAAGCTTACGCTTTGATAACATACAGTTCGCAAGGCGAACTGATTACATACTCGCTCACGCGAGATTACATGCCAATCCTTCGGATTGGATAAAAAAAGACAAGTCTTTCGACTTGTCTTTTTTTGGTGCCGGTGGCCGGACTCGAACCGGCACGCTGTCGCCAGCGGTGGATTTTGAGTCCACTACGTCTGCCAATTCCATCACACCGGCGTGTGGAACAAGGTGTATTATACACCGTGTTGCACGGATTGTCAAGCCTGTTTTTGCTTTTTTAAAAAATTATTGTTTTGCCGACAAATATTCCATCGCTTCCACGTATCCGTCGAAGCCTTTTCCGGTAATTGTCAACTCGCAAGCGGCTTTGACAAAGGACTGTTTGCGAAATTCATCGCGGTGATCCACGTCCGACAAATGCACTTCTACCGTGGGGATGGACACCGCTTTGAGCGCGTCAAGAAGCGCTACGCTGGTGTGGGTATAGGCGGCAGGATTGATAACGATACCGTCTACTTTATCAAAATAGGCCTTTTGGATAGCTTCCACCAGTGCGCCCTCGTGGTTGGACTGAAACACGGTGACTGTCACACCGAGTCGCTCGGCGCACGCTTCGATGGTGGCAACCAAATCGGCGTAGGTTTGCTTGCCGTAAATATCCGGCTCGCGAATACCCAACATATTCAAATTGGGACCGTTGATAACGAGGATTTTCACAGGTGTTTTCCCTCTTTTCTTAAAAAATCGTCAAGAGCCTTTATTACGTTTTGCAACGTTTGTGCGGCGTTGTCACTGACCGTTACTTTGACGTCGGCAACCGACTCATACAGCGGCAGACGTTGCTCAAACAATTTTTTAACCGCTTCGTCGCTGTGAGAAAGCGGTCGGCCCGCGGTTGCCAGTTTTTCAATGGGGCGGTCCAAAAAGACCACCACGCCGTTTTGGCGCATTGCCAAGCGGTTTTTTTCTCGCAAGACGGCGCCGCCGCCCGTGGCAATGATTTGGCCGTTTTGTCTGCCCGAGCGGTAGACGGCGCGGCTTTCCCAGTCACGGAACACCGCTTCGCCTTGCTGTTCAAACAACTGCGGGATAGTGCAACCCGACAGTTGTTCGGTGAGGGTGTCGGTATCCGCGCAAGCCTTGCCGAGTTTTTGGGCAAGCAAGGGCATGAGCGTACTTTTTCCGCAACCCGGCATGCCGACCAGTACCACATTACGGAAATCGCGTTCGATGGCGGCGACGGTGGTTTGTACCAAAGTATCGGCAAAGGGTTTGCGGTGAAACAGTTCCGCGGCGCGAAGGCCTTGCGCAACCAACATTTCCAAGCCGTTGACAGCAATTATTCCCCGTTGTTCGGCTTGCAGTAACAGCGCGGTTTTGAGCGGGTTATAAATGATATCTACCACCGCTTCACACTTGGGAAATAACGCTAAGTCCACCGGTGATAGCAGATTTTTGGGGTACATACCCACGGGGGTGGTATTGACAATGAGCTCGGCATCGGCATGGCGGGACAAGTTTTGGTAATTATTCTCGCCTGTGCGGGAAACCACCACCACTTCTCGTGCGCCTAAATCACGCAGCACACAACACGCCGTGACCGAAGAGCCACCGCTGCCGAGTACGATGACTTTTTTATTTTCTACGGCGATGCCGTTTTGTCTTAGCAGATAGGTAAAGCCCGCGTAGTCGGTGTTGTAGCCCCGCACGGCATCGTCATCAAAACAAATGGTGTTGACACTGCCGATGCGGCGGGCGTTTTCGTCTATCTCATCACAAAAGGGCATGACATCCTTTTTGTACGGAATGGTGACATTGATAGCGCGGTACGAACAATTTTGAAAAAAGGCTTTGAGTTCTTCGGGCTCTTTTTCGATGATGTCGTACGGGTAATCGCCAAAGGCTTTATGTATCTGCGGTGACAGGCTGTGCGCCAAGGTGCGACCGAGCAAACCGAAACGGTCCATTTATACCACCTCGGTGTAACTGCCCAAATACCGAAAATCTTCGCACTCGGTTTGCAGTTGCGAAAGCAGGCTGAAAAAGTTTTCGGAATACACGGGTACGTCGATATCAAAATAGAACATGAATTCAAAATCTTTCCCCGCTATGGGACGGCTTTCCAATTTATTAAGGTTGATGCCGAGCGAATAGAATTTGGACATGACGTGATACAGCGAACCGGGTTTATGCGGTACGACCATCATTAAACTGGTGCGGTGAGCGCCGGGATAGATTTCGGGTTGTTTGGAGATGCAGATAAAGCGCGTGTAGTTATTATCTTCGTTAGCAACCGCAGTTTGTACGACTTTCAGTCCGTATAATGCCGCGCAAGCGTTGGATGAAATAGCGGCAACGTCGTTGCGGTCACTTTCGGCCACGGCTTTTGCCGCCATGGCGGTGTTTTCGCACACGTGAACCGTCACATTCGGCAAAGTTTGCAAAAATTCGCTACATTGTTGTAACGCTTGTTCATGGGAATAAATATCACGGATATCTTCCATGCGCGTTCCCGCTTTGGCAAGCAACACATGCGACACGTGAAGACGCGTGCTGCGCACAATGTGAAAGCGGTATTTGAGCATTAAATCGTAAATTTGGTTCACCGAACCGGCGGTGCTGTTTTCGAGCGGTAGAATGCCGTAACGGCAAAGGCCTTTATCCACCGCGTGGAAAACACCGTCGAAAGTATTGAGGAACATAATGCTGGGGGCAGTGAATAATTTTTCGCACGCTTGTTGGGAATAAGCGCCCTCCACCCCTTGACACGCAACAATAGCGCGTTCGGGGAACAGTGGGGCGGTTTCGGCGATGGCAGTTTTGATTTGTTCCACCAAATCACCGGGGGTACCGAGCAAGCGGTTTTGGTGCGAACGGCTCAAACCTAAAATGGTGTGGTAGAGCAGCCGTGCCCCCGATTCGTATTTCTCCCCTGCCAATTCGGACACCCGTTCGAGCAACTGACGTTCCCGCGAGGGGTCGGTGACGGGTTTTCCGCTTTGGCTCTTATAGGCAGCCACTTTTTCTGAAACGGTCATGCGTTTTTTGAACAGTTCGACCAGTTCTTTATCAATGCTGTCAATTTCTTCACGATATTGTTCAATACTCATTGGTTAATACCCCCTAAAATACTATCTGTTAAAGCAACGGCTAACGCGGATTCCACGCACGGTACGGCACGCGGGACGATGCACGGGTCGTGACGGCCGCTAACCACCAGCGTTTGCGGTTGCATAGTTTGTAAATTGACACTTTGTTGTTCTTTGGCAATCGACGGTGTGGGTTTGATGGCCACACGGCAAATAAGCGGCATACCCGTGCTCAGTCCTCCTAAAATTCCGCCGTGACGGTTGGTGACGGTTTTTATCGTACCGTTATCTACACAGTAGGCATCGTTATTTTGCGAACCTGTTAAGGTGGCGGCTTCAAACCCGTTGCCGAATTCCACGCCTTTGACGGCGGGAATACCAAACAACAGTGATGAAATGCGGTTTTCCAAGCCCTCAAACGGCGGGTCGCCGATGCCTGCGGACAATCCCACTGCCGCCACTTCGACAACACCGCCGACCGAATCACCGTCGGCACGGGCGGCGGCAATGCAGTCTTGCATAGCCCTTTTGGCGGTTTGGGACAACACAGGGAACGCATCGGTCAAAAAGTGTTCTTTGCTTACGTTCACGGCATCGAACGGGGTGTCGGCAATACCGCCAATGGCGGCAATGTGGGCACCGATATGAATGTTTTTTTGTTGCAGATATTGCAAGCACAACGCACCCGCAATGCACAGCGGCGCGGTGAGTCTGCCCGAAAAATGACCGCCGCCGCGCACGTCTTGAAAACCGCCGTAACGCACGTGTGCGGGGTAATCGGCGTGCGAGGGGCGCGGACACTGCGCAATGTTTTTATAATCCCCCGAACGGGTGTCGGTGTTGCGAATGAGCGCGCAAATCGGCGCACCGCAGGTGACACCGTCGACCAAACCGCTGACAAATTCCGGTTTGTCTGCCTCTTTACGGGCAGTGGCAAATGCGGCATTGCCGGGAGCGCGACGGGACATATGTTTTTCTAACGCTTCAAAATCCACGCGAAAACCCGCGGGGAATCCGTCAATGACCACACCGATGGCCTCGGAATGGGATTGCCCGAACACGGTGATTTTTAAATGGTTTCCCCAGGTAGAGGACATACGCTCATCCCTTTCTGTTCAAACTCTTTGAAAAACTGAGGATACGATTTGTCGGCGGCGTTTGCGCCGAGAATCGTGACTTCCTTTTTACAAATCAGTGAGGCGACCGCCGCCGCCATGGCAATGCGGTGGTCATTACACGCATCTACCGTGCCGCCGCACAAAGTCCCTGTACCCTCAATCGTGAGCGAATCGCTTGTAACAATAGCGTTGCCGCCCAAGGCAGTAATCATGTGATAAACACTTTGCAGGCGGTCACTTTCTTTATATGCCAAACGGCGGGCATTCACAATTTGCGTTTTGCCGAGCAACGCAGCGGCGAGCACTGCCGCAATGGGTACCAAGTCGGGAATATCGGCAGCATCGATACACAGCGGCTTGTTACCGTTGCCGTCTATGGTGATGGCACCGTTTTGTTGACGCACAGTGTACCCCGCTTGTTGCAACAACGTAAGGATTTGGCGGTCTCCTTGCAAAGAATCGTTTTTGAGTCCCGTGACGGTCAGTTTGTTACTGTGCGAGATAGCCGCACCGACCAACCAAAAGGCGGCGTTGGACCAATCGCCCTCTGCCGTGACCGTGCCGGGTGAGGTGTACTCACCGTTTACCAAAAAGGTGTTTTCGGTTTCTTGTACCGTTACACCAAAGCGGCGCAACGCTTCCACCGTCAACCGAATGTACGGTGCGGATTCCATTTTGCCCGTTACCACAATGCGTACTTGCCGTTTAAGCAGCGGGGCTGCCATGAGCAAACCGCTGACAAACTGGGAACTGACACCGCCGTCGATTTCAAAGGTATCTCCTTGCAACGTACCCGACACGGTAAGGGGAAATTGTCCCATCGGCGACAAGTTACAGCCGTTTTCTGCCAATAATTCAGACAGCGGTGACAACGGGCGGCTTCCCAGTCTGCCGCGACCGACAAACACACCGCCGCCCGTAGCGGCAATAACGGGTAATAAAAACCGCAACGTTGAGCCACTTTCTCCGCAATCGAGAAGCGGCATTTCGGTACGTTTTTGGTGTGGAGTGACGATTAATCGGTTATTTTCTAACGTAATATCTGCCATGTGTTGTAAGCAGCGAATTGTCGCTTCGATATCTTGTGACGTGGTGACGTTTTCAATCACCGTTGGGGCGTTGCTGAATGCGGCGCAAATAAGCAAACGGTGCACCGCCGATTTGGAAGCAATCGCTTTTACCGTGCCTGCAAGGGTTTTCCCGCTGACCGTTACGTTCATCGCGCACAACCCCTTTGAATACACGTTTTCCATTCCGGCAAGGACATCGCGCTAAGTTCACCGTGCCCCAACTGCGAAACGGTGACGGCTTGGATGCCGTCGGTAAGACGTTTTTTATCGGAAAGAGAGGCATCGTACAATTCATCGGGAGTAAAATCGCAACCGGTTGGTAAACCGTGTTTTGAAAGCAAAGCTTTCAAACGGTCGACCAACGCCGTATCGGCTACTGCGCACGTAACAGCCACCATACCGATAGCAACGGCGCTACCGTGAGAAATTTCAAAATTGCTGCATTTTTCCACCGCGTGGCCAACGGTATGCCCAAAATTGAGCAACGCACGTACACCGCTGTCGCGTTCGTCTTGTTGCACGATATCGCGTTTGATAGCCACACAGCGTGCAATGATTTCGCTGTTTTGGAGCGTTCCTTTTTCCAGTTGTGTAAACAAATCGGCATCGCGTATCATGCCGTATTTGATAACTTCTGCCATGCCGTCGGCATACACAGACGGTGGTAGGGTGTTCAGCGTGGTGGGGTCGCACAGAACCAGCCACGGTTGATAAAACGCACCGAGCAAATTTTTGCCTTGCGGTAAATTGACGGCGGTTTTGCCGCCGACCGAAGAATCCACACATGCAAGCAGCGTGGTGGGAATTTGCACAAAACCGATGCCGCGCAAATACGAAGCGGCACAAAAGCCGCCCAAGTCACCCACCACACCGCCGCCCAAGGCGACCAGCGCATCGCTGCGGGTAAAGCCGTGTTCGGCTAAAAAGGCAATGATTTTTAAGTAATTCTCCACACTTTTGGAGGATTCGCCCGCGGGAATAGAATAGGTAAGCACCAAAAAACCCGCGTTTTGAAGCGAGGTGCGCACGGTTTGTTCGTACAAGGCACCCACCGTTTCGTCGGTGAGCAACAATAGTTTGTTACCGCGAATCAGCGCGGCACATTCCTTGCCAACGCTGCCAAGGAGTCCGTCTTGTATCAGCACCGTATAGCGGCGGGAAGCCGAAACATCAATGCGTTGCATGCTCACAATCAATCCTTTCTTTCCGCTCGCTACCGTCGCGAAGTAAACGTTGTAATTCTTCACCGTCGTTTTCGGCAAGGGCGTTGCGATATTCGCCGAGCGTTTCGATTAAGGTGTCGATTTCGTACAACAAGTTGTCGCGGTTTGCCAAGAAAAGTTCTGTCCACATATTTTCGTTAAGGCGGGCGACACGCGTTAAATCTTGGTAGCTGCCCGCCGAAAATCCGCGATGTACTTCGGCGGTGGGGCTTTTGACGTACGCATTGGAAACCACGTGCGCAAGTTGCGAGGTAAACGCAATAATGCGGTCGTGTTCGGCAGGGGTGGTCACCGTGACCGAGCCAAAACCCATGGATTTGACAAACGCCGTGACGCGTTCGAGCAACGCAATATCCTCGGTGCTTAGCGGTGTTAAAATCATGGATGCGTTTTGGTACAAGTCCGCCGTGGCATATTTGATACCCGAACGATGCAATCCCGCCATGGGGTGACCGCCAATGAAAGTAAACCCGTATTGTTTTGCCAAAGCAAAACCGATACCGCAAGCCTCGCGTTTGATACCGCCGCAATCGAGCACTACCGTTTGCGGTGCAATTTGTGGAGCAACCGACAAAAGATAGTCATTGTTAGCTTGCGGATAGGCCGCGAGTAACAGAAAATCGCAGTCTTTGAGAGTATCCGCCGTTAATTCGTTATCAACCACTCCGCTGAGTTTCGCATATTGCGTGGTGGCGGCATCAATATCGAAACCCAGCACCGTGTGGTTGGTATAGGCTTTGAGAGCTTTTGCCAAGGAAGCACCGATAAGACCCAATCCTACAATGCCGACAATCATGCTTTTAAAGCCTCCTGCACACGAGTTACCGCCTTGGCTACGTCGTCAAATTGATCGGGTGTCAAGGATTGTGCACCGTCGCACAATGCACGTTGCGGGTCGTTATGTACTTCAATCATCAAGCCGTCGGTACCCGCGGCAACCGCCGCCATCGACATCGGCTTGACCAAACGGCTGAGCCCGCCTGCGTGACTGGGGTCGACGATGATGGGCAAGTGCGAGAGTTCTTTGAGCATGGGAACTGCCGACAAATCCAGCGTGTTGCGGGTGTACGTTTCGAACGTGCGAATACCGCGTTCGCACAAAATGATTTGTTCGTTACCGCCTGCCATGATGTATTCGGCGCTCATGAGCCATTCTTTCATGGTGCTGGCAAGGCCGCGTTTGAGCAGTATCGGTTTTTTGATTTTGCCGAGTTCTTTGAGCAGTTCAAAGTTTTGCATATTCCGCGCGCCGACTTGAATTAAGTCGACGTCTTCAAACAGCGGCAAGTGCGAAGCACTCATGATTTCGGTCACAATCGGCATGCCGGTTTCGGCTCTGGCAAGTTTTAAAAGTTCCAAGCCTTCGGCTTTGAGACCTTGGAAATCGTACGGCGAAGTACGCGGTTTGAACGCGCCGCCGCGAAGTAATGAAGCGCCCGATGCTTTGACGCGGCGGGCAACCTCTACCATTTGTTCACGCGATTCCACCGAACACGGACCCGCTATGATGGCAAAATGACCGCCGCCGACCTTGACACCGCTGACGTCCACCACCGTATCTTTGGGATGGAATTTGCGGTTGGCGTTTTTGAACGGTTCACTGATGCGGGTAACACGTTCAATAATATCTAAGTTTTGCAACAACTCCATATCCAAATGGGTGGTATCCCCCACCAGCCCCAACACAGTGTGATTTTCACCGCGGGAAATGTGCACCGAAACTTTTTGTGTTTCCAACCAACTAATCAGGTTTCGGAGTTGTTCTTCCTCTACGTTTTGTTTGACAACGGCAATCATAAAAAGGTTCCTCCTTGGGTTGTTACGCCCGAAAAAATAAAAACGACTCGCAGCTTTTCACTGCGAGTCGTTAAAGACAGTTGTTAAAAGACCTCGGTGTCCTTTAATCATTGGCAGCAAAAAGCACTTCTACTTTTGTTAAAAAAGTAAAAGTAATACACGTATTGAGCTGCACAAATAATCGTTTTCATAAATAACACCTTGTCAGTTATCGTAGCACATATTTTTTAGCTTGTCAACCACTTTTTTTACCATTTCGGTAACACCACTTGATGGGCGCTCGTATCGGTAACCGAGTAGTAATGCCGCAAAATTTGCACGTAGGTCCAGCCTTCTTCGTTGGCATAGCCCACGGCGCCCATTTGGCTGAGCCCCACGCCGTGACCGTAGCCTTGCGTGGTGATGGTGACGGTTTGGGTGGCGGCATCAAATTCGACGCGGAATGCATGGGAGCGAAGTCCCAAAATACTGCGCATTTGGTGACCGGTAATCACCTTTTTCTTTCCGTTCGCATCCAGATAATAGAAATTGGTTTGGTAAACGGCATTCCATGCATCTCCCTCGCCCGCGCTGCCGTCACCGTCATACGACAAAGCGCGAAGCGGTAATACGGCATTGTCCGTGGTGAACTGCTCTTCCGGCATGGTGGCATTGGCATCCTGCGCGGCAACCCACGCACGAACTTTTTCATACAAAGCGTCACGCGTTACTGTTACCGTATTGACAAAGCTGCCGGGGCCGCGGTATTTGGCATACGTCAGCGCATCGTCGTATTTGCTGACAACACTTTGCACATACGGCAGATTCGCTGTCCATACGCGGTGGCACGAAGAAGTATAGCCGCCCGATGCAGCAGAATACGGCGTGTAACAAAGCATTTGCGAAAAACTGCTCTTGCTCAAATCCAGCAACTTGACACCGACAACCTCACCGACGGCATCGTAAATCTTTTTGTCCGTTTTGTTGGAAAGATTGAGCGTTTTAAATGCATAGGGGTACGCGCTGCCACCCGCGCAATGCCGCAACATATACGTATACGAAGCCACGGCTTGCGCTTTTTGTGCTTCGGTGGAATTGACCATGGAACTGGCAGAACCCAGCTCCACTTTGACCACATGCGTTAAAACACGTTGAAGTTGTTCTTTGGTTTTAGGGCGAATCACACCGTTTTCGTCGGTGCAATCTGCCAAAGCTTCGTCCTTTGTGCCTGTGTTTTTGATTGCCAACAGTGACAAAAAGTCTTGTTCGGCAATGGTACCTGCCACGGTACCTTGTACCGGTCCTATCGGGGGCGACGGCACATCAGGGGCTACCGTGGTGTTTGTCACAAAGGTCGTCGTGGATTGCGTGTTTTGAGTGCTTTGTTGCGTGGTGGTACCCCCTGCGGTTGTAACGGTATTTTGCGCCGTTGCCGCCGTGTTTTCCGTGGTGGCATCGGTTTTCTCTGCCGTTGCGGCAGTACCCGTCGTTTCCGTAGTGACCACCGTGGGGGAATCCGTTGTTGTTTCGGTGGTTGGTTTATCTTTTGTGGTGGTTGGCTTTTTGGTTGTCGACGTTGCATCCACCGTCGGTTTAGAAGAAGTGACAGGAGACGTTGTCGTGGTTGGGGGGATGGTTGTCAATGTTTCCTCGGTTTCTTGCGTTACCTCGGTTGTCGGCAAAGTGGTGGTTGTCGTTTCTTGCGTGGTGGTTGTGTTTTCGGGGTTTTCCAACCAACCTTTTGGCATATGAACGCTGCGATTCACCCGCGCTTTGGAAAGGTCGTTTGCGCGGTTTTCACCGGTACGCACCTTGCGTGCCGCCACCACTATACGCGCGCCTTCGTAACCGTAGTCAATCGGGGCAGTGAGCAATAATAAGCAGTCACCTTCTACCACGTCTACCGGTGTATCAAACAATGAGCGCATCCGAATTTGCGTGACGTGATACAGAAAATCTTCTTCGTCCTCAAACGTGGCTTTGTCGTAATCAAATTCTTCTTTGTCGGTGTCGTCTACGAGCATAACCGCAAAAATCTTATAATGATTTTCTTGATAAAGGGTGCTCATATTCAGTGTGGCATGTTCCCGCAAAAAGTTCATTTGCGTATAGTTTGCCAATGCGGAGAACATTTGCCCGTCACCCGAATTATTGCCAAACACCGTGAGGGTTTGCGGGGTAAGTCCCGCTTCAAAGCGCACCCCACCGGCAACGTACGGTACCCCGTAAGAGGATGGTTTGCCGTAAAAATCGTGCGTTTGGTAGTAATCAAACGACGGTTCTTCCATGACGGGATAGTTAATTCGCGTTCCCGCCACGGTAAGCCAACCGCGAATATCATCGTTGCCTTGATACAACGACATAAACTGCGTTAAAATTCCCGAGGGATAGTTCACCGAGGGGTTATCTGTCGGCTGGCTGTCGGTATAAATTGCCAACAAGTCGTTAAAACGTTTTTCGTTACGGTAGGGAACATACACTTGTGTGTATATCAAAAACGCGGCGGCAATCAAAAGCACCAGTAGCGCAGACAACCATCGCCACAAAAGCGCACGGCGTTTTGCTCTGGAAACTGTGGGCGCTACGGTACGTTCGACCGGCGGTAATTGTTCCCACAACTGTCCGCCCGCCATTACACCGGGTAAGGCTTCCAGATAACGGCGCACCATATCCAGTGCATACGACGTGGCAATGTGACGGATATGTTCACGGTCCTCGTCATTATGACCGGCTAAAATCTTTTTAACCCATACCCGCTTTTCGTCCGCCAGGGCAACGTATACCGTGCCGACGGCTTTGCCTTCGCTGGTTTCGGGTCCCGCGACACCGGTAATACCCACACCGATATCCGCGTTCCCCACCAAACGGGCACCGTTTGCCATGGCACCGGCGGTTTCGGGAGAAACGGCGCCTTTCTCTTCTAAAATAATTTCGTCAACACCCAGTACTTGGTGTTTGATTTCTTTGGAATAGGCGGCAACACCGCATTCGAACACGCGTGAGGCACCCGAAACTTCGGTCAGTTTTCCCGAAAGGATGCCCGCGGTACACGATTCAGCGGTAGCAATCTTCATGTTGTTTTCATCAAGCAGCGTTACCACGCGTTTGGACAAGTTGCCCGCATCCACACCGTACACGGCATTGCCTAAACGGTCACAAATTTCCGCAATAATCGGTTTGCACATAGCATCTGCTTCTTCTTTGGTGGCGGCTTTGGCAGTAATGCGAACAATCACTTCCCCTTCTTTGGCATAGGGGGCTACGGTCGGATTGCTGTTTGCCATCAAATCTTGCAATCGTTCGCCAATAGCAGACTCGGCGATACCAAACACACCGACAATGTGCGAATAAATGGTGCCGCCCGAACACTGCGACAAATACGGGGCGACGTACTGAGTGAACATCAACGTCAGTTCATACGGAGGACCGGGAAGTAAAACGACGTGTTTGCCGTCTTTTTGCATGACACAACCGGGCGCGGTGCCGCGGTCGTTGGGCAACACCAGACACCCTTGCGGTAACATCGCTTGTTTGCGGTTGTTTTCGGTGTATTCTTTGCCGGTACTGGCAAAGTATTCTTGAATGCGCCCTAAACTTTCTTCGTGCAGTTCTAACGGTAAGTCCAAAACTTCTGCCGCTACCTCACGCGTGATATCATCTTCTGTGGGACCTAAACCGCCCGTCAAGATAACCATGTCACAGCGGGACAGTGCGGTACGCAACGTTTGCTCCAAACGTTCTTTGTTATCGCCGACGGTGGATTGATACAAAATATCAATCCCGTAAGCCGCCAATTCACGCGACAAAAACTGGCTGTTAGAATTGAGAATATCCCCTAAAAGCAGTTCGGTTCCGACCGAAATAATTTCCGCATTCATGGTTTTCACCACCTTGTTAGATTTTCCGATATCTGACACCGGCAATGGCTTCCTCTATGAGTTCGTCTACCGCGAGCGCCGCTTCTGCCGCTTGTAACTCCTCAATACGAGGGCGGGTACGCGGATGACGCGGGGTAAACACCGTACAGCAGTCCTCGTACGGTTGAATGGAAATGTCAAACGTATCGATACGCCGCGAAACGGCGATGATTTCTTCTTTATCCATGCCAATTACGGGGCGCAAAACGGGCAAATCGGCTACCGCGTCGGTACACACCAGCGCGGGCAGGGTTTGGCTGGCAACCTGCCCCACACTTTCGCCCGTAATCAGCGCCGAGCATTCGTTTTCTTGTGCCAAACGCGTGGCAATACGCATCATAAAACGGCGCATTATCAAGGTGAACAGTTCTTCGGGGCAATGTTTGCCGATTTCTTCTTGAATATGGGTAAAAGGAACAATCGCAAGCGACATGTGCCCTGCGTATTCGCTGACCTTTTCGAGCAGGGAAACCACTTTCATTTCCGCGCGCTCGCTGGTGTACGGCGGAGACGCAAAATGAACACCGAAAAGCGAAATCCCGCGTTTTGCCATCATGTAAGCCGCAACGGGGGAATCAATGCCGCCCGAAATCAAAATGGCGGCTTTTCCGCCCGTGCCCACCGGCATACCGCCCGCGCCTTGTTGCTGCGGGCCGTGAATGTAGGCACCAAAATCGCGCACCTCTACCCAAACGGTCACCTCAGGCGTGTGAACGTCCACCGTCAAGTGCGGAAACGCGCTTAATACAGCACCGCCTACCTCGGCACAAATTTGCGGAGAAGTCAGCGGGAATTGCTTGTCGGCGCGTTTGGCTTCCACCTTGAACGTGCGTGCGGCTTGCAACGACGGTGCCAAATATTCGGCTGCGGCGGCTTTGATGGCTTCTAAATCTTTTTCGACCACACAGGCGCGGGAAAATGCCGAAATACCAAACACCTTGGCAACACAGTCGCTCACCGTATCCCAATCCGTTACCTCGTCGCGCGGTTCAATATACACGGTGGATTGCGCTTTACGGAACGTAAAGTTCCCTACTGCACGCAAGCGATGACGCAAATTTTTCAGCAATACTTCTTCAAACGTACTGCGGTTTAAGCCTTTGAGCGCCAGCTCACCGTTTTTTATCAAAATAATTTCGTTCATTTATTTTATCCTCACACTTTTAACTCAACTTTTTTCGCTGTGCATCTTTGCAAAGCAAAGATACACTTTAACGGTATTCTTCCGGCAATTCGTTTTTGGTGGCGATATACCACATTTTCGGCATTAACACATCATCGTTGCGAATGGTTTTGGTGGTATCCACCGCGGGGTCTTCCCCTTCGCGCACGCGGCGCGCGACAATGACGGTGCGCGCATCGGTCAATTTGGTTTCGCGTTTGTTCGAGCAAGTAGAAAGCGTGATAATTTCGTCGGTTTTTTGGATATCCACGTCGCCAAAATCAAACAGCGAACGACGGCGAATTTGGTCGGTAAACTCCAAAAACGAATCGTCGGTGAATTTGGTACGCAGGTAGTTGAACATTTTTTCTTCTTTGTTTGCCGCGTTGATAATCATGACGGCAAACACTTTATACGTCCGTTGTTCCCCATACCATGTATCCAGCGTGAGCGTTGTCAGGCGGCGCGCATAATCCACGTTGCCCGCTGCGAGCAGATTGAAACGAGAAAACATAAGACCGCTGTTTAAGTTATGACCGTAAATAATCAGGTTACGGTTGGTCGCATCCGCCGACAAGTCGTTACGGTAGTCAAAATACAACGTTCCCGCTTTTTCGGGTTGTTTGAGAAAGTTTTTGTTAAGGTAGAAATCGTTATCCCCCGTTTGCACCACGGGATTATCGATGGCGCCATTGAATAAATCGTCCCCCGTGGTGGCAAAGGTAAGCCATGCCTTGATATCTTGATTGCGGCGGTACAGAGAATAAAAGGAAGGGTCCATTTTTTCGGGATAAACGACAGGTTCTTCCTCTTCTTTTGGGGGGTGCGGTATCTCGTTTTGTTCGGTATGATACCAATCCTGCGCTTGCTGCGTGATTTTTTGTGTGTGATACGGTTGCAACAGCAAATCGTCAATCAAATACCCCGCACAACCGATAAACACCGTCAGTGAGAGCAAAAACGCCAGTTTACGAACCCATTCGCGTTTGCTGTCACCTTTGACGGGGATAATGGTTTTGAAAAATGAGAAAAACTTGTTCATCCGTTTATTTTCTCCTTTGTAACGTGGCAGCGGCTTCTTTCAATGCTGCTGCCAAGGCGTGTATCTCCTCTTCGGTATTGTGATACGAAAAACTGATACGCAGGGAACTGTCAATTTCCCGTTCGGGCAATCCCAAGGCAGTCAGTACGGGACTGTGCTTACCTTTGGAACACGCTGACCCGCCCGAAACAAAAATCCCGCGCGATGCCAAAAAATGCACCAGCGTTTCACTGCGAAAACCCACGAGCGAAAAGTTGACAATGTACGGCACGGCATTTGCGGGCAAATGCAAACGCACGTCGGGCAACGTTTTCAGTTCTGAAAGCAAAGCTTCACGCAACTGCGTGTAGTGTTTTTCTTGTTCGGCAAAGGGAGCGATTTGTGCCGCGGCGGCGCCGAAACCGACAATGGCGGGAACCGGCTCGGTGCCCGAACGCAACCCTTGTTCTTGCCCGCCGCCGAGTATGCGGGGCAACAAACGGACACCTTTGCGGATATACAGCGCCCCTACCCCTTTGGGGCCGTGCAGTTTGTGACCGCTGACGGACAGCAAATCCACGCCCCACCGCTCGGCAAACAACGGCAGTTTGCCCGCCGCTTGCACGCAATCGGTATGAAACAGTGCCCCCGGTGCGATACGCTTTACCTGCGCTGCCATGGCGGGGATATCAAAACGAGCGCCCGTTTCGTTATTAACTGCCATGATGCTGACGAGTGTGGTATCGGCACTGCACGCATTGGCGACTTGTTCGGGTGTGATGATACCCTCTTCGTTTGGAATGAGGCGCACAACCGACCAACCTTGTTTTTCGAGTTCGTCAAAACAGGCGGCAACCGAGGGATGTTCGACAGCGGTGGTGACCGCCACGTGAGGACGGCGGTTTTTTGCCGCCGCACCGCCCAAGATTGCCAAATTATTCGCCTCGGTGCCGCTGCCGGTAAAAACCACTTGGTCAGCCGAAGCGCCGATTAACTTAGCAACGGCTTGCCGTGCCGTGGTGACGGCAGATTCCGCCTTGACACCCAAGGTGTGTAAAGAAGAGGGGTTGCCGTATTCTTGTGTCATCACTTGTACCATTGCCTCGGCTACCGACGGCAAAACGGCGGTGGTGGCACTGTTATCCAAATAAATCACGGCATACTCCCCCTTATAATAACTAATAGACAGTATAGCATACTTTTTGCAAAGATACAAGTCTTTGCCAATGTGGCAAATTACGGAACCGACATTTTTTGTTTTTTACTCTTTTAATTTGTAAAAAAACGTGATACAATAGTACCATCTGCAAAAACGGAGGACAAGCATGTTAGAACTGAAACACATTGATTACACCGTCACGGCCGATGACGGGCAAAAAGATATTTTAAAAGACGTGAATCTCACGATTGACGAACGGTTTGTGGCTATTACCGGTCCCAACGGCGGCGGTAAATCTACCCTTGCCAAGGTGATTGCAGGGATTTTGACACCGACAAACGGTTCGATTTTGCTCGACGGCGAGGATATTACCGCGCTTTCCATTACCGAACGCGCCAACCGCGGCATTAGTTTTGCGTTTCAGCAACCTGTCCGTTTTAAGGGCATTACGGTGCGCGATTTGTTGTCGCTTGCCGCGGGCAAGAAAATGTCGGTGACCGAAGCGTGCGCCTATTTGTCCGAAGTGGGGTTGTGCGCCAAGGATTACATCAACCGCGAAATCAACGCCAGTTTATCGGGCGGCGAACTCAAACGCATTGAAATTGCCACCGTGATGGTGCGGGGAACGCGCGTGACGGTGTTTGACGAGCCTGAGGCGGGCATTGATTTGTGGAGTTTTCAAAACCTCATTCGCGTGTTTGAAAACATGCACGAAAAAGAGGGCGGTTCCATTCTGATAATTTCGCACCAAGAACGCATTTTGAACATTGCGGATAAAATCGTGGTGATTGCGGGCGGCGAAATTACCGACGTTGGCACACCCGCCACCATTTTGCCGCGACTTTTGGACAAAGCAGGAACTTGCCAAGCGTTAACAGAAAAGTTGGTGTAAACGATGAACACGATTGAAAAAACGTTATTGGAAGCCGTGGCGGATTTGCACGACGTTCCCGAAGGGGCGTATAACATCCGCGCAAACGGCGAAGCGGCGGGGCGCGCCACCACCGCTAATATTGATATTGTAACCAAAACCGATAAAGCAGGAATCGATATTCGCATTAAACCGAATACCAAAAACGAAAGTGTGCATATTCCCGTTATCATCAGCCAAGCGGGGTTGCAGGAACTGGTTTACAACGACTTCTTCATCGGTGACAACGCCGACGTTACCATTGTGGCGGGGTGCGGTATTCACAACAGCGGCGATGAAGAATCGCGTCACGACGGGGTACACACGTTTTACGTGGGCAAAAACGCCAAAGTGCGGTACGTGGAAAAGCACTACGGCGACGGTGACGGTAACGGCAAACGCGTGATGAATCCGCAAACGGTGATTGTGCTGGAAGAAGGCGCCGTAATGGAACTGGAAACTACCCAAATCAAGGGGGTGGATTCCACCCGCCGTGTCACGGATGCCAAGGTGGCAAACGGCGCTTCCTTAGTAATTCGCGAAAAACTCATGACACACGGTGACCAATTTGCCGAAACCGATTTTACCGTCGAACTCAACGGTGAAGATTCCTCCGCCAACGTGATTTCGCGTTCGGTGGCAAAGGACCGCTCCAAGCAACGCTTTGTTTCGCGTATTCACGGTAACAACCGTTGCAGCGGGCACACGGAATGTGACGCCATTTTAATGGACGATGCCAGCGTGTGCGCTATCCCCGAAATTGTTGCCAATCACTTGGACGCTTCGCTGATTCACGAAGCGGCTATCGGTAAAATTGCGGGGGAACAGCTTATTAAATTGATGACGCTGGGGCTCACCGAGCAACAAGCCGAAGAAGAAATTGTCAACGGATTTTTGAAATAATACCCCAACAAAACGAAAAACCGTGTGTTGCCGATGCAACACACGGTTTTTATTATTACGAATCGGCCGAGACGGAAAGTAAGGTAAGACCGTCGTCGGTACGCTGTACTTTGTACCACTGAGAATATTTTGCCATTTTTTCGGTGGGTTCGATGGCGTTACCGCGTTCGTCATACTCAATATCGTTGTTGGATACGTACGCGACTTTGACGGTGTAGGTATCTTTTTTCTTTTTGATTTTTCCCAGCACCGGTACATATCCCGAAGTATTAAGAGTTAGCGGAATGTAGTAACTTTTTTTGTCGGTCACGTATTCCATATCCCCCACCGTACGGTGAGTGAGCTTTGCTTCGCCAAACAAGGCGGCATAAGATTTTTCCACCTCCGCCTGCGGCACAATCATACGAAACAGCGTTTCTTCCAGCGGATAAGCGCAGTTTTCGTCCTTTTCGCGCAGTTGGCGAATGCGTTCTGCTTCGGTCACACGGTAAGCCGCCGCGAGCAACAGCGAATCGGAGTCTTTGGCGGTTTCGACACTTTCAAAATCTGAGGGGCAAAACTGCATAACCGGCTCCAAAAAGGTATACAATTCCTCGCGCAACGGGGTGTCATCGTTCCAACGATTCACCAAGCGCACCGCGCTTGTCAGCACAGAGATACACCCGATAAGTGCCAAAAACAACACCAAAAAGCCAAGCGGTGCGGCATAACGAACTTTGCCGCGCTTTTTGGCTTTGGGGAGTTGTTCGGTAAGGTTTGTTTGTTCTTGACGAATGATTTCCTCACTCATGGTAATCACTCCTTAAAAATACGTAAGACACGTAAATTTTGTTGTTCCAACCGGCCCAGTCCCACGAACGTGCCGTCGGGTGCGTTGACGCGCACCGTTTCGCCCTCGGCAAGGGGCATCGGCAACCGTTCGGCGGCAAGTTCCCCACCGTTTTGAAAACGGGTGGCTTGTGCTTTGGTAACAGCAAGCGCCGTATAGGTTGCAAAAGCGGTTTCGGTGGGCAACACGTGCTCTAAAAGAGCACCTTGTTCTGCCAAGGCACGGCATTGTTCAATGGTTAAACACGACAACAAGGTATATCCTGCCGCTACGGTACGCCGCAAACTGCTGAGCACCGCGCCGGGGCCGAGAGCTTGTCCCATGTCGTCACACAAAGTGCGAATGTACGTACCTGCCGAGCAATCGCACGTGATGGTAAGCAGACCCTTTTTTTGGTCGTAGGCTTCGATTGTCAGCGCGTATATGGTCACAGGACGGGCTTCGCGCTCAATTTCAATGCCTTGGCGCGCTAAGTCGTACAACCGCACACCATCCTTTTTGAGCGCCGACATCATGGGCGGAACTTGCAAAATATCGCCCGTAAATTGCGGGAGTATCGCTTCTATCTCCGATAAGGTTGGAAACGGTTTTTCTGTTTTTGATACAGTTCCCCACACGTCGAGCGTATCGCTGGTAAAGCCGAACTGTACCGCGGCACGATAGCTTTTGCGATGGGTGGGAAGCAACGGAATGGCACGAGTGGCTTTGCCGAACATGAGCGGCAGGACCCCCGTTGCCATGGGGTCAAGCGTTCCCGCGTGACCGACCTTTTTTTCGCCCGTCAGGCGGCGCAACAGTGCACAACAATCAAACGACGTCATGCGTTGCGGTTTATCAATACACAAAATACCGTTCATACGTTTGCTATACGCGGAACGGCTTTGTGAATGGCTTTTCGCACGGTTTCGATAAGCTGTTCCGCTTCTCCCGACAAGGTGCAACCGGCAGCACGGGGATGTCCCCCGCCACCGAGCAATCCGCAAATGGCGGAAGCATCGGCATGAGTGCCGGTGCGTACACTGATTTTGTAATCACCGTCGGCTTTTTGGCGCATCATCACGCCCACCCAAACCCCCTCGATTTGACGGGGCAAGGGAGATAAGCCTTCCATATCGTTTTCGTTCGCACCCGCTTGTGTAATCATTTCTTCGGTGATGCGCATAAAAGCGGTGCGACCTTCATCGTAAAACACAATAGATTGCAATGCCGCTTGTTCGAGCTGTACCCGTGCGCGGGATTTGATGTCGAACATGGCACGGTTAATGGCTTCGGCATTGGCTCCCGCTTCCATCAGCTGGGCCGCCATGCGGTGAGCAAGCGGGTTGGTATTGCTATACTTAAAGCAACCCGTGTCGGTGGCAATACCGGTGTATAGGCAATCGGCCATGACGGTATCCACCGCTACCCCCATTTCCGTTATTACTTGATAAATCAGCATGGCGGTAGCGCCCATGGCGGCGTCGAGCAACAAGTGCTTTTCAAAGGCACGGTGCGAGCCGTGGTGGTCGATGCAAAGTTCCACACGGTCGACATAGGATTGCAAGGATTCCCCCAGCAATTTGCTGTCCGCCACGTCCACCGCGCACACAAACGATTCTTCAAAATCGGGTTGCGACACCGCGGCAGTCATGTAGTCGTATTTTTCAGGAATGGCATCGTGACAAAGCACCCGCGCTTTTTTACCCATGGTTTGCAACGCGCGGCACAGCGCAAAAGCGCTACCGAGTGTATCGCCATCGGGAAACTGGTGCGTGAGTATCAAGATATTATCGGCGGCTTTCAGCATGGCGGCGGCTTTTTTTACCGTTACCGCCGTACTCATTGGTCGTCCTCCGTTTGTAAATCGCGCAGGGTTTGCGCAATTTTGGAACTGTAAGCAATGGAATCGTCTGCGACAAAGCGCAGTTCGGGAACGTGACGTAATTTGAGCGCCGCACCCAATTCACGCCGCATGTAACCCGCGGCCGAAGTCAAACCCTTGACCGCGTTTTTTGCCGCTTCGATACCGTCCATCGAACTGATATACACCGTCGCATACGACATATCCCGTGTTACTTCGGCACGAACAATGCTGATAAGTCCCGACACACGCGGGTCTTTGACCGTACGCAAAATGGCGGTCAGTTCCCGCATGATGTCTTCACCGGTACGGTCCATTCGATAACCGGACATACAAAAGCCCCCTTAATCTCTATACTCCTCAATGATATAGGTCTCGTAAATGTCGCCCTCTTGAATGTCGGTGAATTTTTCCAAACCGATACCGCATTCGTAGCCTTGGGCAACTTCTTTTTGGTCATCTTTGAAGCGTTTGAGCGAAATCATCTTATCGTCGCCGATGATAATGCCATCACGCACAATGCGCAACAAATCGTTACGATAGACTTTGCCGTCGAGCACGTAGCAACCGGCAACCAAGCCAACGTTGCTGATGCGGTACACTTGGCGTACCTCGGCACGACCGTGCAACACTTCGCGCGTTTTGGGTGCGAGCATGCCTTTCATGGCGGCTTCGATTTCGTCTAAGCAGTCATAGATGATGCGATACATACGCATATCCACTTCCATTTGTTCGGCGGTGAGTTGCGCCATGGGGTCGGGACGTACGTTAAAGCCGACCACGATTGCTTTGGATGCTTGTGCCAAGGTAATATCGCTTTCGCTGATAGCGCCCACCGCACCGTGAATAACGCGCACACGCACTTCTTCGTTGCTGAGTTTTTCGAGCGATTGACGCAATGCTTCGACCGAGCCTTGCACATCGGCTTTGATGATGATGTTGAGCTCTTTCATATCGTTTTCGTGCATTTGGTCAAACAGGTTATCCAGTGTAACCTTTTGATATTGTTTGAACACTTCTTCTTTGGCGGATTGTTTACGTTGTTCCACCAACTGACGCGCCAAGCGTTCATCGGACACCGCGTTGAAGGTGTCACCCGCGGTCGGCACTTCGGCAAGGCCCATAATCTCGACCGGAACAGACGGACCGGCGCTGTTGACCTTGCGGCCGCAATCGTCGGTCATGGCACGCACTCTGCCCACGGCGGTGCCCGCCACGACAATGTCGCCCGCGTGCAAGGTACCGTTTTGCACCAACAAGGTGGCAATCGGACCGCGGCCTTTATCGAGCCGTGCTTCAATAACCGAGCCTTTGGCGGCGCGGTCGGGATTGGCTTTGAGTTCTTTGATTTCGGCTACCAGCAACACCGCTTCGAGCAATTTGTCGATGCCCATGCCCGTGAGAGCCGATACCGGTACGCACATGACATCGCCGCCCCATTCTTCGGGAACCAGTTCGTATTCGGTGAGTTGTTGCATGACTTTGTCGGGGTTGGCGGTGGGTTTATCCATTTTGTTGATGGCAACAATAATCGAAACCCCTGCCGCTTTGGCATGGTTAATCGCTTCAATCGTTTGCGGCATGATACCGTCGTCGGCTGCTACCACCAAAATGGCAATATCGGTCACCTGAGCACCGCGCGCACGCATGGCGGTGAACGCCGCGTGACCGGGGGTATCCAAAAAGGTGATGGACTGGCCTTGAATTTTGGTACGGTATGCACCGATATGTTGCGTAATACCGCCCGCTTCACCGTCGGTGACTTTGGTTTTGCGGATAGCATCGAGCACCGAGGTTTTACCGTGGTCAACGTGACCCATCACCACCACAATCGGGTCGCGGGGTTGCAAGTCGCCGTCCACGTCTTCGCTATCGTCGATGATTTGTTCTTCAATAGTGACGACCACTTCGCGTTCCACTTTAACGTGGAATTCTTCCGCCACCAAGAACGCCGTATCGAAGTCGATTTCTTCGTTGGCGGTAACCATAGAACCGAGCATCATGAGTTTTTTGATAACTTCTGCCACGGTGGCTTTCAGGCGCACTGCCAATTCCGAAACGGTGATGGTCTCGCCCACCGTGATGGTCATTTGTTTCTTTTTACGGTCGGCTTCAATCCGTTGCAGACGCTCCGCCTCGGTTTCGCGGCGACGTTGCGGTTTTTTGTATTGTTGCGAACGTTGGTTGATTTTTTGTTTTTTGATAGCGCCGCCGTCACCGCGTACACGGTTGGAGGTTTGTGCCATCACGTCAAATTTTTCGTCGTATTTGTCGCCGATGTTGGTTTGCACACTGCGGGTATCCACCGTGCGGCGCTCAATTTGAGCACGCGGCACGGGAGCAGATTTTTCTTTCTTTTTGGGTTGTTGTTGCGGAATGACAATGCCGCCCTCTTCTTTGGCGGGAGCAGCCGCTTCTTGTTTGGGCTCCTCTGCCGGTTGTGCTTTGGGCGCGGCTGCTGTTTTTGCTGTGCGGCGAGCTTCCGCTTCGGCAAAATATTCTTCCAAATTATCCATTTGGTGTTGTTGGGTAAAAACTTCAAACACCAAATCCAGTTCCTCTTCTTGCAAGGCAGTGGCGCTCTTTTTTGGGGTTTCGTCAAAGCGGGCAAGAAGTTCAATCACCGCTTTGCCGGGTACACCAAAATCTTTGGCGACGTCACTGACACGGTATTTAATCATCATAATTAGGATTCCTCCTCTATAAGATATTGGCGCATCGCTTTGGCAAAGCCTTCGTCGGCGGTTGCCAGTACCGCCACCGGTTTTTGCAAACCGAGTGCCTCGGTAAGTTCTTCTTTTTTAAGCGGCGCCGTATACAGCGGTTGCTGTTTTACGTGAAAACGCAGTTCCTTCACCGTGCGGGGCGAGGCATCTTGTGCCACCATAAGCAGTACCGACGGTTCTTTGCACAAGGTAACAGCGGCATCAAATCCCGTTACCAACCGTCCGGCACGACGGCACATACCCAAAAGCCCCAAAAGCTTATGCTTATTCATAAGTTTTCATTTCCTCTTCAAGTTGCGTGTACACCGCTTCGGGAATACGGCAGGAAAACGCTTTTTCCAATCGTCTGGCTTTGCGGGCATCTGCCAAGCAATCCACACACGGACACACATAGGCGCCGCGCCCCGCTTTTTTACCGGTAGTGTCCAGTGAAATATCCCCCTCGGGACCTTTTACCACACGAATCAGTTCGCGTTTGGGTTTCATTTCACCGCAGCCGGTACATTTGCGAAGCGGTATTTTTTTGGTTGTCGGCATTGCCCTTCCTCCTAAACGTTAGTATTGCTGTTATTTTTGTTATTCTTCGTCTTCGCCGTAAAAACCGCTTTCGGGGCGAATATCAATTTTCCAACCGGTCAGTTTTGCCGCCAAGCGAGCGTTTTGACCTTTGTTACCGATGGCCAAGGACAGTTGCGCATCCGGCACGGTGGCACGACAGGCTTTGTTGCCATCGGGGTCAACTTCCACGCTGACAACTTTGGCGGGAGCCAAAGCCGCGGCAATGAATTCTTCGGGGTTTTCGCTGTACTCGACGATGTCGATTTTTTCGCCGCCGAGTTCTTCCACAATTTCTGCCACGCGAACGCCCTTGGCACCGATGCAAGCGCCGACAGCATCCACGTTTTCGTCGTGAGCGAGAACTGCTAACTTGGTACGGGAACCCGCCTCGCGCGAGATGGCTTTGATTTCTACCGTGCCGTCAAAAATTTCGGGTACTTGCATTTCGAACAAGCGTTTTACCAAACCGGGGTGCGTGCGCGAAATGAGTACACGGGGGCCTTTTTCGGTGTCTTTGACGTCCACCACGTATACTTTGATACGCATACCCTCGCGCAACACTTCTTCGCCGACTTGTTCGTTTTTGGGTAACACAGCTTCGGATTTGCCGATTTCCACCGTGGCAGCACCCGTTTTGGGATCCACACGGGAAACCAGTGCCGTGACCAATTCTTGATTATGGCGTTGGAATTCCACAAATTTTTGACCGCGTTCCGCTTCGCGGATGCCTTGGCGAATCACGTGTTTGGCGGTTTGCGCCGCGATACGACCGAATTGTTTGGTTTCTAACTTAATTTCCACCACGTCGCCGACTTTGGCTTTTTTGGAATATTTTACCGCCTGTTCGGGCAATAATTCTTCGTCCGGGTCGGTAAGTTCTTCCACCACGGTTTTGAGCAAGGCTACCGAAAATTCACCTGTTTGCGAATCCATGATAACACGGATGTTTTCTTTTCCGCCGTAATCTTTTTTTACAGCCAAGATGATGGCGGCGCGAATCTTTTCGAGCAAGTATTCGCCGTCAATTCCTTTTTCCTTTTCGAGCAGCCGCAAGGCGTCAAAAAATTCTGCGTTGTTACTCATTTTGTGTCATTCCTCCGTTATTATATCTTCATCCCACGTATCGACCACGTGTACCGCGGCAATTTCTTTGCGGGAAAATATGCGTGTTGTTTCTTCGTCGGTTTGCAAGGTGACTTCGCCGTCGCCCTCACCCAGTAACACACCGACCGTTTCGCGTTCGCCGTTTTCGTCGGGACGAATGAGTTTGACGTTGACAAGTTCGCCCACATAAGCGGCAAAATGTTCGGGGCGAGTCAGTTCCCGTTCAATCCCCGGTGACATAACCTCCAAGCAATACGATTGCGAAATGGGGTCGGCTTTGTCCAAAATGGGATTCATCAAATGTGTCATGTCGACACAATCATTGATAGTGACACCATCGGGTTTATCAATGATAATGCGCAAGAACCAATCGGTCCCCTCTTTGACAAAACGGACATCCCAAAGGGACAGCCCCAGTTGTTCGGCGGCGGGTTGCGCCAGTGTGCGGCAAACAGCGGCAATGTTACCGCCACCCGCTTTTTTTGGTTGTGCCATGTGTTTTCATCTCCCTTTAAGCGACAAACACAAAGGAGCGGGTCGCCCCACTCCTTTACTAGAAATCGTTATCACTGTATGCAGTATACCATACTTATATTAAAAATGCAAGAGTTTTTTTATCACAGGAGAAAGAGCGTGGCAAACGCCACGCTCTTTCGTGTTTGCGAAAAGGATTATTCGACCGTTACTTTAACGGTAGCCGTCAGCGGTGTACCGCCGTCAATGGGAGTGGCGGTAACCGTTACGTTGGTGGTACCCAAAGCGGTAGCCGTGAGTACCGAAGCGGAAGTTTGCGCGAATACCGCGGTGTTTTCCGCTGCCAAAGTAAAGGTGTATTGCGTTTTATCCAGTGTCGGGAAACAACCGTTGAGCAACCCTAAATTACTGCTGCTCGACGAAAGTTTTTTGCCGATTCCCTGGATGATGTAACCATCGGTTTCTACCAACGACAAATCATCAAAGTACGCGGTGGTTGTACCGCTGTTACGCAAAATCATGCTGTAATTTCTTTCGCAAGCGTATGCCCCGTTGACCACGTTATAGGTGGTAAAGGTGTATGAGAATTCTACCCATTCATCCTCAGTATGACCTGCTGTCGGTTGTTTTGTCACGGTGGAACCATCGTATAACGGTAGAGTATAGAACTGTACCAAATTGGCACCAACCGAGCCTTTAACACGACCGGAGAAACGATAGGTTTTACCGGGTTTGATGTTGGCTTGATAGAGATAACCGTACGTTCCCGCAGGCATTGCCAAGACACGATTGCCATCGACTTCGGTAACAACCGAACCTTTGCCGTCGGCAATAAGAGTGTAGTTGGGGTCGCTGTGATGCCACGTGGCGTCATCGGCATCTGCGAGCGATTCAAAATCACCGATAGGCAACCGTTCTCCCAAATCGTCTACGGTAAGTGTATATTGTTCAAGTAAAGCGTCCGCCGTGTACGCCGATATGACCGCTTGACCACTATGGTGAGCCGTTACCTTTCCGTTGCCTACTGTTGCGACGGCAGGATTGCTGGAATGCCACATAACGGAAGCATTGTCAGCAAGCGGAAGTACACGGGAAGCGTTGTGTGCCCATGTCATTGACGAAATTACCGTGTCTTCGTCTGCCTGCGGAATCACATTTGCTGCTTGTCCGTCGGCTTGCCACACGCGGATATAGTCAATTTCGAGCGGCCAGCCCTTTGAACCGGCAAGAATGAGCGGAGAAAGCTGGTTGTCAAACGTTGAAAGAGCATCTGCACGAGCTGTTCCTGTTCTGACCGTCGTTGCCGGATAGGTTTCGCTGCCGTCTTCGCTCCACGTTTGGCTGAAACATTGTACCCCATCAACGTACGCTACCAAAACACCTTCGCTCCACGAATAGCTAACGGTATGCCACTCGCCGTCGCCAATATCAAGTTCGTCGCCGTTGATGCCATACGATTTCCCGTTGTTGATATGTTGTGTTCCGCTGGGGCTCATTTGGTCGTGCATAGTAATGGTCCAATGCATATCGCCGTATGCATCGCCCCAATATTCCATCCAGTCCATTTCTACGTGACGGTTTAAGGTGCCGGCAGCCGAAGAGATGGTTTCGGGCGGGAACGACCAAATAGCCGGACCTTTGGAACCGGACGGGGCATCTGCATCTTTATTATGGTTGAACCGTGTGCGGAATTCCAAGTACCCGTGAGTAAATCCACGCCAACCGGCGGCGGTTCTGCCATCCATGGTACAGAGCAACCAGTTGTACCGCATGTTATCCGCTTCCAGAAGAATACCGTTTTCAGTCAACGTGTAGTCAGAAGCGTCACCCGAAATATCGGTCAAATCGGTCAAATACCATTTGTAGCCGTAGTTGCCGGTATAGGTGGTATCCACGTTAGCGGTGTCAAAATCATCGCTGAATATTAACTTGTTGTAGCCGCTCGCTTGTGCCAAAGCAGGCGCGTTCAAGAGTGCGTCTGCTACGCGGAGATTGGTTTGGGTTCCGTTCCGCTCTTCCGCTGCCAGCAAGGTGTGGGCGCGGGCAGAAATGACCCATTCGCCTTTCAAAGCCGTCCAAGGAACAGCGGTAGTCAACACGGTTTGCGCCCCTGCTTGTAAGCCGCCTTGATGAGTCAAGGTTGCCAGTTTGATATCGGCTTCGCCGTTAGTGGCGCGCAAGTCCACCATGATGTCTTGATCGATATCTTCCGTGCGAGGATTGGAAACCTTCACCGACACGGGAACCTGCGTTCCGGTCAATACTTGCGTAGCACCCGAAGCTACCACCAAGTCGGAAACTTCCAAACCTGTGCTTTCCGCCACGTAGAAATCATCGATATACACTTCGGTCGCACCGGTGAATTTGAGCCGTGCCGACCAGTTAAGGTTAATGCTTGGCATTGTAATAACGGCACTATACGTGCTGTAACCCTCTGCATCCACAGCGGTAGATGTGGTATGAGTAACGATGGCATTGGCAATGTTGCCGGTGGTCATTACTGCTTTGGCTGTTCCGTTAACGCCCTTGTAGCGGAAAGAAACAATCAGCTTATCTCCCGCTGTTACCACAGGGGCAATATGACCTAACAAAAGGTATTTGTCCGTTTCGTCCAATCCTGATAATTTCCAAACGGCGTTATCGCCGTCTTGCGCCAAATTCACGGTAAATTTACTAAATACCGAGTTTACACCCGGTGCTGCCGAAAGCGGCAACGCCGAGCCGTTTTCGCCGGATATCATGTTCATACCCGGAACGTATTCCGTAATGGCAAAATCATCAAAATACACGCTGGTGCCGTCTTTGTTCGCGTTATAAACATACAGACCTTTAATAACCGACATGTTGGCAGACGGAGTAAATACCAGTTGTGCTTCCATCCATTCGTTGGCAGATTTTGTTGCCGCAGCATGGAAATTGTAGGAAGCCGGAAGAGTTGTGCTGTCACTCCACCAAATATGACCGCTGCCGCCATACAGTTTATAACGGAAAAGATAGGTTTTCCCCGCTGTAAGCGGTTCTGCCAAAGTAATGTTGGTCAGTTGCACGCTCTTGGTAGCATCCACGGCTCCCAAAATTTCCAACGCTTTACCGCCGCCAAAACCTGCCGTGGCGTTCACGGTGGAGTTGGCAGTTTCCCAACCGCTGCCGACAGGAGTACCCTCCATATCGCCGTTGGGGAAAAACTCATTACGCACAACAGGACGCGTTACCGTTACTTCACACGTATCGGTTTTTCCGTTAGGAAGCGTTGCGGTAATAACAACTTTACCGGGTACTACACCGGTAACTTTGCCGTTGTTATCAACCGTGGCAATGGCTTCATCCGACGAAGACCACGTTACGGTATTATTAGCAGGTTTCACAGTATACGCTAAATCGACCGACTCTTGAGCCGCGACTTTAACAACAGAATTGGTAATATCCACTGCCGTGGTCTGGCCGATATAAAAATCATCGATAAGTACTTCCGTTGTACCGGAAAAAACCAAGTAATATATCCAAGTAAAAGAAACGATATTTGCCTTTGCCGTATAAATCTTCCAACCCGTGTTATTGGGGTCGGCAACATTTGTCACATTGCTTAAACTGCCATCGTTGGCATTAAGAGCTACGCTGCCCGATGCCGTTTTGTAGCGGAACGAAATATCAATTTCATCACCCGCCACCGTCGGCGGTTTAATGGCATCTAAATGCAGGTATCCGGAATGATAGTTGGAAGTTAATCCCGAAAAACGCCACACGTCATTGCCGTTATCGTTGAAAAGACTCATATTCGCGGCGAAATTATAGAATATGTTTCTGGGGTACACCGCGTTGGTCGACATCGGTAGTGCCGAGCCATCACTGCCGGTAACAAAGTTCATGCCCGGCACGTATTCCACAATTTCAAAATCATCAAAATACACACTGTTGGTGGTTTGATTTTTATTGTATACATGCAAACCGTTGATGACTGCCATATCCGCTTTGGGTGAGAAAATCATCTGCACTTGTGTCCATTCGGTTGCACTTTTGGTAGTAGCCTCTTTGCAGTTAATATCAGCCGATAACGTCGAAGAATCACTCCACCAAAAGAAACCTTGCCCGCCATACAGTTTATAACGGAAAACGTATGTCTTCCCCGCTACAAGCGGTTGAGGCAACGTAATGTTTCTCAGTTGAACATAGTTAGAACCGCCGTCTTTGCCGTACACTTCCAGTGCTTTACTACCGCCAAAGCCTGCGGTATCGTTTATGGCTGTTACTGTTGATGTCCATCCAAGACCAACCGGTGTTCCTTCCAAATCACCGTTCGGGAACAGATTGGCCGAAGGGATTTCGGGTTCTGCTAATGACGTTGCCGCCGCCGGTAATACCAAACCGGAAAGGCAGCATGAAAGTAGCAATGCTATCGAAAGACAGCAGGCTAGCATCCGTGTGGGTGTTCGTGTTGTTTTTCTCATAGTATTTCTCCTTTCCTATTCACAACGGTTCCTCCGGCGCGCCCCTTGCCGTTCGGCAACCTTTGTGTTAGTGGCATTATATCATATTTTCCTTTTTCTGTAAATATTTTTGTGCAACTTTTTTCTTTTTTTCAACTTTTTTATCGTTTTTCTGCAATTATGCACAAAAATAAGGCAAAGTTTGCTTGCTTTTCGCTGCCTATTTTTGTCACTTTTAGACAAAATTGGGGCACATTAGGACAGATTCCAATTAAAATCACCCCGATAATCGGCGGCGAAGTTGTCCCAAAATGGCGCGTTCGCGGCGGGATACTTGCACTTGTGTCATGCCCAACTGTTCGGCGGTGACTTGTTGTGTCTGCCGCCGAAAATAGCGCAAATAAATCAGTGACCGGTCGTTCGGTTCAAGTTCTCCCAACACTTGTTGCAGTGCCAAGCGGTCGGTAATGCGTTCTTCGGGCGGGGCAACCGGGATATCCATTTCGTCCCCCTCATCCTCCCCACGTGTCAGCGACAAGGCGGGCAACGAAGCCCCCAGTGCCAAAGCCGCTTGTTCGCGTTCGACACCGAGTATGGCTGCCAATTCGCCTACGTCGGGTTCGCGTCCTTCTCGCTTGAAAAACGTTTCGCGTTCGCGGGTAACTTTGAGCGACAATTCTTTGAGCGTGCGGCTGACTTTGACCGTGCCGCCGTCGCGGAACAAACGGCGAATTTCTCCCAATATCACCGGCACGGCGTAGGTGGAAAATTTGAGTCCTCTGCTTTCATCAAAACCGTCCACTGCTTTGACAAGTCCCATGCATCCTGCTTGAAACAAGTCGTCGTATTCGATACCGCGCCCCGCAAACCGTCTGGCGCACGTGTGTACCAATCCCATGTTATCGCAAATGGCTTGTTCTCGCTTGCTCACACTGCCCTCTCTTGCCGATGGCGCACCGCTATGTATTTTTCCATCGTCACGACCGTGCCTTTCCCCACGCGGGAAGAAACACGCAAACGGTCGGTAAAGCTTTCCATAACCGAAAATCCCAATCCCGAACGGTCGTCACCGCCCGTGGTAAAAAGCGGTTCCATCGCCTTATCAACGTTATCAATCCCACAACCGCGGTCACGGATTTTGACCACGGTGCGCCCATCGGCAAACAGTTTCATGTGGATGGTGATGGTGCCGATTTCGTCACGGTAAGCATGAACAATGCAGTTCGTCACCGCCTCCGAAACGGCGGTGCGTAAATCGGCAAGTTCGTCCACCGCCGGGTCGAGCTGTGATAAAAACGAAGCCACCACCGAACGGGCAAACCCTTCGTTTGCCGAACGGCTGGGAAAAGATACTTTCATTTCGTTCATTGGTTTTCTCATCGTCTTGTTACCCCCTGTTTTTTCTTATTCTCGATTTTGGATGCGGTTTCCCACACCGGCAAGTGTTCCAGCCCTGCCAATTTCATCACGCGCAGCAAACGTTCGCTGGCACCCACCACCAGCAATTTACCGCCGCGCGATTGCATCAGCCGATACCGTCCCATAATCAGTCCTATCCCCGAACTGTCCATAAACGTCACGCCCGAAAAATCCAACCGTAACAAATCCGAATCGGAACGCGCCACCGCGGCATCTACCTGTTCGCGCATTGTGCGCGCCGAGTGATGGTCGAGTTCCCCCGAAAGCCACACCGTGAGTCCCGACGGTGCCGCATCCATGCGTATTACCATAGTTTCATGCCTCCCTTTGTGTTCTCTTTTATCATACAGGCTTGTCCATGCGTTTTTGGTAGAATCCCGCCGTCTGAAAAGGAAATGTTTTGTCGCACAAAAATAACAAAACGACCGAGGAAAATTTAAATTTTCCTCGGTCGTTTTTGTGTTTTATACTACCGGAAATCCGGCTTGTGAAAGGGCGGTGGTGATGGTATCCACCGTTGTTTTTTTGGGTGAAAAGGTAACTTGTGCCACCGACAAGCGGTGGTTGACGGTGGCGGATTTCACCCCGTCGACTTGCCGCAACGCTTTAACAGCGGCGTTGCCGGTAGCTTGGTCGTGCACACCCGATAACGTCATGGTAATGGATTCGGTTTTGGAAAACATTTGCGGTCACTCCTATCAAAGCATAGCGTGTCCGAAAACTTTTCAATTATGCACGGTGCCATTTCATGCCCTGCGGCGTATCTTCGACAATAATGCCCATGGCTTTGAGTTCATCGCGGATGCGGTCAGATTCTGCCCAGTTTTTCTCGGCACGCGCCAAACGACGCTTTTCGACCAATTCTTCAATTTGCGCGTCGTCTCCGTCGTTTTGGCGGCTGTATAAAAGCCCCAACACGTCGGCAAATTCGTTAAACAAACCGAGTGCCAGTTCGCAACTGCCTTTGGTGACGTTGCCGCTTGCAATCATAATGTTGCAATCTTTGGCGAGTTCAAACCATGCGGCAATACCGTCGGCGGTGTTTAAATCGTCGTCCATGGCTTCAATAAACTGTGCGCGGCGTGCCTCGCAGAATGCTTTGACAGCTTCGTCCGCTTCGCCGTCGGCGGCGTTTTTGAGTGCAAATTCCAAACCGTCGCGGCAATTATATAACCGTGTCAGCGCGGCTTTGCCTTGTTCGATGCTTTCGTTGTTATAGTTGATAGGGCTGCGATACGACGACGAAATCAAGAAAAAGCGAATCGGCTCATATCCAAATTGTTCGGCAACATCACGCACGGTAAAGAAGTTGCCCAGCGATTTGGACATTTTTTTGTTATCGACGTTAATGTAGCCGTTGTGCATCCAATACCGCGCAAACGGCACACCGTTGCAACATTCACTTTGCGCCACTTCGTTTTCGTGGTGCGGAAAAATCAAATCCTGACCGCCGCAGTGAATGTCAATCGACTCGCCCAAATACCGACGCGCCATGGCGGAACATTCGATGTGCCAACCGGGACGACCGTCACTCCACGGGGACTCCCACGCAGGTTCACCGGGTTTGGCGGCTTTCCAAAGCGCAAAGTCGAGCGCATCTTCTTTTTCTTCGCCCACGCCGATGCGCGCGCCCGATTCCAAATCGTCAATCGGTTGATGCGATAACTTACCGTATTCGGCATCGCGGCGGGTGCGGAAATACACGTCACCGTTGTCGGCACGGTAGGCGTAGCCCTTTTCTTCCAGAGTACGCACAATATCGATAATTTCATCAATATTTTCGGTTGCTTTGGGATGTACCGTGGCTTCGCGCACACCTAACCCCGCAGCATCCACGCGAAATTCGTCAATGTAGCGCTTGGCAATGACGTCGTACGTCACGCCTTCTTCGTTGGCGCGACGGATAATTTTGTCGTCAATATCGGTAAAATTCTGCACAAATTTCACCGTATAGCCGCGCCATTCCAAATAACGGCGCAACACGTCAAACACGCAAAGAGGGCGCGCGTTACCAATGTGAATGTAATTGTATACCGTCGGACCGCACGCGTAAATGCGCACCACACCCGGTTCGAGCGTCACCAGTTCTTCCTTTTGGCGCGCCATGGTATTATAAACTTTCATGTTGAGTACCTCCTACTTGTTCTTCCAATTCTTGAATACGTTTTTCCAAACGTTGTAATTCCTGCGTAATAGGGTCGGGAATGTGAACTTGGTCAAGTTCCGCGACCTTTTCGCCTTTGCGGCGAACCACGCGGGCGGGAACACCCACCGCGGTGGAATGCGAGGGGATATCCTGCAACACCACGGCACCCGCCGCAATGCGCACGTCGTCACCAATGGTAATGGGACCGAGCACCTTGGCACCCGCACCCACCATGACACGGTTGCCCAAGGTGGGATGACGTTTACCTTTGTCTTTGCCTGTACCGCCCAAGGTAACCCCTTGGTACAACGTGCAGTCATCACCAATAATGGTGGTTTCACCAATTACCACACCGGTACCGTGGTCAATGAACAAGCGTCTGCCGATGGTGGCGGCGGGATGTATTTCGATATTGGTGCGGTTTGACGACCGCCACGAGATTTGCCGTGCAATAAACTTAAACCCATGGCGGTAAAACCAGTTGGCAAGACGGTGCGACCGCACGGCTTTGAACCCGTTATACAACAGCAGTACTTCCCAAATCGAGCGTGCGGCGGGGTCGCGTTCGCGCACCACGGCAATATCTTCACGCAATCGTTTAAACAAAAGGACACCTCCCAAAAAACAAAAAACCTTCGTTACCCCAAAAGGCAACGAAGGTGCAAAACACGGTTCCACTTCGACTTTCACTCAAAACCCTTTAACGGTGGTGGGCCGGACAAGGATACTGAAAAAATTTTTGTTCCCCTTGTCTGCTCGCGGAGGCATTTCGCCGTGGATTCGCCAAGGCGGCTTACAGCCGATGACCGCCTCTCTCTGGTGCGAAAGAACACAGGTACTTCTTCCGTTCAACGCAGTTATTTTGTAGTTACTATTGTTATTATAGCAGATTTTTTCAAAAAATCTACCCTTATTTTTCATTTTTAAAATATTCGCGGTTTTGCCACACGTATTCCACGCCCGCAATCAGTGTGAGCACCACCGAAATCCAAATCAAAATACGGCCAATCAGCAACGGTATCGAAAAAGCGGCAGCGGGGACCGAAAGCCAGTTTTGCCACGTGGCAAATTCCAACGCCGTCAGCATATAAATGATGGCTATAAACTGTGCCACGGTTTTGAGTTTTCCCCAGTAGCTCGCGGCAATGACTTTGCCGTCTTTGGCGGCAATCAAACGCACCGACGTAACCATAAACTCGCGTGTGAGCACCAAAAACAGCGCCCACACGTTCATTTGCCCTTTTGCCAAAAACAGCAAGAACGCCGCCGTAGTCAGCATTTTATCGGCAAGCGGGTCCAAAAACTTGCCAAAATTGGTAATCAGCCCGCGCGCACGTGCAATTTTACCGTCAAACATGTCGGTCAGTGCCGCGGTGATAAACACAATGAGCGCCGCTCCGTAATGAAAGGGAAATTCCCACAAAGCCAGCACCAAAAACAGCGGTGCTAATACAATACGCAGTACGGTTAATTTGTTTGGCAAATTCATACTTGTTCCCCCACTAAATCCCAATCCATAGATTCGGTAATGCGCACTTTTATTATATCTCCGGGTGCTACGCGCCCTTTGGCGGTAAAAAACACTTTGCCGTCAATGTCAGGGGCATCGGCGGCGGTGCGCCCAAACCAGCACTCGGCATATTTGTCGAACGATTCCACCAACACCTCTTTGACGGTACCGATTTGCTCCTCTTGATAGGTGGCGGCAATGCGCGATTGCAATTCCATTACCACGTCGCGACGATGGGATTTGACTTCTTCGTCAATTTGGTTTGCCATTTCGGCGGCGGGTGTTCCCTCTTCACACGAGAAGGCAAAGCACCCCAAGCGTTCAAACTTCATTTCTTTGATAAAGGCGCACAGTTCTTCAAAATCTTCTTCGGTTTCGCCGGGGAAGCCCGTCATGACGGTAGTGCGCAGCACAATGCCGGGTACTTTTTTGCGAATGTTATTAATTTGCGCGGTTAAACGTTCTTTGTTGCCCACACGGTTCATGGCGCGCAATACGTTGCCGCTCGCGTGTTGAATGGGCAAGTCCATGTATTTGACGATTTTTTCTTGTTTTGCCATCACGTCGAGCAGTTCGTCGGTAACGTGCTCGGAATAGCAATACAGTAGTCGTATCCATTGTATGCCGTCAATCTCGCAAAGTTTGTCCAACAACTGCGGTAACTCAGACTTGTTGCCGCGGTCCCTGCCGTATACGGTAGTATCTTGCGCAATAACAACCAGTTCTTTCACACCGTTTTGCGCCAGTGTGCGCGCTTCTTGCACCACGGCGTCCATCGAACGACTGCGCAGCCCCCCACGGATGGACGGGATGGCACAATAGGCACAACGGTTATCACACCCGTCGGCGATGCGCAAATAGGCAAAAAAATGCGGGGTGGTTTGCACGCGTTCGCCGTCCAGTTCCCAGCACGAAAGCGGCGGGAACGAAGCAACCGTTTCGCCGTTTAATACGTCGCGCACAACAGAAACAATGTCCGCATTGGCACCAAGACCTAAAACAGCGTCACATTCGGGCAGTTCCTCACACAATTCTTGTTGGTAGCGCTGTGAAAGACAGCCCGTAACAATCAATTTTTTAATTTGCCCTTCTTTTTTAAGCTGGGCAAATTCCAAAATATTTTCAATCGCTTCGCGTTTGGCGTCTTCAATAAAACCGCAGGTGTTCACAATTACCACGTCAGCCAAACCGCTTTCGGCAGTCAGGGTGAACCCCGCCGCTTCCAATTTGGCTAACATGAGTTCCGCATCCATTTGGTTTTTGGGACAGCCAAGCGAAACCATTCCCACTTTAATCATCGTATTCTTCCTCCGAAAATGCCGCCAATGCACGGCGTACCGACTCGTGCGAAAAACCGTACCGCGCCAAAGCGGCAGCGGCACGTTCATTTTCCTCGCCAACAGTATACCGTTTTTTGCGCAAAAATTCAAGTGCCAGTTGCCAATCTTCTTGTTCTATCAAAGCGACGGCTTCGGCGGCTATGTCGCGGGCTATCCCTCTTTCGCAAAGCGCTTGTTCGGCGCGGCGGTGGGGATAACATTTTTCCAAACAAAAGCGACGTGCCAGCCGCTCGGCATAGTGTCGGTCGTTGACATAACCGTATTCTTCCATGGCGGCGGCTGCCTCGATTGCCGCTTCGCGGTTGTCGGCAACGTAATGCCCGCCCTCGCGGCAAAGGCGTTGTTCCAGTTCTTTGCGGGAATAATCCCGTTTGGATAGTAAATACATTGCCTTGTTACGCACCCGTCTTTTGGCGGAAGCAACTTCCAATTCTTCTATCTGCAAACGCGACAAAGAGGAACCCACCCCAAAGGGGGATTCCTCCCATAAACCTTTATCGATTATCACTTCTTCACCGTTGTCAAGCATCAACACAACACGGCTTTGCCGCGCGGGTTTTAGGGCGGTAATAATCATTCGTCGTCCACCACAATGTCAATTTTGGCACGGGCGGTACCGGCGGTGTACTGTGCGGCGGCACCAATCGGGATTTCTACCGGAGCTGCCGTGGGTTGCGGTATCTCCACCTCGTTGTTTTGGATGGCGGCGAGTACCTTTGCCTCGATTTCGGCAGCAAGTTCGGCATCGCGTTCCAGCAGTTCTTTGACGTTGTCGCGGCCTTGGCCCAAGCGTTCCTCGTTGTACGAGAACCACGAACCGGATTTTTGAATAATTTCCAGTTTGATAGCCAAATCCAGCAATTCGCCCATGCGGGAAATCCCCTTGCCGTACATGACGTCAAATTCCGCTTCTTTAAACGGCGGAGCAACTTTGTTTTTTACCACGCGCACGCGAGTGTGCGAACCCACGGGTTCCCCCGCGACTTTTAAAGTTTCGGCGCGGCGCACGTCCAAACGCACCGAAGCATAATATTTGAGCGCGTTACCGCCGGCAGTGACTTCGGGGTTGCCGTATACCACACCGACTTTCAGACGCAGTTGGTTGATGAACACGGCAACACAACCGGTTTTGCCCACCGCGCCGGCGAGTTTACGCATGGCTTGTGACATAAGTCTGGCTTGCAAGCCCACGTGGGCATCGCCCATTTCGCCCTCAATTTCTTGGCGGGGTACCAACGCGGCAACCGAGTCGATAACCACCATGTCGATAGCCCCCGAACGAATCAGTGCCTCGGCAATTTCCAACGCTTGTTCGCCCGTGTCGGGTTGCGAAACCAGCAGCGAATCCACGTCCACGCCCAAAGCGCGGGCATACACGGGGTCCAAGGCGTGTTCGACGTCGATGTAAGCGGCTTCGCCGCCTTGTTTTTGCGTTTGCGCCACAGCATGCAAAGCCAGCGTGGTTTTACCCGAAGCTTCAGGTCCGTAAATTTCCACAATGCGGCCGCGGGGAAAACCGCCCACGCCGAGTGCCAAATCCAACGTCAGTGAGCCGGTGGGAATCACTTCCACGTTCATGCCGGCATTTTCGCCCAAACGCATGACAGCGCCTTTACCGTAATTTTTTTCAATCTGCGCCAACGCCGCCGCCAATGCTTTTTGTTTGCTGTCGGAAGCAGCAACCGGTTTGTCGGTCAATTTTTTCTTTGCGTCTGCCATGCGTATCTCCTCTTTCTGTTCCGCCAAAAGGCGTTTTCTACGATTACAATCCCTATTGTACCGCATTCTTTTTCAGAAATCAAGGGTTTTGACGAAAAAATCGAACAAATGTTTGTTTTTCTTATGTTCGGTTTTTTAATATCTTGTAATAGACGGTTTTAAGCTGTGCACGTTCCAAAATATCGCGTTCTTCCAAACGGATTTCCCGCGCAGAGGGATGTACCACGGGGGTGTAACGGCACACGGCATCTTCGCAAGCGGCTTCGAGTTTTTCAAAAATCTCGTCGTAGCCTTCGCCGCGGTACCATGCGTTGTGGTATTGCAAGAACAGCACCAACAATTCGGTGGAGGCAATGCCGTATTGCAACAGTCGCAAATCTTCTTCCAACCGTTCCACGTAAGTGGCCGACATAGCAAAGCGAGTGTCGGTGGGGTTAACGGCAACACCCGCTACCACGGTAGCTTTGCCACTGTAAACTTTCAGTTCTTCGCGGTGAACACGTTTTAAAATATCGTATGCTTGGCGCAGCCGTGCCAAGTTTTCTTCGCCGCGTTTTTCAGCGTTACCTGCCAAGTGGTCATCTTCGCTTAATGGGGCAATCGGTTTTTTGCCGTTCCACCATTGCAAGCGCGTCAAAATACATTCCGCGCGCCAGTTGCGCCAACTGCTGATATCGGCAAATCCCGATTCAATCAAGTCATACGCTTTGCGCACTTCGTCGGCGGCATCGCCGTAACGGTCGGCAAAATATTGTGCTAAAAAGGCTTCTACGTCGGTGTTTACATCCCACGACAGTTGCGCATACAGCAACTGGGTGACGTTGCGCACGCCCCATTCAAGCATCGGCAGGTGCATATACGTCATACCTGTCACGCCGTGTTCATGGTACCAGCGAATGTCACCGCCCATGGTGCGGGTGAACAACAGCGGCAAATCTTCGAACTTGGAAACGTTGTAGTATTCGCCCATCATAATCGGAATATCGTGCCAACCTTCAAGCGCCTTGCGGAAGAAATCGTTTTGCGCGCAATCGGGGTCGTAGAACTGGTGTTCATAACACCGATAAATGGGATAATACGTCACGCTGTCACCCGAATGTTTTAAGTTTTCGGGAATACCGTTTTCGGGCGGTTGCAGCGTGGAGGTACCCTCATACACACACATACTGTAATACACGTTATGGTCGAGTCTGCCCTCGGCAATGGCCTTGTCGGTGTAGTCGCGCAAGAACGATAGGAAGTGCAACATGGTATCACTGCCGTTGCCGCGCGCTTTGCACGCCTCGCACTGGCAGCATTTGCCCCACGTATCAAATCCCCATACGTCGATGCGGTCGGCATCGTACCATTCGTTGTTGGCGCGGCGCAACACTTCTTCCGAAAGGAAGGTGAGCAATTCTTCGTTAGAGGTGCAAAATTGCGTGTTGAGCGCGTTTTTCTTTTCGTCGGCGCCGTACCAATCGCGGTGCGCTTCCCAGAACGTGCGACCGTCTGCGGTGTAGTTGTCGGGATTCAAAACAGGTTCAAAAATATGACCGCCGTTTTTGAAAATCATACCCAGTTTCTTTTGATATTTATAGGTATAAGGGCGGTAGGTTGCCAAGTTCAGACGATTACGCGCCATCCACAGCCACAAACGCGGCGAATCTTTAAGCGGTCCCTCAAAGTCAAAACCGCGACCCAGCGGCATGGAAGGGGAATGACTCGATTCGGTGGCGGGAAGAACGAGGGGTGCACCCGGCGCGGGGACAATATCCTCGTTGGGATTAAGCCAACGCACACCCTGCATGCGCAAAATCTCATAAGCGCCGTACAGTGTGCCCACGCGGGTGGCACCGCGCACGGTTACACCGTTTTTGGTGGGAATCAGTGTAAAGTCGCACGCATCGCCTTGCTCACTTTCGAACGACAGCACAATGTTTTGTGCGCCGTCTACCGGCTTGTCGGCAAACGATACGTCGAACTGCAATTTTTTAAGATACGTTTCCAGTTCCGTGGCGGCAAACGAAACGGTACACCGCGTAGCGCGTGCATGGTCGCGGCGAAAATCAATGTTTTCTTCTTCCACCGCCCAAGCGTGTACGTTTTTTTCGACATCTGTATACGGAATCACAATAACAACAGACATAGGGCTAAACCTCCTTTTTACGGTTACAATGCCAATATACCACAATAATCTTCAAAATCATAGCCTGTTTTTGCTCAAAGATTGCAAATTCTTGCGGTCGCACAGAGTAATCAAAAAAAATCTTGTTTTTTTGAAAAAACAGGCTTGACAAACCGTGGGACATACTATATAATAGTCAAGTCCCCTCGGAGAAGAACCGCAGGGTGTACGCCATGGCTGTATAGCTCAGTTGGCTAGAGCACGCGGTTCATACCCGCGGTGTCACTGGTTCAAATCCAGTTACAGCCACCAACATGGCCCGATGGTCAAGCGGTTAAGACACCGCCCTTTCACGGCGGTAACACGGGTTCGATTCCCGTTCGGGTCACCACTTTTCTTTTGGTCGTTGCAGTAGCGGCGGCTGATTCGGGCGTATAGCTCAGCTGGTTAGAGCGCCTGCTTCACACGCAGGAGGTCAGCGGTTCGAGTCCGTTTACGCCCACCATTTATTGAATTTAAAAAAGACAGTTCTTTGCGAACTGTCTTTTTTGTTTTTTGCTGCTTATTATTTTTTGCTTTTCAGGTATTTGGAACTGCACCAGCCGCTTTTTTGGGTGCTTTTGACAGTCACTTTGGACCATTCGCCTTGTTCTTCCTCCACATACACAACGGTACCGTCTTTTAAGGTGGCTACCACTTTTTCGTTGCGGGACGGACCTTGGCGCAAACGCCGTGTGGAACCGCCGGTATCCACCACCGCTTCGATGCGTGCAGAATCACTCACAGATTCTTTACGGCCAAACAAATGACCGAGTGCGCCGCTGTTGATAAGCGCGGCGCCGCCGAATATCAGCGCAATAACGATAACGGCAATGACCACAATTTTTCCACAGCCGGAGGAATCGGACGAACTGTACGAGGAACTGCTGCTCGATGAGGATTCGTTGGGACCGTCATAGTCACTGCAGGGAGGAATAATCGCCTTCGAAATGGAACTGGTGCAACTGACAAACCGGCCACGGTAAGTCAACATCGCGGTAAAAATGTTTGCAATCGCGACAAGAACGAGCCATTGGAAGACACCCTCCCTAAAATATTACATTTAGAATATTTCAATGCAATGTACCGGGCACCCCTCGGCGCATTTGCCGCAACCGATACATTTTTCGCCGTCAATGACGGCGGCATTGTTGACAATACGAATCGCCTCGTGTTCGCACACTTTTTGGCATTTGCCGCAACCGATACAACCCACTTTACACGCGGCGCGCGTTTTGGCGCCCTTGTCGTGATTGGAACAACGCACCACCGCGCGATGCGCGCTGTTGTGCATGACAATAAGTTTTTTGGGACAAGCGGCGGCGCATTTGGTACAGCCGCGACAAAGCGAACCGTCAATACGCGCCAAGCCATCTTTGACCGTGATAGCGCCGTATTCGCAAGCGGCGGCGCAGTCGCCGTAACCCAAGCAACCGTACGAGCACAAGCGGTCACCGCCGAAAAACTGCGTTGCCGCACGGCACGACGGAATGCCGTGATAATCGAGTTTGCAGGCGGTAAATTCCTTGCAACCGCCGCAATGCACCACGGCGGTTTGGCGGACCACATCGCCCGAGGTGCCAAGCAGGTTGCCCGTGGCTTCGGCCACTGCCGTACCGCCGGGCGAACACAAGCCGACTGCCGCTTCGCCTTTGACAAGTGCCTCGGCATAGCCGTCGCAACCCGAATACCCACACGCGCCGCAGTTGGCGCCGGGGAGCAGTTCGCGCACCGCTTCCACCTTTTCATCTTTGGGGACTGCCATCAGCACCGAGGCAACCGCCAAAATGAGGCCGGCAAACAAACCTAATCCCGCCAACAGCAGGACGGCTAACAAAATCGGATTCATTCACTCGCCTCCTTATAATCCAAACAATCCTTGGAAACCAAGGAAGGAAACCGAAACAAGGGACGCCGCCACCAACGTAATGGGAAGCCCTTTTAAACTTTCGGGAATTTCAGCACTTTCCAACCGTTCCCGCACACCGGCGAACATGACCATAGCCAGTAAAAAGCCAAGACCGGCACCGAGTGCGTTGACCATGGACTGCGCAAACGTGTAGCCGCTGTCGATGTTAAGAATGGTTACACCGAGCACCGCGCAGTTAGTGGTGATAAGCGGCAAATAAATGCCCAGCGCGTTATACAGCGGCGGAACAAACCGACGTAACACGATTTCCACCAACTGCACGAGCGCCGCGATAATCAAAATGAACACAATGGTTTGCAAATATGACAAATCATTTGGCTCTAACACAAAGTGATACAGCGGATAGGTTGCCGCGGTGGACATGAGCATGACCACAATAACCGCCACCGACATACCGACAGCGGAACCGAGTTTTTTGGAAACGCCCAAAAACGGACAAATTCCCAAAAACTGCGACAACACAAAGTTATTAACCAATAAACCGCCAATGAGGATGGCAAAAAAACCGGTATTAGTCATGGCAGCCACCCTCCCCTTCGCCGCAACGCGAAGCCATGGGACATCCCGCGCACGCGGTGAGTTCCTTGCGCGTGGCGTTTTCGTCCAATCGTTGCGAGAGTTTGTTGGTCAGCCAAATAAGCATGCCGAATACGAAGAACCCACCCGCCGGCAGCACAAACACGGTAATGGCGGGAATAAGCCCGCCCTCGGGCCAACCGAAGATGGTGCCGTTGCCCAAAAATTCGCGGATACTGCCCATAACCACCAAGGCGGCAGTAAAACCGACACCCATGCCCAATCCGTCCAGGGCGGAAAGCCCCACCGAGTTTTTGCCGGCAAACGCTTCGGCGCGGCCCAGAATGATGCAGTTTACCACAATGAGCGGCAGGTAAATACCCAGCGATTTATCAATAGCGGGCAAGTAGGCTTTGACCAGCATTTGCACCATGGTGGTAAAGCCTGCAATGACCACAATGTAGGCGGGCAAACGCACTTTGTCGGGAATGACTTTGCGCAACAGTGAAATCACAATATTGGAGCAGATAAGCACAAACGATGCCGCCGCGCCCATGCCCAGTCCGTTGACCGCTGCGGTGGTGACCGCCAGTGTCGGGCAAGTACCCAGCACCAACCGAAAAGTCGGATTTTCTTTGATAATGCCTTTGGAAAAGGCGTTCCAATATGCGTTAGCCAATGGGGGTGCCCTCCTTTACCGCTTGATAGGCCGCAATCGCTTTATTGACGGCTTTGCAGATACCCGACGAGGTTTTGGTCGCTTGCGAAACCGCGTCAACTTGTCCGCCGAGTTTTACTTCGACCGCATCTTTGCCTTCGAACGCCGCAAGAAAACCGGCTTTGATGACTTTGTCTACGTAACCGGCGGTTTCGTTTTGTTCCGTTACCTTGACACCGGTGATTTTTCCTTCTTTCGAAATGCCTGTCATTACGGTAAGTCCCGCGCTTTTACCCGCCGCTTCGGCGGTGAAAACGTAGCCCGTGACGGCACCGTTCATGATAGCTTTGTAATATTCCGTTTTTTCACCGTCCAGCGTGATTTCGGCTTTTTCAAAGGTATCCGCTTTCATAACTTCCAACCGCGCCGCGTTGGCGATTTCGTCATTTTGGCGTTGAATTTCGCCTTTGGTCAGGGCGTTGGTCCCCGCCAAGGCGGCGGTAACCGCACCGCTGATAACCATGAGTGCCAACGCACAAATGAGTATTTCTTTTATCCGTTTCATGAGCGCACCGCCTTTTTACTGCCAAACGGACGCGGATGCGTCACTTTTTCGATGAGAGGCGTTAAAATATTCATAATCACAATGGCAAACGAGACCCCTTCGGGCAGTGAGCCATACAAGCGAATGAGAACGGTGATAAGACCGCAACCGATGGCATACACCAGTTTGCCCAGTTTGTTGATGGGGCAGGTGGCATAGTCGGTTGCCATGAACACCGCACCAATCATCAAACCGCCCGAAAGCACGTGAACCAGCGGGTCAGAGCCGAGCAACCACGTGAGCACAAACACCGTTGCCAAATACGTCACGGGAATTAAGGGGCTGATAACATGGCGCACCACCAAATAAATACCGCCGAGCAACAGTGCGGCAACGCACGTTTCGCCCAAGCAACCGCCGCGCAATCCAAACAGCAGTTGCAACGGGTCAATATCGGCAGCGGCACCGTCTGCCAACAGCGAAAGCGGTGTGGCACCCGTGACGGCATCGGCTTTGCCGAGCCACGAAAGCGGTACCACCCAATCGTTCATTTCGGCAGGGAAACTGCCCATGAGTACAATGCGGCCGACCAGTGCGGGGTTGACAAAGTTTTGACCCAAGCCGCCAAACATTTGCTTGGCAACCACAATGGCGGCAACACTGCCGAGGGCGGCTTGCCACAACGGGATGGTAACCGGCAAGTTAAAGCTGAGCAACAGCCCCGTCACCACACACGAAAGGTCGCTCACGGTTTGCGGACGTTTCATGACAAGGCGGCTTAAATATTCTGCCGCGACGGCGGCACCGACACAAACCACTTCTACCGCCAAGGCACGAAAACCGAACAACCACACCGAAGCCACCAAAGCGGGAATCAGTGCGATGACAACGTCGCGCATGATGTCGCGCGTGTTCATGCCGCAGTGCAAGTGCGGGGATGAAGAAACCAATAACGGTTGTTTTTCCATTGTCTACCCTCCTATTTCGACGCCCGCAAAATATCTTTTGCCATGCGAATGGTTTGCAAAATCGGACGATGCGCGGGACAAGAAAACGAACAGCTGCCGCATTCCATGCACGTCATGGTGGACAGGCGTTTGAGTTCGTCCAAGTTGCCCGCGTGATACGCTTTGGTAATCGACGTGGGCAGCAGTTGCATGGGGCACACGTCCACACACCGCCCGCAACGAATGCAGGTAGAAGCGGGGATTTCGACAACGTCTTCTTCTGCGAGTGCCAAAATGGCGTTGTTTTGTTTGAGCAACGGCAATTCGTCGTTCATCAAAGCAAGCCCCATCATAGGACCGCCGAACAAGAGTTTGCGGACAGGTTTTTTCAGTCCCACAAAAGCCAAAATATCGCTGATGGGAGTACCCAGTACCACTTGCAGGTTTTGCGGTTTTTCCACCGCCGAGCCGTCTACCGTAATGCGTTTGGTAATAAGCGGCATACCGGTTTTTAAATAGCGGGAAAGCACCGAAACCGACGTGACGTTCATCACCACGCAACCGACGTCGGAGGGAAGCCCGCCCTCCGGCACGCGGCGACCGGTACACGCCGCAATGAGCACTTTTTCCGCGCCCTGAGGATAGCGTGTGGGAAGCGGTTTGACAGTCACTGTACGAGTGGGGGTGCTGACCGAAGCCGCAATGCGGGACAGTTCCGCAATGGCGGCGGGTTTGTTGCGTTCGACCGCAATGAGCACCCGCGCGGCACCCAAAAATTCCATAACCGTTTGCACACCCGACACAATGTCCCATGAATTTTCCATACATTCGCGGTAGTCGGTGGTGATATACGGTTCACATTCCGCGGCATTAATAATCACCGTGTCAATCGCGTCGCGGTTTTTGGGATTGAGTTTTATGTGCGTGGGGAAGCCCGCGCCGCCCAAACCGACCAAACCCGAAGCACGCACCGCGGCAATAAATTCCTCGTACGTGGTGACCTGCGGCGGTTTGACACTGCTGTGCACGCGGTTTTCGCCGTCTGACGTAATCTCCAACGCCATGGTGGTGCGCCCGGCGGGTAACAACAATTCTTTAAGCCCCGTCACCGTACCCGAAACACTGCTGTGAATCGGTGCGGAGAGCGGCGCTTCGCTGTCACCGACGATTTGGCCGACTTCGACCGTGTCCCCCACCTTAACCGTAGGAATACACGGGGCACCCAAATGCTGCGACATGGCAATGAGCACCTTTTCGGGGGTGGGCATCACCACGGTTTCACATTCGGCGGTATGCTTGCGGTGCGGCGGATGCACGCCGCCGCGCGGTTTGCGAATCAACGCAGAAAACAAAACACTCATCCTTTCGTTATCGGATTTTTGCAAAATGAGATTGTAATAAAGATACCGTAAAGCCGGTCAGCAAACCGGCAGGTATAGCCATTAAAAACAACAGCGGCGCATAATACACCATGGCTTTGCCGAGCAATACATACGCCATCAGCCATTGCCCCGTGTTGTGCATAACGGCGCCGACAAGGCCCAAACTGATGCACGAAACGTTGCCCCGACAAAAGCGTTTTACCAGTGCCATGGCAACCAGAGCCAACACGCTGCCCGCCCCGCTCATGGCAAAAGCGAGTGGACCGCGAAACAGCGAAAAGCCGATTTTGACCGCAGTTACCCCCGCTGCGCACGGCAGTGAAACCGTAAGCAGCGCCACCATGACCGCCAAGTTGGCAAGCCCCAGTTTGGCACCCGCTACGGGCAATGGCGGTAACACGCTTTCCAGTGCCGACAAAGCCACCGCCAGAGCCGACAGCACGCCCGCGATTGTCCATTGTTTAACCGCTGTTTTCATGACGTCACCCCGTCGATGGCGGTGCTGCCGCCCTCTACCCGCACACTCACGGCGGCAGGCACACAAACGGCGGCTTGTCCGTTTTGCGACAGCCAACCGCTGTTGACACACACTTTATCGGGGCAATCGCTGTGCAGGACGCGCACGCGCCCCGCTTCAATCTGCACGGTGACGGAAAGACCATTTGCCCCCGCCACCGTAAACTGCGCCGGCTTTGACAAAGAATACCGCGTCTCCCCGGCAGGTGTGGTGACCGTTGCCACCGCGCCGGAAGAACGCGGAAAAAAATACCAAACCAAACACAGCACGGCGGCGATTGCCGTGAGAGTCAGCACTGCCACATCGGTGCGGTGAACCGTCACTTTCACGTCAATCCCTCCCCTGTGCATAATCGTGTTTATTATACAATACTCCTTTTCAAAATTCAACAATTGTGTTATATAAAAACAGAAATTAACAGCATTTCTTCCGCTTTTTGGTAAACACTTTCAAAGTCCGACAGAGGCAACGGGTTTTCACCGCGTCCCAGTTCGATGGTAAATCCCGGTCGCGCAAACGTATCGACAAACCAGTCTTTGAACCCGCCGTGTGAAGCAAGACCCGTCGGTTGTGCCGCGCGATACCCCGAAACCGATGCCATCACCTGTGCCATCAGCAGTGAATGGGGCGGGGTTTTGTTGCCGTATTGCCAATAAATTTCTTCGCCTTGGCTGTGCAGTGCCACCACGTGCCGAAACGATGTACGGCGGCACAGTGAGGTGATCGTTTGTGTTTCGGGTTCGCTTTCGGCAAACGGCCCGCCCCACTGCCGCGGTGACGGTCCGCAAATACTTTTTTTTCGTTCTTCGTCTTGCAATTTCTTAAAACCTGCATTAAAATTATGATTAAGGTCTACGCCGCGTGCGTTGGCTTGCCAACGGCGGGGAATGTTGCCGCCTAAATCCTTTACCGTTTTGCTGAATTTGCCCGCACTGTCGCTGCCGTGCAACGCAATTTCCACCCCATCGGGATTGACAAGCGGCACAAACAACACGCGACGGTCGCGCAAAGCGCGGCGCACGTTCCACCCGGCAAGCGGGCGGCGGTGGGCGATGGCGGAACACAAATTTTCGCACAACCGCAAGCATACAAACGCGGTCATCCATTCCTGTGCGTGAAAGGCTGCTGCCAGCAGCACGGTTTCGTGCCCTTCGCCGAGCACCAGTGCGCCGATGGTACGGTGTAACACGCTTTGGCCGAGCGGTACGCTTTGTAAAAAGCGGTAACGTGAGCACAATGCGGTACTCAGCCCCCGCACCGCGCCGTAATCCATGGGTTGCGGTTTTATGAGCTGTTGCATTTCTTTCCCCTGCCTTTTTATGACTATTTACTAAGGAGTATATGCTATGAATTTAACGGAAAGCACCCTTTCTACCGTTCGACATTTTGAGGGGCGTATTTTGAATTTGCGGGTGGATACCGTGCAGTTGCCTAACGGGAATACTTCTACCAGAGAAGTGGTGGAACACAAAGGCGGTGTGTGTATTGCCGCCTTAACTGACGAGCGCGAACTGCTGTTTGTGCGGCAATACCGTCATCCGTACGGCAAAATCCTGTTGGAACTGCCCGCAGGCAAGTTGGACAGCAAAGAAGAAAACCGGCTTTCTGCCGCCATACGGGAATTGCGGGAAGAAACCGGTGCCACCGCCAAAAACATACAATTTTTAGGCGAGTTATATCCCTCGCCGGGGTATTGCGACGAAATTTTGACATTGTACCTTGCCACCGACCTTTCGTTCGGCGATGCCGACCCTGACGAGGACGAGTTTTTACAAGTGGAGCGCATTTTGCTTGACAAGGCGGTAGAAATGGTGTTAAAAGGTGAAATTCCCGATGCCAAAACCCAAACCTTGGTTTTGAAAGTGGCGGCG
>JAZNKF010000039.1:0-7290 GCA_045578425.1 Acutalibacteraceae bacterium
CGTCTTGCCGCCGTTTTCTTTGAGCGCGTTATTGATAGCTTCTTTTTGCTCGTCGGTGAAGTTTTCCCAATCGTCTTCGGCATCCAAAATGTCTTGGATGTTGTCGATCGTTACATCGGTGATAAGGTTGCCGTCTTCGTCGGACACTACTTCATCCATGAAGGTGTCTTCGTCCATCGGTTCGTCTTTGTCACCATCCGTGCCGGGTTCTTCACCGTCGACACCGGGTTCTTCACCGTCGACACCGGGTTCTTCACCGTCGACACCGGGTTCTTCGCCGTCGCCGCCGGGTTCTTCACCCTCGCCGCCGGGTTCTTCACCCTCGCCGCCGGGTTCTTCGCCTTCGCCGCCGGGCTCACCAAACGCCATCGCTTGGGCAAGCATGTCGTCAAACGTCATGCCGCAAAGTTCTTTGGCAAGGTCGTTGACAATGGCACGTTCCAAGGAGGTGAATGTGTTCCATTCTTCCACGGAGACCAAAATCCAACTGTAGTTGTCTTCATTCACAGTGGTATACGCATCGCCGTATTCGTCGCACGCATAGAACGCTACAAACGCTTCGGCGGTGTTGTAGGCTTCTTGCGCCTCGTACAACAACTCATCGTACGTTTTGCCGCCGTTTTCCGTGAGCACGTTGTTGATAGCATCTTTTTGTTCGTTGCTCAGTTCTTCCCAAGCGAACAACGCGTCGATAATGGCTTGATAGTTATCGGCAGTAACCTCTGTGAAGTAGTTGCCGTTTTCGTCGGTCAGGTAGTCTTCCAAGAACGTGCTGTCGAGCACCGGTTTGGAATCAAGCGTTCCGTCGGATTGCCACACGCGAATGTAGTCAATTTCCATCGGATGTTGCACACCGCCCGCGAGCAACAACGCCAAGGTTTGTTTGTCGGTGAATTGGAACACGTCTTCACGGTATTCACCGGCACCCACGTTAGCAGGCGGGTTCGGGCCATCGGGTCCGCCCCATTCTTGACGCCAAATTTCTCTGCCGTCGAGGTAGGCAATGATGAGGCCTTTTTCCCAACGATACCCCACGGTATGCCATTCGCCGTCACCAATGTCGTTTTCGTCGTAACTGCCCTTGACAAAGTGGTTGGGGTTGTTGTTCATGTTTTGCTTGCTGTAATCACCCACCGAGTCGTGGAGCGTAATCGTCCACGTACCGTTTTGGTATTTGTTACCCCAATATTCCATCCAGTCGACTTCCACTTTTCTGCCGGGGTCGCCGAAGATATGCGGAGCAATGGTCTGGTGCGAGAACGACCACACCGCCGGATTACCCATGACGGTTTTGGTTTCCACGTTGGGGGTGCGTTCAAAGCGGGTGCGATATTCGAGATAACCGTGGGTAAAGCCTTGCCAACCGGCACCGGTTTCACCGTCGATGGTCGAAAGCAACCAGTTGTAACGCATGCGTTTACCGGCAAGAATCACACCGTCTTCGGTCTTGATAAGGTCGCTCATATCACCCGTCACACCGGTTTGGTCGGTGAGATACCATTTGTAACCGTAGTCAGCGGTGTATTCGCTGTCGACATGTAAGAAATCAAAATCGTCACTGAATACAAGCTTGTTAAAGCCGCCGTTTAAGGCCTCTTTGGGTGCCTCTAAGAACTCTTCGGCCACGCGAACGTGCGCTTGGATACCGTTGTTCTTGTTGTTGCTTTCACGCACGGTACCCGTGGTGTTCACGTGAATCGAGAATACCAGTTCGCCCGCTTCGGCAATCCACGGATTTTCGGCATCGGTGGTCAGTGCCACAAAGTCACCGGCTTTGATGCCGCCTTTGTGTGTCCAGGTGTAAATGGTTTTGGTATTCACACGCAGTTCCACCACAATGTCTTGGGTTTCTTTGGTGGCTTCTTCGCCGATGTTACCGACAACCGCGGTAAAGTTTATCGGCGTGCCGGGTTTGATTTGTGTAGCACCGTCGTTCCACACAATGTCCGAAGCAATGAGGTCCGCTTTGGAGAATCCTTCGGTCATCGAAATGCTGTCCAGCGTAATGGTACCTCTGCTGCCCGCCGCCACGATTTCAAAGACTAAGTCTGCACCGTCGTATTCTTTGGGCATCACAATTTCCATGCTGGTTTCGTTCCAGGCAGTGCTGGTGGTTTGCGTTTTCTCAAAGTAAACTTTCGAGCCGTTTGCTTCTTTCACGCGAACAATCACGCTGCGCGTAGCATCGCCCGAATGGCGCAAACGCAAGGAGTAGGTTGAGCCTGCTTTGATGTTTTCGAGCGCTTGCACAATCGACTCATCGGCATCATCAAGCACGGCACCGCTGGTTTTGTTAAAGCCTTTGCCCGCCGTAATGACAGCGCCGTTCAGTTGCCACGAGGTGTCGCCCTCTTTGTCAAAGGTACCGTTTTTAATCAGCGCCGCATCACCGGTTACGGTAATCACCGAAGTAGCGGTTTTGAATCCGCCGTCCGAGGTTGGAACTTTCGCGGTAATGGTCGTCGTACCGGCGCCCAGTGCATACAGTTTGCCGTATTCCACTGTTGCCACGTCTTCGTTGCTGGAAGTCCAGGTCATGAAGTTGGTGTTGGCATTGGACGGGTCGGTCGTCAAAATGTAGCTCAAGATTTCGCCGGGGAGTAATTGTTTTTCTGCCGGGCTGATAGCCACTTTATCGGCATCCACACCGGTATCCACCATGCGCACGTCAATGCTGTCAATCACAATGCCGTCTGTTTCAAGGGCTTCCGACGTCGAGCAGATCGCCATTTGATAGGTGCTGGGATACCAGCTTGCTTTTACCGTACCGGTAACCGTTTTGGTCTTCCATTGACCTTTGGTGTTTTCAAAGTTGATTTGTCCGAGCGGTTCATACCAAACGTATTGCGCACCATGCGGATTGATGTTGGATTTGTAGCGAATCGTCATTTGGTATTTGTTACCCGGAACCAGTTTGAGCGTCGGGCCTTTGTAGTACGTGGAGTACTTACCGAGCATTTGGAATCCGCCCGTACCGTTTTCGCCGATACCTGCGGTAATACCGCCTCTGAAATCCATTTCGGGGCGAAGCGGAGTCCACTTAGCGTTCGGGTTGGCAAAATTGCCGTCAAAGAACACCGAAGCGTAGTAATCCACTTTCACGTTCAAGGTAATCGCCGTAAATCCGTCTACCGAAGCGGTAACAGTGGTAGTACCCTCTTTCACACCGGTGACCAGACCGTTTTGGTCCACCATGGCAATGGCGGGGTCGGCAACGCTCCACACAATCGGAGCCTCCAAGAACGCATCCGACGGCACAGGAGCCACGGAAAGTTGCGCACTGTTTTCGGGCACGATTTCGATGGTATCGCCGTCTTGATATTGCCAGGCAATGCCCGTCATCGTGGGCAGTTTCACAAGGGAAACGTCGTCAATGTAGGTCACACCGTCTTTGCCGCCCACAAACGAGAGCACGTCAGAAAGCGTACCCTCCGCCTTGGTGCGGAACCGCAAGGTAAAGGTGTTCCAGTTCATGGTATCTGCCACGGTCTTGCGTGCCGCTTCTTCGGCAGGATAGAATTTTTCGACAATGTCGCTGTTTACGTTCACCGTTGCCGCTGCGCCTTTGGCACGCAAGGTGAGCATATACAATTTATCGGCTTCAAGTGTAAGGTTTGCATAGGCGCCGGTGGTTTTTTCGGGATTTACCACCAACACTTTGTTGCCGAATTCATACGGGTCATCCGCAATTTCTGCGTTGGTACCGTCGGCAACGTTCGCCCAGTTTTGGGTGTTGTCTTGGAAATTACCGCCGATAATCAGTTCGCCGTTTTCGCTGACTTTCACCGCGCAGGTCACTGTAACGGTACCGTTGGTGCAGGTAATCGTCGCACTGCCGTTCGCAACAGCGGTCACCACACCGCTTTGAGAAACGGTGGCAACAGCGGTGTTGGAGCTGCTCCAAGTAAGCGTACCGGGAATGGTCGCGCCAATCGGGTCGGCTTTCGCATACAACGTTGCCGAGCCGTTCGGTAACAACGTAAGTTCCGTTTTGGAAAGGGTAAAGGTTTTGGCTTCTTTTACTACCGTCACTTCGCAAGAAGCACTGACGGTTTCGGAAACTTTCACCGTAATGGTGGTTTTGCCTTCTTTGAGCGCGGTCACTTTACCCGCATTGTCCACGGTTGCCACCGACGCGTCGGAAGAAGTCCACGCCATGGCACTTGTATCACCATAGTAAGGCTCGTATTTGTAGTTCAAATACAAGGTAGCCCCCACACCAAGTGCGGCAGTTTCGCTCATGGTAATCGATTCGACAGGCAAGGTCACCTTTTCCATTTTGATATCGTCAAAATAGACTTGACCTTCGCCGTCGTTCTTGAGCGCCATGAAATAACCTTGCGAAACCTGATTACCAATGGTAAACACGGCTTCAAATTCTTTCCATTCGTTGACGTCGTCTTCCGCCGTAATCGGATAAAATTCCGCACGCGTTTGACCGGCAATCAATTTCATAAAGCCATATTGGTCATACAGCACCACTTGCGCTTTCACGTCGCCTTTGGCTTTACCGCTCAAACGGTAAATGGTGTTGGTTTGCAGCAAACCGCCGAATTTGTAGTACGCGCTCTTCTTGGCAAGCATGCTCAACACGTGATTTTGAGCATCGGCAGGGTCTGCCACTACTGCGGCCTTTTCCGCCGTGTAGTTGCTCCAGTTATCGGCATCGAAATCCGACTCAAAGTCGCCGCCAATCATAATATCGCCAAACTTGTCAACCTTCACCAAGCAGGTGGCGGTGAACGAAGCACCCAAACTGCTCTCAACGGTAATGGTCGCTTCGCCTTCGGCGACGGCGGTCACTTTGCCGTTTTCATCCACGGTGGCAACATCTGTTTTGTTAGAGGTAAAGGTCAGCGTACCCACCGAGTTGCCGGCAGGGGTGGCAATCACTTGCAACGTCTTAAACGCATTGGGCACCAAATGCATGGTCGTTTTGTTAAGTTTAATGCTCGTAGCAGGAGGTGCCGGTGCCGTTACCGTCACTTGGCACGTATCGGTTTTGCCCGCGGCAATAGACGCGGTAATCGTCACCGTACCGGTTGCAACACCCGTCACCACACCGTTTGCCACGGTGGCAATGGTGTCGTCAGACGAAGTCCAGGTAATCACCGAACCTGTCGGTACCGTCGTTGCCCCTAAGGTCACGGTTTTGCCGACTTGCACGGTTTGGGACTCGCTCGTAATATTCACTTCGGGTTCAGGGGGAGTTTCACCGGTGATGGTAAAATCATCTACCAACACTTCCGTGGCACCGGAGAAAGTCAAATAATAACCCCAGTTGTAGCTGTCCGAATTGTTAATCTTTATGGTCGCCGTATAGGTCTTCCAGCCGTTCGCATCCGCTTCGATGGTAACAGCGTTGCTGACGGTACCGTTGGTTCCGTTCACCGCTGTCACGCTCGCCGTGGCGTTTTCGCCTTTGTAGCGAAGCGAAATCGTCAGTTCGTCGTTGACGGCTAACATTTTGTTCAAATAACCGAACAATAAACGCTTGGAAGTACCTGCGGCATCCAAACCGCCGAATTGCCAAGCTCCGTCAACCACTGTCACGTTGCTGAATTGACCAAGCAACGAGCTGGTTCTACCGTTACCCGTAATCGGCAACGCAGCACCGTCACCGCCGGGAACCACGTTCACGTTTTCGGCATATTCATACACCGCAAAATCGTCATAGTACACGCTGGTACCGTCGGTGTTTTGGTTATAAACGTAGAAAGTCGGCAAGTCTGCACTTTCTGCCGTCACTTGGAACAACGCCATCACTTCGTTCCAAGCCGTACCGTTCGAAACAGTGGTCACTTCGGCAGCAACCAACTGTGTGTATTTGCTGTCTGAGAAATAAAGGTATCCTTTACCGCCGCTTTGTTTCACGCGGAGCATGTACCATTTGCCCGGTTGCAACGGCTCTTTGAGCGTTACACCCGAAAGCGATTTGGAACCGCTCTTGATTTCCCATGCTTTGCCGCCGCCGAAACCGGCCGTGGCATTCACCGTCGCGTTGGTCGCTTCCCACGTGGTACCAACCAAACTGCCTTCCATATCGCCGTTCGGGAACAAACCGTTGTACGTCGGCGGTACCGGTTCGGTCACCGTCACTTCGCAGGTATCGGATTTGCCGCCGTCGATAGCAGCGGTAATCGTCACCGTACCCGCTTTAACACCCGTTACCACACCGTCTGCCACGGTGGCAACGGTGTCGTCAGACGATGTCCACGTGATCGTCGCATCGCTCGGTACAACCGTTGTTTGCAACGTAACGGTTTTGCCCACTTCCACCGTTTCGGTGGCTTTGGTAATATCAATGCTGGATTCCATCGTCACGGTCACTTCGCAGGTGTCGGATTTGTCGCCCACGGTAGCCGTAATGGTCACGGTACCGGCTTTGACACCCGTTACCACGCCGTTTGCCACGGTGGCAATCGTATCGTCAGACGAAGTCCACACGATTTGTGCATCAGTGGGTTCCACCGTCGCGTTCAACGTCACGGTTTCGCCCGCTTTCACCGTCTCGGTGGTTTTTTCAATATCAATCGAAGTTTTCAACACTTTCGACAAGGAGAAATCGTCGACCAACACTTCCGTCGCACCGGAGAAAGTCAAATAATAACCCCAGTTGTAGCTGTCCGAATTGTTAATCTTTATGTTCGCCGTATAAGTCTTCCAGCCATCTGCATCCGCTTCGGTGGTAACAGCGTTGCTGACGGTACCGTTGGTGCCGTTCACCGCTGTCACGCTCGCCGTGGCGTTTTCGCCTTTGTAGCGGAACGAAACGGTAAGTTCGTCGTTGGTGGCTAACATTTTGTTCAAATAACCGAACAATAAACGCTTGGAAGTACCTGCGGCATCCAAACCGCCGAATTGCCAAGCTCCGTCAACCACTGTTACGTTGCTGAATTGTGCAAGCAACGAGCCGGTTTTGCCGTTACCCGTAATCGGTAACGCTCCGTCGCCGCCGGGAATCAAGTTGACACCCGCCGCCACTTCATACACCGCGAAATCGTCATAGTACACACTGGTACCGTCCGTGTTTTGGTTATAAACGTAGAAAGTCGGCAACGTCGCACTTTCTTGCGTTACTTGGAACAACGCCGAAACTTCGTTCCAATTCGTGCCGGTTGTAGCAACAGTTACTTCTGCGGCAGCCAAATTAGAGTATTTGCTGTCGCTGAAATACAAATATCCTTTGCCGCCGTTTTGTTTCACGCGCAGCATATACCATTTGCCCGGTTGCAACGGCTCTTTGAGCGTTACACCCGAAAGCGTTTTGGAACCGCTCTTGATTTCCCA
>JAZNKF010000040.1:0-7232 GCA_045578425.1 Acutalibacteraceae bacterium
TTGGCGGAGAAGGAGGGACTCGAACCCTCGCGCCGGTTACCCGACCTACGCCCTTAGCAGGGGCGCCTCGTCACCAACTTGAGTACTTCTCCATATCGATAAACCGCATGCGGTGAGCAAGCGGTTTACGTATTCAGTTTAAAAGAAAGTGTGGCGGAGAGGAAGGGATTCGAACCCTTGGCTCTTTCGAGTCACTGGTTTTCAAGACCAGCTCCTTAAACCGCTCGGACACCTCTCCGTAGTCAACGATATGTATCATATCATTTCTCATGAGAAATGTCAACAAAAAAGTGGCAATTTACCCGTAAAATTATAAATAGCGCAACAAGTCCATCGGGGTTTGGAGTAATATTTCCGCGCCGGCAAGGCGCAGTTCCTCTTCTCCGCGGAAACCCCAAACCGCGCCTGCACAAATCATTCCCGCGTTGTGCGCTGTTTGCACATCCACGTCCGAATCGCCTACGTATACCGTGTTTTCGGGCGAGGTGTGCAAGTCATTTAACGCTAAATTGGTCACCGCTGTGTCGGGTTTGTGCGGTCTGCCCTCCACATTGCCGCCATAAAGGCAACCGACAGAATACGCCGAAAACAACGTATCGACCACCTGTTTTGCTTGTTTTTCCGGCTTGTTGGTTACAATCCCCCACGGAATACGGCGTTTATCCAATTCGGAAAGAAGTGGCAAAACGCCCGTATACGGGACGGTTTTGTTACAAAAATTCGCCCCATAAATTTCCAAAAAACGCTTGTATACCGCGGCTAACGTTTCTTTGTCAGTGTTTTGGGGCATAGCGCGTTCTATCAATTTATACCCACCGTTTCCCACAAAAAGCCGATACGCATCCAGGGTGTGTACCGGTGTACCGTCAGCAGAACCTGCGCCAAAATCACGCAACGTAGCTTCCACGGCATCTGCCAAGTCCTCCAAGGTGTTCACTAGGGTACCGTCCAAATCGAACAACACGGCTTTTTTAGGTGTCATGCTTTCTTCCCTCTTATTTTGCGAAACAGCCGCACAAGGTAAATTGCCAAAAAGATGATTGCCAATACTCCTACCAAAGCGGTAAAAACACCCCAGCGTGGGTCGGCACGTTTTAACTTCATCCACAAGGAATCCATGTAGGCATTGACGTTATTGGGCAAGGTTAAATACATTTCCGTTTTCGCAAGTAATTCTTCGTCAGGATAAAAGTTTTTGTTTTCCCCCACCTCGGGATCTAACAAAGCTTTTGCCCCATCATGCGGTGTGGAATAGCCAATATATTCCGCATTCAACAGTGCAATATCGGTACGGCATAAAAAGTTGATATATTCTTCTGCTTCACGCTTGTGCGGAGAATTCGCAGGAACGCACAAGGCATCCGCAAAAAGATTGGTACCATCCGGCGGTACAAAGAAGTCAATAGCGGGATTGCCTTCTTCTTCATCCATCATGATAATGCCGTCACCGGCATAGTACGGAGCAATCCACGCTTCTTCGTTAATCATTTTGTCATACACTTGGTCCATGACGTATTGATGTAACACCGGTTTTTGCTTTCTGAGTTCTTCGTATGCCGCATCCCATTGGGACAAGTCGGTGGTATTCATGGAAAAACCGCATTTGAGCAACGCAATACCAAATGCGTCGCGTGGGTTATCAAACATAAAAATACGACCGCTGTACTTTTCGTCCCACAAAAGATCCCAGCCTTGCTGCAAATCTTCCTCGTCAACGTATTTGGTGTTGTAAAAAATCCCCACCGTGCCCCACGTGTACGGCACCGAATATTCATTGGTGGGGTCATACGAGGGATTACGCAACGAGTTACTGATATGCGAAAAATTGGGAATATTATCAAAATCCAATTTCGCAAGTTTGCCCTCGCGCAACATTTTTCCTACCATATAATCGGAAGGGACAATCACGTCGTATACCGCCGCGCCGGAATCGAGCACCGCATACATACTCTCGTTATCGGTAAAGTTTTTGTAATTGACTTTAATACCTGTTTCTTCGGTAAACAAGTCGTTAACCGTGGGGTCAATATATTCGCCCCAGTTATACACGTTGAGCGTCACATTACGATTCGGCTCGGTTGCCGCCTGCACCGGCACTATGCCAACAAAAAACAGACAACATAACAAGATTACACAAAGGCGTTTCATTTAGAAGCCCCCTTTTTCTTGTTCGGTTCGGAACGCATTTGTAACACGTTCACCAAAATAAGCAGCACCAGCACCGTGCCGAACATCAACGTTGAAAGAGCGTTGATTTCGGGCGTGACGCGACGTTTGACCATGGCATAAATCGTCACGGACAAGTTCTGCGCCGAGGCACCGGAGGTAAACAAACTGATGACAAAATCATCCAGTGACATGGTAAAGGCCATCAAAGCGCCTGTCAAAATACCGGGGAAAATTTCCGGCACCATTACTTTCATAAATGCCGCGAAAGGATGGCAACCCAAATCCACCGCCGCTTCGTATAAGTGCGGATTGGCTTGACGCAGTTTGGGCAGTACCTGCAAAATCACATACGGAATACAAAACGTAATATGCGACAAAAGCAACGTAAAATACCCCGGTTGCAACCAACCCGTCGTTTGATAAATAAAAACGAACAACAACATAAGGGCAATACCCGTCACAATTTCAGGGTTGACCATCGGAAAATTGTTGATGGCCAACAACACGCGGCGCATACGACGGTTCACACTGCGAATACCGATTGCCGCTGCCGTACCGATGATGGTAGAAACAATGGTAGCAATCACCGCCACCGAAATTGTTACCCACAGTGCCGACAGAATCTCGCTGTCTTGGAACAATTCTTGATACCAACGCAAGGAAAAACCATTCCATACCACGCGGCTTTTGGAATCGTTAAATGAAAAGATAATCAACACCACAATCGGCGCATACAAGAAAGCAAAAATTAAACCATTATAAATACGAGAGAGAGTTTTCATCAAAGTTCGTCCTCCTCTCCCTTATCCACCATACCGGTAATCGCCATGCATATCAAAATCATGACCATTAACACCAGCGAAAGCGTGGCGCCAACGTTATAGTTCGCTCCTTGACCGATAAACATGGTTTCGATGGTATCACCAATCATCAAGGTTTTACTGCCGCCAAGTAATTTGGTAATAACAAACGTGCTGACTGCCGGCACAAACACCATGGTAATACCACTGAGCATACCGGGGATTGAAAGCGGCAACACCACTTTTTTGAACACCTGCAACGTATTAGAACCCAAATCTTGTGCAGCTTCAATCACGCTGTTATCAATTTTTGCCATCACAGAATACAGCGGCAGTATCATAAAGGGTAAAAAGTTATATACCATACCCAACACCACCGCGCCCGAAGTGTTGATAAGTGCCAAAGAATGACCCTCGGGTAACAAACCAATCAAACGCAAAAACTGATTGATAAAGCCATTGTTTTCGAGCAGCGACATCCACGCATAAGTGCGCAACAAAAAGTTCATCCACATGGGCAACATGATAATCATCACCATCGTTTGTTGCATGCGCCCTTGTGAACGGGAAATTGTATAGGCAATCGGGAACGCCAAAATCAAACACAAAATCGTGGCAAGACCACCCAAGGCAATGGAAATGCCAAAAGTACCGGCATATTCCACAATGGAGTTCAAATTGGACAACGTAAACTGACCGTTACCGTCGGTAAACGCAAACCACAGCACAATACCCAGCGGCACAACGGTAAATAACGCCATCCAAACCGCAAACGGTGCGGCAGCCGATTTTGACTTCATCATGCCTCTGCCTCCGCGGCATCTTCGGTCAAATCAATTTCCGGATTAGCCATATCGTCAAATTCTTCGGAATACGAACTGTAATCACCAAACAAGTTAGAATATTCCGATTTTTTCATAATGTGAATGTCTTCGGGATTCAGCACAATACCAATCACCGAATCTACCGGATAATAATCGGTGGTCTGAATCATCCACTTAAAGCCCTTAAAGTCAACAATGGTTTCGAAGTGAACGCCCTTAAAGGTGACTGCCGTCACCGTGCCGGTCAAGTGACCTTGGTTAGCAGGAACAATATCAATATCTTCGGGACGAATAACCACGTCAACCGCTTCGTTTTGTTCAAAACCGGCATCTAAGCAGCGGAATTGACGACCGAAGAATTCCACAACGTAGTCCTCGTGCATAATACCGTCCAAAATGTTACTCTCGCCGATAAAGTCCGCCACAAACGCGTTTTTCGGCTCGTTATAAATATCTTGCGGGGTGCCGATTTGTTGAATTTTACCGTTATCCATAACCACCACGGTATCCGACATCGAAAGGGCTTCTTCTTGGTCGTGCGTGACGTAAATAAAGGTGATACCAAGGCTTTTTTGAATGTTTTTGAGTTCAACTTGCATGTCTTTGCGCAATTTGAGGTCGAGTGCTGCGAGCGGCTCATCCAACAGCAAAACGCGCGGGTTATTGGCAAGTGCACGGGCGATTGCCACCCGTTGTTGTTGACCGCCCGAAAGCGTATCCACTTTGCGTTTGTTAAAACCAACCAAGTTAACCAATTTGAGCATACGCTCAGTCGTTTCGCGAATTTCTTCGGGCTTTTTATGTTGCAAACGCATGCCAAACGCCACGTTCTCCTCCACATTCAGATGCGGGAACAAGGCGTACCGTTGGAAAATGGTATTGACCTGGCGTTTGTAGGCAGGCAAGTCCGTAATGTCCTTACCATCAAATAAGACATTGCCGTTATCGGGTGTAACAAATCCGCCGATAATGCGCAACGTGGTGGTCTTTCCGCAACCGGAAGGCCCCAGTAACGTTACGAATTCCCCGTCGGAGATGTTGAGGTTAAGTTCGCTCAACACCTGTTCCCCATCGAATGAAACGGTAATGTCTTTGAGTTTAATAATTTCTTTAGTTTGCATGATGCATCCCCCTTTGCGGTGTATATACGGCAGGATACCGTATACAAAAGTTTCTTGTGGGCAGACAAAGTGCCCCCCGGACATGAAACCGCAGTACTTTGAGCCACGCCCTCCGCAAAGGGTTTTTCACAGCCATACCGTACGGTTGACTGCGGCGCCGCCTCATACTGCTTTTATTATATTGCCGGATGCGTGTTTACTGCTGAAAATACATCTAACATCTCCTTTGTAAACAACAATGTTCACTATATCTTTTTTTACGAAAAAAGTCAATATATTTCACTGTTTTTCTCAACAATTCTTGATTTTTGACCAATATTCCGCAAAACTCTTTTCGGTTTTATTATCCCCCGGCTTGTAATACACGGTATCTTTAAGGGCATCGGGCAGATACTGCTGCTTTACCCAATGGTTGGGGTAATCGTGCGGGTACTGATAAAACTGGCCCTTGCGCACCGCATCCTCGCCGTCGAAATGCTTGTTTTGCAACTGACGCGGCACCGCACCGCTTTTGCCGGCCGCAATATCTGCCATGGCGGCATCCAATGCCAAATACGCCGAATTGGATTTGGGCGCGGTGGCAACCAATATGACCGCATCGGCAAGCGGAATACGTGCTTCGGGCAATCCCACTTGGAAAGCGGCGTCCACCGCAGATTTGACAATGGGCAATATCATGGGGTAGGCCAAGCCGACATCTTCCGCCGCGCACACCATCAGCCGCCGACAAACGGAGGGCAAGTCCCCTGCTTCCAGCAACCGCGCCAAATAGTGAATGGCGGCATCCGGGTCGGAACCGCGCATAGACTTCTGATAGGCGGAGATGATGTCGTAGTGCTCGTCCCCCTCCCGATCGTACCGCATGGCGCTACGCTGGGCCAGCTGGCGGGCGGTATCCAGGGACACGTGCACCCCGCCGTCCGGGGTGGTCTCCCCTGCCAGGGCGCAGAGTTCCACCGCGTTGAGGGATTTGCGGACGTCGCCGCCACTGGAGCGGGCGATGTGCTCGCAGACGCCCTCCTCGACCGTGATGGTGCTGCCGTTCTCTTCTTGCAGGAACCGGAAACCCCGCTCCACCGCTTTCTCAATGTCGCTGTTGGACACCGGCTTAAATTCAAACACGGTGGAACGGCTGAGAATGGCGTTGTAGACATAGAAATAAGGATTCTCGGTGGTGGAGGCAATCAAGGTGATCTGTCCGTTTTCGATATATTCCAGCAAAGTCTGCTGCTGCCGCTTGTTGAAATACTGGATCTCGTCCAGGTACAGCAGAATCCCGTTCATCCCGGTGAAAGTGTCCAGTTCTTCCACCACTGCTTTAATATCGGCAGTAGAGGCGGTGGTGCCGTTGAGCTTATGCAGGCGCATATCCGTCTGCTGGGCGATGATGCGGGCTACCGTGGTCTTACCCACGCCGGAAGGACCGTAAAAAATCAGGTTGGGGATACGCCCGGATTGCATAATGTTCCGCAGGGCTTTTCCTTCGCCCAAAATGTGCTGTTGACCCACCACCTCGTCCAGAGAGGATGGGCGGATGCGGTCGGCAAGCGGTTTGTTCACAGGGTATCCCTCCTTTTGTCATATCCTTATTATCATACAAAGAAAAAGCCCCGCTGTCAAGGTTTTCCGTTGCGTTGACAGCGAGGCGATGTATGTGGTATGATACCTGTCGAACCAAGACGAAAGGACGTGCCGGAATGACCAAAAAACAACGGGCCATAGCCGCCGTAGAGGGCTTAAAAGCCGTCTACCCCGATGCCATCTGCTCCCTCACCTCGGACAACCCCTTGCAACTGCTGATTGCCGTCCGGTTATCCGCCCAGTGCACCGACGCAAGGGTGAATCTGGTGACTCCGGCGTTGTTTGCCCGGTTCCCCACCCTAGAGGCCTTCGCCGAGGCTGATCCGGAAGAGGTGGGCACATACATCCGCTCCTGCGGACTGTACAAAACCAAAGCGAAAGATATTGTGGCCATGTGCCGGATGCTCCGGGACGTGTACGGCGGAGTGATTCCGGACACGGTGGAGGAGTTGACTAAACTGCCCGGCGTGGGGCGCAAGACCGCCAATCTGGTATGCGGCGACGTGTACGGCAAGCCGGCGGTAGTGGCGGACACCCACTGCATCCGCATCACGGGGCGATTAGGACTGACCGACGGCAGCAAAGACCCCTACAAGGTGGAAATGCAACTAAAAAAACTGCTTCCCCCGGAGGAGAGCAACAATTTTTGCCACCGGCTGGTGCATTTCGGCCGGGATATATGCAGCGCCCGATCCCCCAAATGCGCCGACTGCCAAGTCGGAGGCCAAGCGGTCTTA
>JAZNKF010000041.1:0-13027 GCA_045578425.1 Acutalibacteraceae bacterium
GAGCCAAGGAGTTGGCTAAGACATTTGTCTTCCTAAGACCGCTTGGCCTCCGACTTTGTGGTCACGTGACCGCAAGGCACAGAGCATTGACCACAGGACGCAAGGACGTGAACCCAAAATGTAAACAATGTGTGAACTACAAACATAATGGAATGTGCGTTTGACTTTGGTTCTTGTTTGTGCTATACTGTACGCGAAAGGGGTGATACCATTGACCAACAAACAGTTTGTTGACCAACTGAAAAAGGCGGTTAACAGCAAAACATTGTACATTATGGGTTGCTTTGGCGCACCTATGAACAAGTGGAACAAACAGCGGTACACTAACAATTACGCATACAATAAGCAAACTGAGCGAAAAACTATGATTGAGGGAGCGAGCGCGGACACGTTTGGTTTTGATTGCGTGTGTCTTGTTAAAGGCATTTTGTGGGGTTGGAACGCTGACACGAACCATTCATACGGTGGCGCGAAGTATCAAAGCAACGGCGTTCCCGACACCACAATAACCAACCTATTAAAGAACTATTGCACCGAGCAAAGCACCGATTTTTCCAAAATCGAAGTTGGTGAGTTCTTAACAATGGACGGGCATTGCGGTGTATATATCGGCGACGGGCTTGCTATTGAAAGCACCCCAAAATGGAAAAACGGGGTACAAATCACCGAAGTGTGGAACATCAAGAAAACGTCAAGTGTGGGACGCACTTGGGTTTCTCACGGAAAGTTGAAAGCGGTCGAGTACATCAAGGAAGAACCGAAGCCCGCCCCCGTAAAATGCGACGTGTTTTGTGTTTTCCCCGAAAACGCAACCGACGCGGAAATCAATTCCACGCGCGTGGAAATGGAACGCATTGGCGTTCGTCCTGTCATTCTTACGAAAAGGGGGTAAATGTATGGACTTTGCAACCATTGTACAGGCTATTGGCACTTTGGGATTTCCTATCTGTATGTGCATTGCTATGTTTTACTATATGACAAAGCAGACCGAAACGCACAAAGAGGAAGTCGCCAAAATGACCGAAGCATTGAACAACAACACGCTTGCGCTCAACCGTCTTGAAATGAAGATGGGAGTTGACAGCAATGAGCAGTAAACCAACAACGTGGTATTTCGGTAATCGTTTCGGGGACATTATCGACTTTACCGACAAAAACGCGAATGCGACGCAATACGTTGCGTATATGTTGAACCGCGTTCAATCTATGTTGAAATATGAGGGGTTACCCGACACGTTACCAAAACGCAACTTGGTTCTTATGTTGCAAACAAACGGTTGGGTGTGCATTCCCGACCCGAAATATTTTGACGGGAAAATGTACGCGTTCACGGGTGGATTGGGCGGCGAACCCGACCCGTATTATATGCCAACAATTTGCACCGTTGCAAACCCCGCGTTGAACTTTTCCAAAAACTTAACCATTGGCACGGAATGCGTAATTGTACCACACGACAGTTTATACATTGGGCTTTTGCCTATGTTCACGCGGTACGCGTCAATGCTTGCCGAGAATGACATTTCAATCCGCATTGCCGACATAAACGCGCGAATTATTAACCTTATTTCCGCGGGCGACGACAATTCGTTGAAAGGCGCGCAAAAGTATATTGCCGACATTGAAAGCGGTAAACTTGGCGTTGCCGCCGAAAATGCCTTTCTTGACGGCATACGCGCACAGCCTTACGCCGCGGGTAGCGCGTCCAACAACATCACGCAGTTGATTGAATTGCAACAGTATTTGAAGGCGGGTTGGTTCAATGATTTGGGCTTGAACGCAAATTATAATATGAAGCGCGAAGCAATCAACAGCACCGAAGCGCAGTTGAACGACGACGCGTTGTTGCCGTTGGTGGACGACATTGTCGCCACACAGCAAGCGGCATTCGACCGCGTCAATGAACTATACGGAACAAACATTCGCGTGTCGCTTGCGTCCGCGTGGGAAGATAGACAGGAAGAAACTGAACCCGTCGAGGACGACCCCGCAGAACCGCAACCGACCGAGGAAGAACAGCAAGGGGGTGAACCCGTTGAAACTGATTGAAGTTTTCCCAACTTGGGCGGCGGGTGCGCTGTTTGCCCGATTGGGTGAAAAATACCCCGATTTGTTCCCGTGGGCGAGTTCCATTCTTGACGTTGAATATTTCGGCAATTATAGCGGAAATAAAACAATTTCGACATTAGTGGAAAAACTGTTGACCGCCGCCGACGTTGACACTGTTGACGCGGCAACGCTTGAAACCCTTGTCGAAGTAATCAAAAACCGTTATGCTGTCACGTGGGGAAAATTGTATGCGGTTATGTCCGCAGAATACGACCCCATTGAAAACTATTCAATGGTCGAGGAAGAAACCCCCAACATCACCCGCACGGAAACCCCCGACGTGACAAGAACCCGCAACACGTCGCAGAAAGCGGACGTTGTTGTCACTTCAAGCGGGTCTAACGCCGCTGACGTTTTCGGGTTCAATTCAAGTGAACCCGTACCACAGGCAGAAACAAACGGCAACACTACACAGCGCACACAGGGCGACGCGGAAAACAACGTCACCGACGAAACCGAAACGGAAACAGGAACAAGAACCCACACCGAAACAGGAAACCGAAAGTTGACGCGTTCGGGAAACATCGGCGTGACCACGTCGCAACAAATGCTTGAAAGTGAAATTGCCCTTTGGCAATGGAACTTTTATCAAACAGTTTACAGGGACACCGACACGGTTTTGACGTGTCCCGTATATGAATTATAATTCCACGCACGTGGAAAGAAAGGTAGGACATAAAATGTTCAAAGGCGGTTACAAAATTATCGACCTTAAAAAGACCCCGTTTGTAGCGGGCGGGGCGGCAATGATGATTGACGGCATTTATGACGCAATCGAAGCAAGTTACGAAAAGCCTCTTATGCTTGCGGGGCTGAACGTTGGCGGCGTGGAGTACGGCGCGGCTTACGTTGTTCCCACCCTTGCGGGGAGCGCATACACGTTCACCGTTCACGGGTACACAATCACCGTACAGGACACCGACGCGGTTTCCGTTGCCGCGGCATAAAGAAAGGAGTTTCAGCAAATGGAAGTAAAACAGATTTATTCCCTTGTTAACGGCGCGACAAGCGAAGTTCTTGGCGAAACCGCCGTACTGAATGAAGATTTGTCCAACGTCGTGGACATCGGCGAACAGGTATTCAACGCGAACGCGCTTGACAGATACGTCAAAGCCCTTGTGAACCACATCGGTCGCGTTATTTTCGTAAACCGCGCATATCGCGGCGGCGCGCCCTCTGTCCTTATGGACGGTTGGGAGTTCGGTTCTGTGCTTGAAAAGGTACAGGCAGATATGCCCGACGCAAGTGAAAACGAAAGTTGGGAACTTGAAAACGGCGCGTCTTACGACCCCAACATTTTCTATCAGCCCAAAGTTTCCGCGAAGTTCTTCAACAAGCGCGTGACTTTTGAAATCCCTATGTCGTTCACCGAAAAACAGGTCAAGCAGAGTTTCAGCAACGCGACACAGTTGAACGGTTTCATTTCTATGCTGTACAACAGCGTTGACAAGGCTATGACCGTAAAGGTTGACGCGCTGATTATGCGCACAATCAACAATATGATTGGCGAAACCGTACACAGCGAGTACAACGCGGGCGACTATGAAGCAAGTTCGGGCGTTCGCGCGGTCAATCTTCTGTACCTGTACAATCAGCGTTACCCCAACGCACAGTTGACCGCAGAGAACGCGCCCACCGACCCCGAGTTCATTCGTTTCGCGGCGTACAAAATGGGGCTTTACAGCGACAGGCTTTCCAAAATGTCCACCCTGTTCAACGTGGGCGGTAAAGAAAGATTTACCCCCGCCGATATGCTCCACGTGGTTCTTCTGTCCGATTTCGCCGCCGCCGCAAATGTCTATTTGCAGAGCGACACTTTCCACGAACAGTTTACCGCACTTCCCAATGCGGAAACCGTTCCGTATTGGCAGGGTAGCGGCACGGAATACGGTTTCGACAGCGTTTCCACAATCAACATCAAGACCGCAAGCAACGACGTTGTGGAAATCGGCGGTATTCTTGGCGTAATGTTTGACCGTGACGCGCTTGGCGTTTCCAACCTTGACCGCCGCGTCACTACCAACTACAACGCAAAAGCCGAGTTCTTCACGAACTTCTACAAGTTCGACGCGGGTTATTTCAACGACCTGAACGAAAACTTTGTCGTGTTCTTTGTGGCGTAAACCCACGACGGGGACGGGGAAACCCGTTCCCGTCTTTATGTTTTCCACGCACGTGGAAAGAAAGGAGTAAAAATGGCTGTAAAGTTTACGAAAATGCAAAAATACCGCGGGAGCGAATATAGTTCAATATATCGAAAAACATTTCGCGGCATTGCATACCCGTTTATAACAGCGGGGCGCGAAGTTGATATAGATACATACGCGGAATTGAATAATGATATTCGATATGGTTACCGCGCGTCAAATAACGGTATCGGTAATATTTCGTCGGTAAATACGTATAATTCAACCCGTCTTTATATAAAAGAAGATGGGTCATCAACAGTTCGCGGCTATCCTCTTATGGTTACGGCTAACACACAAGACGCAACCGACAGCAATGGTTTACTATTAGAAACCGTTTCAATTTCGGGGCGTTTTAGATTTGGCACTAATATTTCGTGGGCGGGATATTGGAATTATTTGTGGGACGGAACTATAAACGTTAACGTGTCTATAAATGGAAACAATCAACGCGCTGTAATTTTTTGCACGAACAAAAATTGGTCGAGAAGTTACGGTAGTGTATCAGCACAACCGTCAATTCTTTATATTCAAACATATAATGAATACGGAAACGATTATAACGCCCCGCCCGATTTGTTCGGGGGTTATTCAATCGACGGTGTAACGCTTGCCCCCGAATATGTGAATATGATTTGGGATTTTGGAAACGTCCCACAAGAAGTTCCAAAACAGTTCAAAGATTGGGTTCTTGCGAACGCCGATGAAATATTTCCATATACGTTTGAAGTAAAATCACAGAATGGCGTGAATGTGTTAGCGTCTATAACAGAAGCCCCCGCAATGACTACCGCGGAAGTGGTTTCAGTTGGTAAACAAAAAACACTTACTTTGACAGGCGTGAACGGTCAAACGTATACAATGACGTGGGAAAGCGAAACCCCCGACGGAAAACAATTCTTGGGACTTGCCTATGGAGCGAACGAAACCCGCGCAAGCATACCCACAGGAAGAACGACCCCCGTGACGTGGGACGGGTCGTTGACCATTTATGAAGCATACGGCACATATCGCCCGCCCGTGACAACCTTTGATATTAACCTATATCAAAGTTCCGCAGAGGTCAACCGAGTTGACAAAACAAACTTTTTGACGGGCGTGGGTACGTTGTCGGGCGTGTTACGTGAAGAATGTTCAATCATTGCCCCGTCAATCACGTTCAAACAAACAACCGTCCCGACGTTCAATTACGTGTATATAGCGGCGTTCGGTCGTTATTATTACGTCACGGGTATAACGTCCGTATCAAAAGATATTTGGCGTATGTCATTATCGTGTGACGTGCTTATGACGTGGAAAGACGACATAAGAGCGTTGACCGCCATTATTGCCCGACAGGAAAACAGTTTCAACCCGCTGTTGCTTGACAGCGAATTGCCCGCACAAGCAAATCAAAATATTACGGTCACAGAGTTCCCCGCGGGCGGGTTCAGTACGGACAGCGCGATTGCATATCCGTTTATATTGACCGTTGTGGGAGCGTGATATTATGAGTACAGCACCGAGCAACCCCGCGAACAGTATGAACGCGTCGAACAATTTCAGTTCAATGTATGCAATGACCCGTTCACAGGTGAACGACCTATTGTCGGAACTGAACACGTCAACATTTATTGACAATATCCAACTTCTGTTTGAAACCCCCATTGAGAACCTTATTTCATTACGGTGTTACCCGTTCGACACAAAAGCCCGTTCACCCGCGGGGGCAACGGGCGACGGGTCAATAATTGTCAACGTGGTCACAATGGAAGCGCAAGGGAACTTCTTGGGTCATATTACCCAACCTATGATTTCATTGGGGTCGCTGACAGTTCCCGCAAGGTTCGGCAATTTCCTTGACTATGCTCCATTCACAAAGGTCGAAATGTATTTGCCCTATATTGGATTTGTGAACCTTGACACAAACGAAGTTATGGGGAAAACCCTGTCAATAAAATATGCCGTTGACTATATGACAGGAATGGGAACGGCGTTCGTTACCGCTGACGGCGTTATGATTTACACGGGCGAAGGTAAAATCGGCGTTGACGTTACGTTGGGCGGGCGCAACGCCGCGGAAATCGCAAAAAACAACCTTATGACAGGAATAAACACGGCGGGCGGTATCGCGTCCACAGCGGCGGCAATCGGTACGGGCGGCGTTGCCGCGGGCGCAATGGTAGGTATGAAAACCCTTGCAAGCACAACCGCAAGCGTCATTCAAGGCAATCAAGGACACGTCACAAAAGGTTCAATCGGTAGTAGCGCGAACGGGTTCTATGCACCGCAGAATGCCTATTTGATTATTACCAGACCGACACCCGCAGAACCCGCGACGTATGCGTCCCAATACGGTCGCCCGTCGGGTAAAACGGAACAGTTGCAAGCCCTTACGGGGTACACGGTCGTGGACAGCGTACACGTCGAGGGAATAACCAACGGCACACAGGACGAAATCACCGAGATTGAACGCCTGTTGAAAAGTGGGGTTATTTTGTAATTCCACGCACGTGGAAACCCTGTTTTGTGCATTATGCACAAAGCGGGGTTTCTTTTTGCCTGTTCTTTTGTGCAAAACGTAGAAACTACACAAATTTGCGAAAACCTATTGCAATTTGCAAAATTTTGTAGTATAATATAAGAGGATTGAGGGACAACCCCAACCGTACAAGGGTAGCGACCGACCGCCACACAGAAAGGAAATCAAAATGGAAAACACTATCATCGCCCGCAACTATAAGTTTGAGAGCACGGAACTGACCAAAGCGACCGTAGCAATCGCAAAGGCAACCGAAAGCGCCGCAAAATCCCTGTTGAAAATCGCGTCCGTTATGGCAGAGGTTGAAGCCCGCGCCCTGTACGCCGACGACTTCAAGAGCATTGCCGAGTACGGCGAACGCGTGTTCGGTTACAAGAAATCAGCGGTTTACAATATGGTGCGTATCGGTCGCGACTACATTGACCCCGAAACGGGCAAATCCGTGCTTGCCCTTGAAAATGGACAGGACTTCACTTTCAATCAGTTGACCCGCCTGTTACCGCTCCCGTCCGTTGACGTTGCCGAAGAACTTGTCGCCGAGGAAGTTATCACCCCCGATATGACCTTACGCGAAATCGAAAACGCGGTCAAGGAGTACAACCACAAGGACGACGCGGCAGAGGGTGAGGAAGAACCCGCCGAGGAAACCGAAGCAACCGCCGAGGTCGTCGAGGAAGAACCCGACGAAATCGCAATGAACTTCCTGTCCGCGAAAATGGCTCTTGACCGTTTGGTCGAACTGTTCGCCGACGACCCCAACACCGCCGAGATTTTGACCGAAATGAAAACCCGCCTTGAAATCATTGAGAACGGCGGCGCAAGATAATTCCACGCACGTGGAAAGCGGGGCGGGCAACCGTCCGTCCCGCTTGCGGTTCTTGCGGGTTTACCCTTAAAGCCCGACACCAGCCCGAAAGGGTAATAATATTAACGGGTGGCGACCTACCGCCGAAAGGAGTTAAAGCACTATGGCACAGAACAAGTTTTATGAAATCGCGGAACAGGCGTTGGGCAATTCCCCCATTATGACGGGACGCGAGAAAATCAGCACCGAGGACGTTATCAAGAAGTACCCCGCGGGTATCACCCTTAACGGGTTCGACGTGCTTGACAACGGCAAGGACGGCTATGCCGTATTCACGTTCGTGGAAGAACCCGACAAGTTCGTCAACGGCGGCGCACTTCTGTCCAAAATGGCGTTTGAGTGGGTCAAGGCATTCGACGGAAACGTCACCGACGCAAGCGAGGAACTTGCCGCGTGTGGCGGCGTTCGCGTTCGTCTTTCCACCAAAAAGACCAAGCGCGGCAATACCATTACCGCCGTCGAAATCGTGAAGTAATCACACGGGCGCGGGTTGGCGGGAAACCGTCAACCCGCGTTTTGTGTTTCACGTGAAACATTCCACGCACGTGGAAGAAAGGAGCAGAAATGGAAAAAGAGAACAAGCGACACACTTTGAAAACCATAGGTCGCGCCGCGGGTGATTGGCGACGCGAAAAGGGAATAACGCAACTTGATATTGCTATCGAGTTGGGAACAACATTCACCAACATTTCAGCGTTTGAACGGGGCGTGAACGACAGCGCAATGATACTTTTATGGTACGTGTTACACGGGTTCGACCCGTTAGAAAGTGAGGAAGTATGGCAACTATTGAACAGTTGATTAACCTTGACATTACTGACGTTCAGCGAATGAACCGACGCGAACTTGCCGCCGTCGTGTCCACGTTGGCAAGTGCGGCAAACAAGCGTTTAGCGCGTTTGGAACGGTCGGACGTTGGCGAACTGTCACCCGCGTATCAACAAGCACAGAAACGCGGTCAGCGGTTTTCCGTTGCGGGTAAAAGCGTTAACCAATTACGCAACGAATACAAAGCCGTAACGCAGTTTTTGAAGCGCGGAACTTCAACGGTCAGCGGTTGGAAGAAAGTTCGCAAAGAAACGTATTCACGTATCGGCGGCGACTTCACAAGTGTCGCGCAAGAAAAGCGATTTTGGAAAGCATATCGCAAACTTGCAAGCGACGAATACGGCGCGGTCAAATCATACGGAAGTACAGAAACGCAACGACTTTTACGTCAAGAGGTCGTGCAAGGTGGGCGGCGTTCAATGGACGACCTTATCGAAACAATGATTGACCGTCTTGACGAGGAATACGAAAAGCAACAAAGTTCATTGTATGGTGAGGAGTTCGACGACTATGACACAGGCGACTTTTTCACAATCGGGGACGAGGATATATAAACCCGACGAAATTGTCGAAATGTTGTCGGGGTATATGAACGAACCCCCCATTGTCAAAACGAACAAGAAAATTGAATATTTCAACGTCCCTTGTGCGTTTGACATTGAAACAACGTCATTTTATGAGGGCGACGAAAAACGCGCGATTATGTACGAATGGACTTTGGGACTAAACGGCGCGGTTATGATTGGGCGCACGTGGGACGAGTTCTTGACCGTGTACCGCGTTATCGTTGAAACCTTGCAATTATGGAACGACCGTCGTTTGATTATCTACATACACAACGAGGGCTTTGAATTTCAGTTCATACGAAAACGCTTGCAATGGGAAAACGTGTTCAGCCTTAACGAACGCAAACCCGTTTACGCGTTGACCGTTGACGGGGTCGAGTTCCGTTGTAGTTATCTGTTGTCGGGTTATTCGCTTGCTATGTTGGGAAAACAGTTGAGAAAATACAAGGTCGAAAAAATGTCGGGCGACCTTGATTATTCACTTTTAAGACATAGCAAAACGCCGTTGACCGACAAGGAAATCGGGTATTGCGTGAACGACGTTCGGGTCGTTATGGCGTATATACAAGAGTGTATAGAACGCGACGGGGATATTTCCCGCTTGCCGCTGACGAAAACGGGGTATGTTCGCAACTATTGCCGAAACTGTTGTATGTATGACGGTTCACACAAAAAGAACACGTGGAAATACTTGAACTATCATCGTATTATGAACGGTATGCAAATCGGTGTCGAAGAATACCGACAATTAAAACGAGCCTTTCAAGGCGGGTTCACCCACGCAAACGCGTTTTACAGCGGAAAGACCGTCGAAAACGTCGGGTCGTTCGACTTCACTTCAAGTTATCCCGCGGTAATGGTTAGCGAACAATTTCCAATGTCAAGCGCGGAACTTGTCACCATAACAAGCGACCGCGACTTCAACCGCAATTTGATGTTATATTGTTGTTTGTTCGACGTTGAGATTTTCGGTCTTGAAAGCACCACACTTGTCGAACACCCGTTGAGCCTGTCCCGCTGTCACAATGCCCGCAACTACACCGAGGACAACGGGCGGTTGGTCGAATGCGAATACTTGTTAACGACCTTGACCGAACAAGACTATTTCATTTTACAGAAGTTCTATAAATGGGACAAAATCAAAGTTGGCAACTTCCGCAGATATAAGCGCGGGTATTTGCCCACCGATTTCGTCAAGGCGGTTTTGAAACTGTATGAGGACAAAACCACGTTGAAAGGTGTCGAGGGTAAAGAAGAAGAATATTTGCGGTCGAAAGAAATGATAAACAGTTGTTACGGAATGACCGTGACCGACATTTGCCGCGACGAAATCGTGTACAGCGGCGACACGTGGGACAGCGAACCCGCCGACATTGAAAGCGCGTTGGGAAAGTACAACAAAAGCGCGAGGCGATTTCTGTTCTATCCGTGGGGCGTTTGGGTGACCGCATACGCCCGCAAAAACCTGTTTACGGGCATTTACGAGTTCGGGACGGATTACGTATATAGCGACACGGACAGCGTCAAGGCGGTCAACGTGGAGCGTCACAGGGCATACATTGAAGAATACAACCGACGTATTATTGCCAAACTTGAACGCGCTTGCAAATACCACGGAATTGACCCCGCCGTCATACGCCCCAAAACAATCGAGGGTCGGGAAAAGCCGTTGGGCGTTTGGGACTTTGAGGGAACATATACAAGGTTCAAGACGTTGGGCGCAAAACGCTATATGACAGAACAGGACGGGAAAATATCAATAACCGTTTCGGGCGTGAATAAACGTCAAGCCGTTCCGTATTTATTGGAAACATACGGCGACCGAGTTTTTGAAGCGTTCGCAGAGGGCTTATATATCCCGCCACAGCACACGGGAAAGAATACCCATACTTATATCGACGAAGAACAAAAAGGCGTTCTGTGCGATTATATGGGGGTCACAGCGGAATATCACGAATTGAGTTCAACCCACCTTGAAGCCGCTGACTATTCGTTGAGCCTGTCAAGGGCTTATGTTGATTATCTTATGGGAATACGCGAAAGTGGAAAGTAATTCCACGCGCGTGGAAAGGACTATAATGAAAAAAGTTTATCTTATTAAAAACATAACGGAGTACGGCAAATTGATGTCGTATTGTATCAATAACGACGTTAGCGTGTTTCGCACCTATTGGGACGAACGCGAAGCGGGCGACCGCTGTTTCCGTATTGATTGGAAAGAAAAACGCTGTTATTACGCTTGCCGTAAATATTGGGAAAATGAGGGCTACAAAGTGATTGCACCCGTTTTCTTGCTTGACAAGTTCGGTAATTATCAAATCGACAACCAACACCGTTGTTTGAACTGTCAACATTCGTTTTTTAGTGATTGCTACCTTGAATGTAAATTGCGGGGTATAGTAAATAATGCGGGGTGTTATCAATGGGTGGAAAAATGAAGTTTTACAGCGGTAAAAATATCCGCTCCAAAAATGCGTTGTATAATGTGATTTTCGGGGAGCGTTCAAACGGAAAGACATTCGACGTTTTACGTGAAGCGTTCCGCGAATACATCGACAGCGGCGAACAAAACCAACTTGCACTTGTGCGGCGTTGGGACGAAGATTTTGTCGGCGCAAATAGTGCGCGAACTTCCTATGACGCACTAATGCACGACGGAAACGGAAAGAACCAAATAAAAACCATAAGCGGGGGGAAATACGACGGGGTCGAGTATTACGCGGGTAAATACTTCTTGACGGTGTACGACCCCCAAACGCAGAAACACCAACGAACTGACCGCGTTATCGCATACGGGTTCAGTTTGACAGGCGCGGAGCATTACAAGTCAGCGGCTTTCCCCCACATTACCACAATTTTCTTTGACGAGTTTATGACCCGCAAATACTATTTACCCGACGAGTTCGTCACATTCCAAAACTTGATTTCCACCATTGTCCGACAGCGAACCAACGTCAAAATATATATGTGTGGAAACACCGTCAACCGCTATTGTCCGTATTTCAAAGAAATGGGACTATACAAGGCGAAAACAATGAAGCAAGGCGACATAGACGTATACACATACGGGGAAAGCGGTTTGACCGTTGCCGTTGAATACAGCGACAGCCCAAGCAAATCCAAACCGAGCGACATATATTTCGCCTTTAACAATCCGCGGTTGGAAATGATAAAAACGGGCGCGTGGGAAATTGACATATACCCGCATTGTCCCGTCAAATATGTCCCGCGCGATATTCTGTTTTTCTTTTTCATTCTGTTCGACGACGAGTTGTTGCAATGTGAAATCGTACAGCGCGACGAATTGTTGTTCGTGTTCATTCACCGAAAAACCACGCCGTTGAAAGATACCGACAACGATTTGATTTATTCCACAGAGTACAACCCGCGCCCCAACTACAAGCGCAACATTTTGAAGCCGTCCACGCGAGTGGAAAAGAAAATCCACACGTTGTTCGCAACTGACCGCGTGTTTTATCAAGACAACGAAGTCGGTGAAATCGTCCGCAACTATTTGATATGGTGCAAAAAGGGGGGTTGAGTGTGTTATATCTTATCGCGTATTTGCTGAACGTGTTTGACGCGGTCGCAACGTGGGTATGGTTCAAGCGTTATGGTATCGAAATCGAGTTGAACCCCGTCGGGCGTTGGTTACTTGAAAACGGGTTGATGTGGGTTTTCAAATTGGGGGTTGTCGGTTCTTTGCTTTTGTTCCTGTACGCTAACCGCGACACAACCGCGTCGGTCGTCGGTGCGTGGGTCGTTCTTATCGTGTACGCGTGTATATGTGTTCAACACGTGTTATTGTTCATTGCTACACGTTGAGTTTTCCACAGTTTCCACAGAGTTTTCCACAGGGGTGTGCCTTACGGTGCGCCCCTGTCCTTGCGTCCTGTGGTCAATGCTCTGTGCCTTGCGGTCACGTGACCACATTTAAGTCGGTCGGTGCGGGGTG
>JAZNKF010000042.1:0-4556 GCA_045578425.1 Acutalibacteraceae bacterium
CACACCCGCCGGTGAAGGCAAAACCACCACTACCATTGGGTTGGCAGATGGTTTGCGCCGTATTGGCAAAGGGGTTACCGTAGCCTTGCGCGAGCCGTCGTTGGGCCCTGTGTTCGGTGTCAAGGGCGGTGCCGCCGGCGGTGGTTATGCCCAAGTGGTGCCGATGGAAGATATTAATCTGCATTTCACGGGTGACTTCCACGCGATTGGCGCGGCAAACAACTTGCTGGCGGCCATGCTTGACAACCACATTCAACAAGGCAACGCGTTGCAAATCGACCCTAAACGTATTACGTGGAAACGTTGTGTGGACATGAACGACCGTCAGTTGCGCAACGTGATTGACGGCTTGGGCGGTCGCATGAACGGTGTCCCGCGCGAAGACGGGTTTGACATTACCGTGGCAAGCGAAATTATGGCGGTGTTGTGTCTGGCAAATTCGCTGAGCGATTTAAAAGAACGGTTATCCCGCATTGTGGTGGGCTATACCTACTCCGACGAGCCGGTCACTTGTGGGCAGTTAAAAGCGCAGGGGGCCATGACCGCGCTGCTCAAAGATGCCATGAAACCTAACTTGGTGCAAACGTTGGAGGGTACCCCTGCTTTTGTGCACGGCGGTCCGTTTGCCAACATTGCGCACGGTTGCAACTCGGTCATTGCTACCAAAACGGCTTTGAAAATGGCGGAATATACCATTACCGAAGCGGGTTTCGGTGCTGACCTTGGCGCCGAGAAGTTTTTGGATATTAAATGCCGCATGGCAAACCTTACTCCCAACGCGGTGGTGGTGGTTGCCACCATTCGTGCCTTAAAAATGCACGGCGGTGTTGCCAAAGCCGATTTGGGTGCAGAGAATTTGGAAGCCTTGAAAAAAGGTTTGCCCAACTTGTTGCGCCATGTTTCGAATATTAAGAACGTGTATAAACTGCCGTGCGTGGTTGCGGTCAACCGTTTCCCCACCGATACCGACAGTGAAGTTGCGTGCATTATGGAACAATGCCGCGCACTCGGTGTGAACGTGGTGCTTTCCGACGTGTGGGCCAAAGGCGGCGAAGGCGGCGAAGACTTGGCGCGTGAAGTGGTGCGCTTGTGCGAAGAAGAAAAAGGTGACTTCACGTTCTCATACGACAGCGAGGACTCCTTGGAACAAAAACTGCACAAAGTGGTTACCAAGGTGTACGGCGGTGTGGGCGTGAACTTTACGCCTGCGGCCAAAAAGCAACTCGACAAGTTGGAAAAAATGGGTTGCGGGAACATGCCGGTTTGTGTGGCAAAAACGCAATACAGTTTTTCCGATGACCCGACGTTGCTCGGCGCGCCCGAAGGGTTTACCGTGACGGTGCGGAATTTGAAAGTTTCGGCAGGCGCGGGGTTTGTGGTAGCGCTCACGGGCGATATTATGACCATGCCCGGTTTGCCCAAAGTTCCTGCGGCAGAAAAAATTGACGTGGACGAAAACGGGAAGATTACCGGATTGTTCTAAGAGGATAGTGGAAAACGGTACGCAAATCTGCGTACCGTTTTTTGTAATTTGGTATTGCTATTATTCGCGTTTTGGAATATAATGTTGTTGGGAAGGGTGAGAATTTTGTTAGCATATATGACGGCAAACGACGCAGCTGAGAAATGGAATATATCGCACAGACGGGTTTTAACATTATGTAAACAGAACCGTATACCGGATGTCGCCATGTTGGGGAATATGTGGATTATACCGATTGATGCAAAAAAACCGGAAGATGCGCGAAGTTCCCGTTATAACCAATCAAATGAAAAAACGGTCAAGCCCTTCTTAAAGTGGGCGGGTGGTAAGAGTCAGCTCGTTAAAGAAATTGAATGCTATTATCCCTTTGACGATGGACACATTACAAAATATGCCGAGCCTTTTGTTGGCGGCGGAGCCGTTTTGTTTGATATACTCAGCAAATATGATTTGGACGAAGTTTATATCAGCGACACTTGCGAGGAGCTTATTAATGCCTATTGTGTTGTTCGTGATGATGTAGATGAGTTGATTAAAAAGCTTTATGTTTTGCAAAATGAGTTTGTTCCCTTGGATACCGAAAAACGCAAGGCGTATTATATGGAAAAACGAGAACGCTTTAATGCTTTGAAAACCAAGGAAAACGATGCGGTCGAAAAAGCGGCGTTAATGATTTTTTTGAACAAGACATGCTTTAACGGGTTGTTTCGGGTGAATAAAAAAGGTTTATTTAATGTTCCTATGGGAGCGTACAAAAATCCGATGATTTGTGATGAAAATAATCTTCGATCCGTATCTGAAAAACTGCAAAATGTTACGATTGTGTGTGGGGATTATAAAAAGTCTGCCGATTTTATTGACGAAAACACTTTCGTTTATTTTGACCCGCCGTACAGACCCCTCACAAATACAGCAAGTTTTACCGCTTATACCGAAAATTCGTTTGGCGATGAAGAACAGATTGAATTAGCAACATTTTTTGACGATATGCATAAAAAAGGAGCAAAGGTCGTCATTAGTAATTCGGATCCAAAAAATTCAAACGCGGAAGATGATTTTTTTGATGACATTTATGCCGCTCATAAGATCAAACGCGTCGAAGCAACTCGAATGATTAACAGCAAGAGCGACGCAAGAGGTAAAATTAGAGAATTGCTTATTAGCAATTTTTAAGGAGAAGTTAGTTATGTTAAACAGAGATTTTAATGTTTGGTTATCGGGATTTCGTGATAGCATCGCAGACTACGGTTATTACATAGATTTTGAAAAAGTTCATCGCAATGTGGACAGTATTAGAGTTGAATTGAACATCTTAAATTCGCTTATTGGCTCTAAGAATATTGAAGTTGATTTTGAGAACTTGGTCAGAAAATATCCTGAAGTATTAAAATGTGTCCCCCTACTTTTAGCAGTTAGAGCGAGCGAAATATACTGTCAGGACGAAAATGGCGGACATTTGTTCCGCTTTGATTTAGGAATGTGTTTGTTAAATAGTCCGGTTTGTTATGAGAAATATAAATATTTTATGCGCGAGACCGGATTGTTTGACTTATTAGAGAGCCATATCGTCAATAACTTAGTTGACTATGTAACCGGTGTGGAAACAGGTCTTGATTCCAATGGCCGCAAAAATCGTGGCGGACATCTTATGGAAGATTTAGTGGAAAGCTTTATTCGAAAATCAGGGTTTGTTAAAGGCGTCGGTTACTTTAAAGAAATGTATATACACCAAATTACAGCTAAGTGGAATATTGATTTGTCTGCGATTTCAAATCAAGGTAAAATGGAAAAACGGTTCGATTTTGTGATTAAAACGCCAAATATGATTTATGGTATAGAAACCAACTTTTACGGCAGTGGTGGAAGTAAACTGAACGAAACAGCACGCAGTTATAAAACTCTTGCTTGGGAAACCCAAGAGATTGAAGGATTTACTTTTGTTTGGTTTACTGATGGCAAAGGTTGGAATAGTGCTCGAAACAACCTGGAAGAAACCTTTGATACTATGGAGCACATTTACAACATCAAAGACTTGGAAAATGGGATTATAAACGAGGTTTTCAAATAATGTCTAAAAAAATAACCAAGTGGGAGCCGGATGATTTTGAATTACAAATGACAACTCATTGGTCTTTTCCAAAACGTGGCGACTGGGCAACCCATGATGCAAAGTGGCGCGGAAATTGGTCGCCATACATTCCTCGAAATCTTCTGCTTCGCTATTCAAAAGAAAACGATTTGATTCTTGATCAATTTGCCGGTGGTGGAACTACTCTTGTAGAAGCAAAATTGCTTAACCGAAATATTATTGGCGTAGATGTAAACGATGTGGCCCTTTCTCGTTGTAAAGAGAAAACCACATTTGAATACGAAGGTGCCAATGGAGAAGTATATCTTCAAAAAGGAGATGCCAGAAACCTCAATTTTATTCCAGACAATAGCATTGATTTTATCTGTACGCATCCGCCGTATGCGGATATTATTCGATACAGTGAAAACATACCTGAAGATTTGTCTTTGCTAAAGGTCAAGGATTTTCTTGAAGAAATGAAAAAAGTTGCAGCAGAAAGTTATCGTGTTTTGAAAAAGGACAGGTTCTGTGCTATTCTTATGGGGGACACCCGCCAGAAGGGTCATATGATACCGTTGTCTTTTGAGGTTATGCGTATCTTTGAGGAAAGGGGATTTAAACTAAAAGAATCAATCATTAAAGAACAGCATAATTGTAAAGCAACGGGATATTGGAAGACGAATAGTGTGAAGTATAATTTTTTACTAATCGCACACGAGCATTTATTTGTTTTTGAAAAATAGAGAAAGAAGAATCAGAAGAACTCGCGGTACGCATGTTTTACGTGCGTACCGTTTTTTGTGGTTTGCGAGCAAAACGCTAAAAATGCCATGTGACGGAAATGAAAACGGGCGGGAGCCGAGCCCCCGCCCTACGGTGTTGGTTTGTGATTTTGCAAAATAAAACAAACGAACCGATTACACGAAATGAAAAGGGCAATGTGGGCAAAAATTCTTTTATCCCATGCGTTGCACATTGTGCAATTTATTGACGTATGCACGA
>JAZNKF010000043.1:0-14599 GCA_045578425.1 Acutalibacteraceae bacterium
CCGAATGTCGGTAAATCCACGTTATTTAACGCCATCACCAATGCGGGTGCACAAAGTGCAAACTTCCCATTTTGCACCATCGACCCCAACGTGGGTGTGGTTGCCGTGCCGGACAAGCGTTTGAACACGCTGTGCGAAATGTACACCGAAGGCAGCAAAGTCCCCCCCATTGTCCCTGCGGTGATTGAGTTTGTGGACATTGCGGGTTTGGTCAAAGGCGCCAGCAAGGGCGAAGGACTTGGCAACAAGTTCCTTGCCAACATTCGCGAATGCGATGCCATTGTGCACGTGGTACGGTGTTTTGAAAACGACGATATCATCCACGTCGAGGGCAGCATTGACCCCTTGCGCGATATTGAAACGATTGATTTGGAACTGATTTTTTCCGATATGGAAATGGTGGAACGCCGCATTGCGCGCGTTACCAAAGACCTTAAAGGCGACAAAAGTTTGCAAAAAGAACTCGACTTTTTAAAACGGTTGCAAGAATTGCTCGAAAGCGGCAAACCCGCCCGCGCACTGGATTGCAGCGACGAAGAACTTGACATGATGGGTAACATGGCATTGCTCACTTCCAAGCCCATTATTTATGCCGCCAATTTGAGCGAGGCGGATTTTTCGGGCGGAGAGCCGAAAAACAACCCCCATTACCAAAAGGTGGAGGCTCTCGCCGCCGAACAAGGTGCCGAAGTGTTGCCTATCTGTGCGCAAATGGAAGCAGATATTGTGGACATGGACGAGGATGAAAAGTTAATGTTCCTCGAAGAACTCGGTTTGGAACATTCGGGGCTTGACCGCTTGATTCAAAAAAGTTATCATTTGCTCGGTCTTATCTCGTTTTTGACAGCAGGCGAAAAGGAAGTCCGTGCGTGGACCATTCGCAATGGCTGGAAAGCCCCGCAAGCGGCAGGGCGCATCCACACCGATTTTGAACGCGGTTTTATCCGCGCACAAGTGATTGCGTTTGACGACCTTGTCGCGTGCGGTTCACTCGCCAATGCCAGAGGGAAAGGTCTTGTCCGCACCGAAGGTAAAGAGTATGTGATGAAAGACGGCGACGTCGTCGAATTTTTATTCAACGTTTAAGGGAAAGGAAAATACTTATGACAAAACGAATTCTTTCTTTGATTTTGTGTGTAGTATTAGTCCTCGGCTGTGCAGGTTGTTCGCGCAACAAGGCGGTTTCGCCCGATGGTTTAACCCCCGGCACGTACGACACGTCACACCCGCAGTTTGCGCAACTTCGCGAATACTATTTTGATTATTTTTGGGAAATGTATGGTCTGCAACATTTGACAACCAACAAAGACGGCAAATACAACGACGAAGACGTGCTTTCCTTTGCCTTTATTTACTTATCCCGCGGGTTAGGCGACAATATCCACGAAGGTGTTACCAAAAAACGTTTAAATGAAGTGGCAGAAAAATATTTGGGACACACCATTAAAGATTTTGAAACCTCGGTTTCCATGGTAAATCCCCTTGATGATAAAGTCCATTTTACGCAATTTAATCCCTATTATTTTGGTGATTTGTTTGTGCTGCAATCGCTAGTCGTTAAAAAAGACGGAACGCATCAAGCGATGTTCCATCGTTGTGATTTGCCGCAACGTTTTTGGGAAAACCCCGATATATCAGATCCTTTTAAAAAGCTTGAAAACGGTGATTATGCTGTTTTTGGTAACGATATCATCGTCACACCCGCCCGCGTGGTTTTTGACGTTTTGGTAGACAAAGAGACCGATAAACAATATCTGAAAGTATTGGTTATTAAAGAACAATCTCGATAACCATATAAAAGCCCGTGTGTCACGGTGGTGACACACGGGCTTTTTTGCTTATGTTTTATGCTTGTTTTACGGAATCAAATTCTTTTTGAATTTCTTCGGACGGCGGGGCGGTCAACAAGGAAACGACCACAATTACCAAAGAAGATAAGATGAATGCGGGTAACAATTCATAAATATCCAACACGCCGCCAAGCGGTCTTATGCACAGTTTCCACACGAACACCATGACACCACCGGTAATCATGCCGGCAATGGCACCCGCTTGGTTGGTACGTTTCCAGAACAGCGAGAACAGCATAATCGGTCCGAACGTGGCACCAAAACCTGCCCATGCAAACGAAACAATAGTGAAAATAACACTCTTTTCGTTCCACGCGATAACCATACCAATGAGCGAAATGGCAACCAAGACAATGCGCGTTGCCCGCATAATGGATTTGTCGCTGGCGCGTTTGTTGAACAAACCGCCGTAAATATTTTTGGCAAAGGCGGAAGCGGCAATCAGCAAATACGAGTCGGACGAGCTGATGGTTGCCGCCAAAATACCCGCCATAACAATGCCTGCCAACAATGCCGGTAACAAGGCGCTGGAAAGCGTGATAAACACGTTTTCGGCACCGCCGGAAGTAAGCAATGCCGGCTCAACCGGGAACAACTTTCTGCCGATAACACCAATGGCCACCGCGGCAAACAAAGAAATGACCACCCACACAGTGGCAATACGGCGCGAACGTTTGAGTTCGTCCGCACGGCGAATCGCCATAAAACGCAACAGCACTTGCGGCATACCAAAATAGCCAAGGCCCCACGAAAGCGTGGAAAGAATCGTCAAGAAACCGTAACCGCCCGCAGCACCAAACAGCGGGGTGCTGCCTACCACTTTTTGTACGCCGTCTACCGTTGTTTCGGGACTGGCAATTTGAGTCAAAGAGAAGTAACCGGGAATGGCCTTTGCGTTTTCCAAAACCGCATCGATACCGCCGGCGTTTATCGTGCCGGTCACCAAAACGACAACCAATGCAAAAATCATAACGATGGCTTGCATAAAGTCGGAAACACTTTCTGCCAAGAAACCGCCGACAAACGTGTAGAAAATGACAAACACCGCACCGAGAATCATCATAGCGTGATACGACGTTCCAAACAAGGTGCTGAACAATTTACCGCACGTTACAAAACAGCTGGCAGCATATACCGTAAAGAACACCAAAATGAACACCGCCGAAATACCGAGCAACACTTTTTTCTTTTCGTGAAAACGGTTGCTGAAAAATTCCGGCAAAGTAATGGCATCGCCCGACGTTGCGGAATAACGGCGCAACCGTTTGGCAACGAGCAACCAGTTAAAGTAGGTGCCTACCGCCAAACCGATAGCCGTCCAAGCGGCATCGGCAATGCCGCACCAATACGCAACACCCGGCAAACCCATCAAGAGCCAACCGCTCATGTCCGATGCTTCGGCACTCATGGCAGCGACCCACGGACCCAGCGAGCGACCACCTAAAAAGTAATTGCTGGAACTTGCCTGCGCGCGTTTGGCAAACACCAAACCAATGGCAACAACCACTAACATGTAACCTACCATGGCAATCAGAATTTGTGTTTTATCCGACATATTTTCCTCCTATTTAATGTGTAATCACTTTAATGTGATAAATTATATCATACTTTTGTTATAAAGAACAGTATTTTTTTACATTTTCAGTAACTTTTTTAATTTTTTTTATTTTTCTGCCAAAAAACGCTCGCCAAGAAGCGCCGCTTCCTCTACCAATGCCAAACACGGACGCGATTTATAATATTTTTCATCTCGTTCGTGGTGTTCCACCGTGCCCGTTGCTTGCATTTTGAGCAAATCACGGCAAATGATGCTTCCCCGCTTTTCGGTGAATTGTTTTGCCAAATTTTGAATGCGTTTATAATGTTCTGCCTTGGCATCTTTATCGGTTGGCGAGGTATACCCTTTTTTGAATCCGGCAATCATAAACAAGGCACTGACTGCACCGCATACTTCACGCAGTTGTCCCATGCCGCCGCCGAACGACGACGAAAGTTTAATAGCGGTTTCGAATTCCAAACCGATATCTTCGCAAAAAGCACCCAATACCGCTTGACTGCAATTATACCCTTGTAAAAACAGTTCTTTTGCTTTTTCTGCACGTTGTCCCATTTTGATTTTCTCCTTTTCTTTTATATGGTGTATTATACCATTCACATATGCTTCCTGCAAGTGCGTTTTTTGGCTGTATCTCGCTGTTTTTTGGTTTTTTTAAAACACCATATATTCCCTTGTTTTGGATAATTCCCAAAATTTTTCACAATATATTGTGTTTTTGCCTTGACTATTCCCTCCAAATGTGCTATAGTGATAAGGCTCACAATTGGGGAGGTGACGCACGGTGCAATTATCCGGACTTCAAAAGTTGACATTGCTGGATTATCCGGGTAAAGTTGCTTGTACCGTTTTTACCAACGGGTGCAACTTTCGTTGCCCGTTTTGTCACAATGCTTCCTTGGTAACCGGACCACCCGACACCGCTTTTTCGGAAGAAGAGTTGCTAAGCTTTTTGAAAAAACGGCAAGGCGTGTTGGAGGGTGTGGCGTTCACCGGCGGGGAACCGCTGCTGCACCATGATCTGCCATTGTTACTGGAACGCATCAAAGCGCTGGGATATCCCATCAAATTGGACACCAACGGTACCAAACCGGAACAACTCAAGCAGTTGCTCGACCAAGGGCTTGTGGACCGCGTGGCTATGGATATAAAACACGCCCCCGCGCAGTATCCCCTTGCCGTGGGACTCCAAAAATTGGATATGGAAGCGATAACCGCTTCCAAAGAGTTGCTCATGAACGGCAACGTAGAATACGAGTTTCGCACCACCGTTGTGCGCGGTATCCACACAAGGACAAGTTTGATCGAACTGGCCCGGTGGATTAGCGGCGCTCGTGAGTATTATTTGCAACAGTTTAAAGATTCCGGCAATCTCATTGCTCCCGACGGTTTGGGAGCATTTGACGAACAAGAACTGCTCGACTTTGCAGAGGCTATTCGTCCCTTTGTTCCCGCCGTGCAAGTGCGCGGCATTACGACACGATAAAAGATAAGGAGAGGTAAAAATGTATCAGATTATCAAAAGAGACGGAAAAAAAGTTGATTTTGACATCAACAAAATTGCCAATGCCATGAAAAAAGCCTTTGAGGCAACCGAAACCGAATACACCGACAACGTGATTGATTTTTTGGCGTTGAAAGTGTCGGCTGATTTTCTCCCGAAAATCAAGGACGGTTTTGTCGCGGTGGAAGATATTCAAGACAGCGTGGAAACGGTGCTCAGCCAAGGCGGCTACGAGGGTGTGGCAAAAGCTTACATTCTGTACCGTAAACAACGCGAAAAACTCCGTAATCTGAAAAATTCGTATTTGGATTACAAAGAAACCGTTAACAACTACATTGGCGCACTCGACTGGCGTGTTAAAGAAAATTCGACCGTTACGTATTCCGTCGGTGGTTTGATTCTTTCCAACTCGGGCGCCATCACCGCCAACTACTGGTTGTCAGAAATTTATGACGAAGAAATCGGCAACGCTCACCGCAACTGCGATATTCATATTCACGACCTCTCCATGCTGACCGGTTATTGCGCAGGTTGGAGTTTGAAACAACTTATCAAAGAGGGTTTGGGCGGCGTTCCCGGCAAAATCACTTCTTCGCCCGCCGGTCATCTTTCGACCTTGTGTAACCAAATGGTCAACTTCCTTGGTATTATGCAAAACGAATGGGCGGGTGCGCAAGCGTTCTCCTCGTTTGACACCTACTTGGCTCCGTTTGTCAAAGTGGATAACCTTTCCTACAAAGAGGTTAAACAATGCGTACAATCCTTTATTTACGGTGTGAACACGCCTTCACGTTGGGGTACGCAAGCGCCGTTCTCCAACATTACGCTTGACTGGACGGTTCCTGCCGACCTTAAAGATTTGCCCGCTATTGTCGGCGGCAAAGAAATGGATTTCACCTACGGTGATTGCCAGGAAGAAATGAAACTGGTGAACAAAGCGTTCATCGAAATCATGATTGAAGGCGACGCCAACGGCCGTGGTTTCCAATATCCCATTCCGACGTATTCTATCACCCGCGACTTTGACTGGTCGCCCACTGAAAACAACAAATTGTTGTTTGAAATGACCGCCAAATACGGTACACCGTATTTTTCCAACTATATCAACAGCGATATGGAACCCAGCGACGTACGTTCTATGTGCTGCCGCTTACGTTTGGATTTGCGTGAACTGCGCAAAAAATCCGGCGGTTACTTTGGTTCCGGTGAAAGCACCGGTTCTGTGGGTGTTGTTACCATTAACATGCCGCGTATTGCTTACATGGCAGAAGACGAAACCGACTTCTACAAACGCTTAGACCGTATGATGGACATTGCAGCTCGTTCGCTGAAAATCAAACGTACTGTTATTACCAAATTGTTGGAAGAAGGTTTGTACCCTTATACCAAACGTTACCTCGGTTCGTTTAACAACCACTTCTCCACCATTGGTATGGTCGGTATGAACGAAGCCGGTTTGAATGCCAAATGGATTAAAGCCGACATGACCACCGAAAAATGTCAAGAATTTACCAAACAAGTGCTTGACCACATGCGTGAACGCTTGTCCGATTATCAAGAAGAATACGGCGACTTGTACAACTTGGAAGCCACTCCCGCCGAATCGACCTCGTATCGTTTGGCAAAACACGACGTAGAACAATTCCCCGAAATCGTTACCGCTTCCGAAGCGGGCGGCGCACCCTACTACACTAACAGCAGCCACTTGCCGGTTGGTTACACGGATGATATTTTCTCGGCGTTGGATATCCAAGACGAATTGCAAACCCGCTATACTTCGGGTACCGTGTTCCACGCTTTCCTCGGCGAAAAAATGCCTACTTGGGAAGCGGCGGCTACTTTGGTACGCAAGATTGCCGAAAATTACAAACTGCCGTACTACACCATTTCCCCCACCTACTCGGTGTGTAAGAACCACGGCTATTTGACCGGCGAGCAATATGTTTGCCCCGAATGCGGCGAATCCGCCGAAGTTTACAGCCGCATTACCGGTTACTACCGTCCGGTGCAAAACTGGAACGCGGGTAAAACGCAAGAGTACAAAGAACGCCGCGAATACAACATTGAAACCAGCGTTCTGACTCACGAAGGTCCCAAAGAAGCAACGGCACCTGCCGCTCCTGCCAAGGACACCTTGGAATTGGCTGACGGCAGTTACCTCTTTACTTCCGCTACTTGCCCGAACTGCAAAATTGCTTGCACCATGATGGACAAAGCCGGTTATGCTTACGAAAAATTGTTAGCAACCGACCATTTGGAACTCACCAACGCGCTGGGCATTAAACAAGCGCCAACCTTGGTGGTCGTGAAAAACGGTGAGGTAGAAAAATTTGCCGGTGTCGGTGCTATCAAGCAAGGACTCGGCCTGTAATTAGGTGACATCATGTACGATATAATCATTGTCGGCGGCGGCCCTGCGGGGCTGACCGCCGCCCTCTATGCTCGCCGCGCCAACAAAACAGCATTGGTGATTGAAAAAGCTACGTTTGGCGGTCAAATCACCTTTTCCCCCAAAGTGGAAAATTTGCTCGGGTTTTTGAGCGTGACCGGTAACGAGTTTGCCGAAAAGTTGGTGGAACAAGTGGTCGAGCAAGGCGCCGAATTTGAATTTGGCGAAGTGCTTTCGATCACCGACGGTGACGTCAAAACCGTGGTGACCGACAGCGGCAGTTTTGAAGCTAAAACCGTCATTATTGCCACAGGTGCCAAACACCGTTTGCTGGGTTTGCCCAAAGAACAAGAATTTATTGGCAGTGGCATTTCGTTTTGCGCTGTGTGCGACGGAGCTTTCTTCAAAGACCAAACGGTCGGCGTTGTCGGCGGCGGTAACTCCGCCTTGCAAGAAGCCTTGCAACTTGCCGAACTTTGCAAAAAGGTATACGTTATCCAAAACCTGGATTTTCTTACCGGCGAAGGGAAGTTATGCGAGCAAGTAAACGCCAAAGATAATATTGAGGTGATTTTGGGCACCACCGTTTCTGCTTTGCTGGGTGATGACACTTTTGCCGGTGTAACTTTGTGCAAAACCGCCGACAATTCCACCAAGGATTTGGTGTTGGACGGCTTGTTTGTCGCTATTGGGTTAATCCCGCAAAACGAAGCGTTTGCGAACGTTCTTACCTTGGACGAACGCGGCTATGCCGCTTACAGTGAGGACTGCACCACCGAAAACAAAGGTGTTTTTGTTGCCGGGGACTGCCGTCAAAAGGACATTCGCCAAGTAGCTACCGCTGCTGCCGACGGTGCGATTGCCGCACTTGCCGCTTGTCGATATTTGGACAATTAAAAATGAAAAAGCACGGGCACGTTCAACGAACGTGCCCGTGCTTTTTATACACCATCCATAATATGTCGGTTGCGCAGATTGGGGTCGGCGATGCCGTTTGCAATCGCATACGCTTGTCGTTCTAAATCCTCGCTACTACTGTTTGTGAGTCCTTGGCGGTGATATTCCGCCACAAACATGGCGGATATTTCTTCCATGCTTTCCCGCTTTGCTTTCACTTCCGTTTCGTTATTAGAAAGTTCGGTCAGCGCCACCAACGAAGATTCCAGCGACGATAGCAATGGCAAGTCACGCATGCCGTGGTATGCCCATTTGTAGAACGGCTCGTATCGGTTATTCAACAAATACACCGTGGAAATAGCGTGCTTGGCAAATTCAAACACCGCCAACTGCGCGGCACCATTTTCACCGCGCGCAATACATCGGGCATAGTTATACAGCCCCGCTTGCGCCATCAGCACGGCATGTCCCGCCAACTTTTTGCGGCGAATATCCTCGGGGTAACCTTTGAGCAATTCTTGCCGTACGGCGGAAAACTGCCCCAAATCATCGCGAAACACCTCGCCGTTACATGCGCAAAGCAACGACGATGACGGCGTATATAACCAACGGTCATACGTATCCGGTGCGTTCGCTGCTCCTAAAAAACGATGGTAAAAAGCATCAATACGCATCACACCGTGTCGGCTACCGCCGACGGGTGCCAACGTTTGGCGAGAATATCCGCCGAATTCTTTTGGGAGTTGACGGTAAGCGCGTGCCAGTTCCATACCGTATTGCCGTTCGTCTTCCTCGGTAAGCCACAAGCAAAATGCCGGCTCAAAATCGTGGTCGGTTGACAATTCATCATCAAAACCCAAACACTCCGAACCTTCCCCTGCAAGCCCTACCGCAATGCGGTGTGCCAACTGCGGGAAACAGCTTTCTATCATGTCTTTGCCGTATGCCAAATAGAATTGTTTAGAAAGTAGGAGTCCCTTCATAAATGCGTTTTGCCCTTTCTTGTAATTCCTGCGCCGTAACAAAAAAGCCGAAATAATCAAACGACGGCGCGCATTTGCTGCACACAAACGCATAATACGCGTTTTGTTCCATGTAAGGATGGTTTAAGATATCCTCAGCTTTTTGCAAACATTCCGCAATCTTTTGTTCGCTATCATCCAGCCAAACTTCGTACAAGTGTGCCATATTCACATACGTTACCGCTCTGTCGGGTTGCCCTTCATCTACCACCGCTAACGCGCGATGGTAACAAGCTTCGGCTTCTTTGTAGCGTTTTACGTCTACCAAAGCAAGTGCTTTGTTGTTATAAAATCCGCCAAAGCGGTTGTCGTCTGCGGGAAGTTTTTCGGTATATATCTTCTGCGTTTTTTCATAAAGCGGCAAAGCTTGCTCGGCTTGTCCAAACGCTTTCATGGTGGTGGCGGCATTAAGAATCACCGTTGCTCCCGACACTTCGTTTTCTTGCTGTAATATCGAAAGCAATTCCAAACTGCGCGAAACCGCGCGTAAGCCTTTTTCACTATCCCCTACTTTTCGATAATATCCCAGCAACTCATTGACCACCGATAATTCACCCGAAAGGTCTCCTAAAGCCACGGCTTCTTGTTCCCAATATTCCAGCAGTCTGCCGGCAGCATCCATATCGTTGATAGCAAAACATTCCTCTAATTTTTCAATCACGCGCGAAACAGGAATAGTCGATGCCGCTGCGCGACGTCCGCAGTCGGCGCAACCAAGCTGTATGGTGGTTTTCTCAAATAGATTGTTCATAGAATATCTCCTTGTATTCTGTTTTCGTTTATGGTATACTGTCGACATTACGTGTTAAAAAGGAGCCACTTTATGGATTGGTTAACCTTGCTGTTAGTTGCTGTCGGTTTATCCATGGACGCGTTTTCAGTGTCCGTCAGCAACGGTATTTTTATGAAACGTGTTACCCCGTCTTCCGCTTTTAAAGTGGCGGGGGCATTCGGATTGTTCCAAGGATTGATGCCAATTATCGGTTACCTGGTTGCCGGCCTATTTGCCGAAACCATTGTAGCGGTTGACCATTGGGTTGCTTTTGTTCTGCTTTGCTTCATCGGCGGAAAAATGCTGTGGGAAGTGTTGCATGAAACCGAAGAAGATACTCCCAAAGGTGACCCCACCCATTGGCGCACTTTGCTTGTGATGGCGGTTGCTACCAGCATTGATGCCATGGCGGTCGGCGTTACCATGGCGCTTGGTCGCACCGGCTTGTTGGCACCGTCGTGGGGCTTTTTGCTGTGCTCTGCCGTGATTGCCGCTATCACTTTTGTTTTTTGCTTGGGCGGCGTATACCTTGGTTGCCGCACGGGCAACTGCTTTGGCAAACGCGCTCAAATTGCGGGCGGTATCGTTCTTATCGGTATTGGTGTCAAAATCCTGTTAGAACACCTTTTAGGCTAAAATTTCGTCGATACGGCGCAACTCTTCTCCCGTAAAGGGGGCGGCGTGCGCCGCTTTTATATTCTCTAAAATCTGTTCGGGACGGCTGGCACCAATCAGCGCAGAAGTCACCACTTTGTCCCGCAACACCCAGCTTAATGACAGTTGCGAAAGGGTTTGTCCGCGTTCGGCCGCCAAAGCGCCGAGCGCGGCTATTTTTTGTTGTTGGTCGGCGGTAATATTCTCGGGCTTTAAAAAGCGCGGGTCACGCCCTGCGCGGGAGTCTGCCGGAATTCCTTGTAAATATTTGCCTGTCAGCAACCCGCCCGCCAACGGCGAAAAACAAATGCAACCGACTTGTTCTTCACGCAGCGCATCGGTCAAGCCCTCTTCTATCCAACGATTGAGCAACGAATAGCGTGGTTGGTGAATGAGGCAGGGCGTACCCAATTCTTTGAGAATAGCTACCGCTTTGCGGAACAAATCGGCAGGATAGTTGGAAAGCCCCACATAAAGCGCTTTGCCGGAACGGACAATGTGGTCGAGTGCGCCCATCGTTTCTTCCAATGGAGTGTTGGGGTCGGGACGGTGATGATAAAAAATATCTACGTAATTAACGTTCATACGTTTGAGGCTTTGGTCTAAACTGGCAATCAAATATTTGCGGCTGCCATAGTCACCGTACGGACCCGACCACATATGGTATCCCGCCTTGGTGGACAAAATCAATTCGTCACGGTAGGGTTTGAAGTCTTGCAAAAACAATTTACCGAAATTACGTTCCGCTTCCCCGGGAGGCGGACCGTAATTGTTCGCAATATCAAAATGAAAAATGCCGTTATCAAATGCCGTTCGCAGCATTTGCCGTTGTGTGTCAATGGGTGTGATTTCCCCAAAGTTATGCCACAGTCCCAAAGAAATCGCCGGCAAAACAACGCCGCTGTTTCCGCACCGACGGTATTCCATGTTTTCATATCGTTTTTCTGCCGCCGTGTAACTCATTTCTCTTCTCCCTCTCATATAAAAATTCTGCTAATTACACTGTAATCAAAAACCGTCCGTTTGTCAACCGATACCTATTGGTAACCAAAATCTTACTCAAAAAAACAGTACAAAAAAGCCTTAGAATCCGTAGATCCCAAAGCTTTTGGTGGAGATAAGCGGCGTTGCACTCATTATAACAACAGGCTATTCAAACTTTTGCGGTCTAATGTGCGATAATCCGTAATCTCATAGCGGTTGTCGTTGGAATCCCGAATAAGAACACGGTAATCCGATAACGGTTTAACATGGTGTTGGCGGTTATGTATTTTGAAACGACAAACTCCACGGTCTGTTTGAGCCGTAATGTAAAAACCACCGGGTTTTCCTTCAAAATGAATAATCTTGGTGATACGTGGAATCAAATACCGCTCTTTCAAGGCTTGTCTTACTGCCAGCGCACTTTCCGAGGATAGGGCATCCAAATCGCGGATTATGGCAACCTCTTGTCCTTCCTCATCAAGCAAGGTGATATATTGGTTCGGTTGTTCTGTGGGGAACAGGCAACGTGCTTCTACGTTTTCAAAGCAACTGCCGTTGTCTAATTGAACATCTAATCGAAAATCACCTTCGCGGCAAGTGATTTTTGCATCCTTCTCAATATAAATTCGTTGCATACTATCACCTTATTCCTCAAAATCGATAACGTCGCTTTTACTGCTGTTTTGTATCTCAATCAAGCGATAATATTTACCCTTTTGAGCCAACAATTCTTCGGGTGTTCCGCATTCAATAATGCGACCGCTTTCCACAACCACGATTTTATTGGCCTTACGCAAGGTGGAAAGACGGTGAGCAATCATCAACGTGGTTCGCCCGTGAATGAGTCGTTCGATCGCTCCTTGAATCAGATGTTCGGTTTCGCTGTCCACCGAGGCAGTGGCTTCGTCAAACACCAACATCGACGGGTTTTTAAGCACAGCCCGCGCAATCGATAACCGCTGACGTTCGCCACCGGACAACCCAGTGCCACGTTCCCCCAACACCGTGTCATATGCATCGGGAAGCCGCGCAATAAAGTCGTGCGCGTTGGCTATATCCGCCGCGTTGATCACCGCTTCTACCGAAGCGTTCGGGTCTGAAAAGGCAATGTTTTTAAAAATGGTATCGTGGAACATCAGCGGTTCTTGTTGAACAAAACCAATGCGAGAACGGTAATATTCCAAGTCGATTTGGCGAATATCTTGTCCATCGATAAGAATTTCACCCTCGTAATTATCATAAAACCGCATCAGCAAATTAACAAGCGTGGTTTTTCCCGAACCCGTGGTTCCCACAATGCCCACAACATCCCCCGGTTCAATTACCAGGTTTACGTCATCCAGCGTTTTTTTGCTTTTGTCAAACGAAAACGTCACATGACGAAACTCAATACGGCCGGACAACGAGGCTTGACATTTGCCTTTTCCAAAATCATGTTCCGGCTCGGCATCCAAAATATCCAACAACCGTTCGGCAGACGTAAGAGCGCTTTGATAACTGTCTGATAAATTCGCAAAAAAGTTCACGGGATTGTAAAACATGGAGGCGTACGAAATAAACGAAACAAGCAAACCAAGCGACGTGTTGTCGGGTGTATCAATCACCCATTGTCCGCCCAACCACCAAATAAGGAGTGAGCCACAAGTAATAAAAAAGGTGACCGTGTGGGGAAAGATACCCCCGGCAATGGCTGCATGGCGGTCCTCTTTAAGCCATGCGTTGTTATATTTTTCGAATTTGTCCACTGCGCGCTTTTCACCGGTGAATGATTTGATAACACGAATACCCGGCAACGTATCGGATAAAAGTGAAGTAACCGCCGACCATTTCAACCACGTGCGTTGATAAACCGGCTTGATTTTTTTGCCAAAAATGCGCGCGCCAATCACCACAAACGGCACCGGCAACAACGAAAGTACTGTCAACTTCCAGTTGAGGATAAGCATAATCACCATAATACCAACCATGGTGAAAAACTGAACAATAGCTTCTTGGAACATGCGCAAAGTGAAATTGTTGAGTGTTTGCGTATCCCCGCTGATACGGGCAAAAATGGAACCGGTGCTGGTTTTATCGTGAAATGTCACCGGCAAATATTGTGCTTTGCGGTAAATATCGTTACGCATAGCAGTTAAAAAACGGTCGCCCGCTATTCTCATAAAAAATGAGCGAAAAGCACCGCTGACGTTTTGCAGAATGTATACTGCCAACAACAAAATCACCAATAGTAACAAGCCGTGCTTGTCTTTTTGCGGGATAACATCGTCCACCAAGGTTTTGGTAACATAAGGCGGCACCAATGCCATAACCGTGGTAACAGCTGAAAGAAACATGCAAAGTAACAGCATCCACTTTTGCGGTGCCATATAGCTCCACAAACGTTTAAGCAAGTGCGTTTTACTCATACAGTTGATGCACTCCGCACCGGGGCGAAGCAACATTCGCCCACACTTGGGACAGACTGCCCGTTCCTTGTCCAAAATAACAGCCACCGCACCAAGCGCCTGTGCAGCATCTTTGCCTTGAGCAACGGTTTCCAAATAGGCGGCCACCGCTTCCAGCAACGCCACCACTGCAAAGGTGCACCGAAAAACACTGCGATGATTAATCCGCAGAACCGCATTGCCATACAGTCGACGCACTTTGGCACTGCTCACCTCAGATAACGGCAAAGAAAAGACCTCATCGGCCGCCCCCTCAGCCACGCAAAGCACACGGCGGTCGGTAATGACCAGCGCCGTGTCACCAAAAGTTGCGTCTGTAAGAAGGTCGCCAACGAGGATAATGTGTGCCGTTTCATCTGCCAAAGCAAGATTTTCCAAACAAGTTTGCAAGGTTTTCGGGATCGTTTTGTTGATAAGCGTATTATCAAGTATCATAACTCAAATCACGCCTTTCCAAGTGCGAAACAGGGTGGATAATTTTGACAAAGTTGTTATAGCATATAGAAAAGCAAAAATCAACCCTTTTAA
>JAZNKF010000044.1:0-33994 GCA_045578425.1 Acutalibacteraceae bacterium
CGTTTCGTGAGGTAAGTCAATATCTTTTTTACAAAACGTGATTTTTTTGCCGCTTTTGAGTTGTTTTTCATAATCTTTCAGTGTACGGAAAGCATACTTACCAAGATACAGTATTACCGGCATATTGATGATGGTCATACCACCCATCATAATATCCGCAACACCCCACAGCAAATCGGCACTGAGTCCTGCGCCGATAAAAATAACCAGTGAGGCAACAATATAATAAATGTTTCGAATCTTTTTGGCAGGCTCTTTGCCCAGTAGATAGTTGATGGCTTTGTCAACATAATACAGGTTGCCAAGCAACGTGGTAAACGCGAACAAAAGCATGGCAACGGTTATAAAGATAGGTCCCGCTTGGCCGAGTGTTGCTCCAAGCGCTTGTTGTACATAGCTTGCTGCTTGGTCGCTGCTTGCCGGCGGAGTAACCCCCGAAGTCATGCACATGAAAGCGGTGGCGGAACACACAAGCACGGTATCAATGAACACCGACAAAACTTGTACCAATCCTTGTTTGGCCGGGTGAGAAACGTCGGCGGAAGCCGAAGCGTTGGGTGCCGAACCAACACCTGCTTCGTTGGAAAACAAGCCGCGTTTGATACCGTACATAACACACGAGCCGCCAAATCCGCCGAAAATTGCTTTGGTGTCAAATGCGCCGACAAAAATTTGTTTGAAGATGTCCGGCAAGGTTTTTATGTTGATAAAGCAGATAACAAGAGCCACTATAATATACAAAGCGCCCATGACAGGTACCAACACGCCTGTGACCGACAACAACCGCTTGCCACCGCCGAGCAGGCAATAAGCAACCAATGCCGCAATGACAAATCCAATGAGCCAAGGGGTATATTGTTCGTTGTAAAAACTGTACGACGAAAAGGTGGATTGCAAGTTATAAGAAGCCAACATGTTAAAACCAAAACCGTAGGTTAAAATGACAAAAAGCGAGAACAGAATAGCAAGCCCTTTTTTCTTGGTTGCCGCTTCAATGTAATAAGCGGGACCGCCGTAACAGCCATCCGCGCCGCGTTTTTTGTAAATTTGTGCCAGCGTACTTTCCACAAACGCCGATGCCGCGCCGATGATGGCAATGACCCACATCCAAAAAATGCTGCCAAAACCGCCCAGGCAAAGCGCGGTGGCAACGCCGATAATGTTGCCCGTGCCCACGCGCGAAGCGGTGGAAACCATCAACGCCTGAAAGGAAGAAACCCCGTTTTCGGTGGTTTTTTCGGTCACTGCTTTAAACTGTTGCCCCAAAAGGCGAAACTGCGCAAAGCGGGTGCGAACAGTAAAATAAATACCGCCCACCACCAAAAGAATGATAAGCACATAACTGTATAAAGCTTCGTTGGCAAAATCGATTATTTTTTCAATCATTTTCTACACCCCCAGCATACGTTACGGTAATAGTGTACCATAAACGCCGAAAGATGGAAAGTGGAAAGTTAAAATTACCAAGCAAAACCGGTCTGAACACCAACATCCAAGCCTATTCATAGCCTATAAATGAGCAAATCGCAAGGAGTCTTAAAAAATGTTGTAAAAAAGCATCCCGATTTTCTTGGATTGTCTATGGCAATGTGGTATGCCTGTGCTACAATAGGGACAAAAATATGATATAATTATTAAAATGACCAACCTTTTTCAGATTACTGTGTCTATATAGATGAAAGCAGCTTTCAAGGAGATAAACATATGAACAGAAAAGAAGCCGAAAAAATTACAACTGAATATCTAAAGCCTATATTCGGCTTTGCTCTCAAACGATGCAAGAATCTGCAGGATGCTGAGGATTTGTCACAAGAAATTGTTATAAAAGTCTTTCAAACGCTCTGTAAACGGGATAATATTGAAAATGTTAACAAATTTGTATGGACAATCGCGCATAATGCTCTCAGCAATTATTACCGTGACAGTAAGCAAAATTATATTGGAACTTCGATTGATGAGGTCGCGGAAATTCTTTGTGACAATCGAGATGATTTGGCAGCAGACACGGTATTGCGTGAAACTACGGCAAGATTGCAAAGTGAAATCGCATATTTAACTAAGTTGCAACGGCGAATTGTAATAGCGTACTATTACGAGAGTTTGAAGCAAAGCGAAATAGCCCAAGAACTGAACATTCCTGTCGGTACTGTTAAATGGCATCTGTTTGAAGCAAAAAAAGAACTGAAAAGAGGTATGGAAACTATGAGGACATCAAGTGAGTTGAAATTTAACCCTATAAAGCTTGTTAAAATTGGTATTTCAGGTTCGGTCAGTGCCAAAGGAAGTCCGACCAATTTATTAAGAAGTTCGTTGTCGCAAAATATAATTTATTGTGTGTATAGGCAAGCAAAAACAATAAATCAGATTGCAGATGAATTGGGAGTATCTCCGGTTTATGTAGAAAGTGAAGTCGATGCCCTTGAAGAATACGGACATTTAATTAAAACAAACGACAAATATCTATGTAATGTTTTGATAAGTGAGGAAAATGAACAGATTATTTGGTTAGAAGAGCAAATGTATGAAAAAGTTTCTGATATATTTGCCAATGAATTATTTGATAAATTGCAAAATTCGGAGCTTATTGATGATGAAAGAATTGTTGTTTGTAATCGTATGAAGGAAATTACAGACGGGATTCCTGTTTTTGAAAAAGATAAGAATTTTATGCTTTGGTCGTTGATTCCGTACATCGCGGCTTGTAGTGGCGAAAATCTTATGAATAAAACGATTGAATTTGAGGATGCTGCAACACTAAGACCAGACGGTGGTCAAAATATTTGTTATGCAACAGTTTATAACCCCACTATTACTCAGCCACAATATGCAGATTATCTAAAAGATTGGTTTGGACCTTGTTGGAATAGTGATAAAAACATTTTTCTTTGGCAAATTGATTCTATCTGGTCTGGAAAGCGAATAGATGTTAGTACTTATCAAACAGACATAGCTCGTATTATACCTCTATTAAACCGCTTTTTCGAGGGAGAAACACTAAGTTTCACAGAGTATGCAACATTATCTGAGAAAGGACTTTTAAAAGTATTAGACAATAAAAACGGATTTTGGGCAACATCGCAAGCTGTTTGGATTCGCGGGGAAAAGGCTAAAAAAGCACTTTTGGAAATAGGAAATTTAATAAAGGAAAAACATTTTGCCGAATTTGAAGAACTAAAAAAGCCATATGTAGAAGCTGTATTAAAGGCAACACCAAAGCATTTGAAAAAAGCACAAGAATTCTGCTTGCAGTACATTTTTTCTTCAGACGGGATGTTTATCTTACATTGTATTAAAAAACTTGTAAATAATGGAAAACTAAAATTACCTACCGAAGAACAAAAGAGAGCATTGACTACAGTTATTATTCACGAATAACATAAACAATCATAAGTATAGTGCTTGTAATGGGTTATCAAAGTTAAGGCAGGAATAACCATCATACTTTTGGCAATTTTACCGCTTAAAAACAAAGTTTTTAACTACCTTTCTTGTGGTATGATTTTTAAAGTACCAGTATGATTTTTGTCATACCGTCAAAAATAGAGTTATCTCGTGATTTCGGGATAACTCTATTTGCATATATAACTTGAAAATCATAATTAAAAATGTTATATTAAATACAAAAAAATGCTTGTTGTTATGCGGAAAACTCAACTTGTGGAAATGACTTCCACAAGTTGTTAAAAAAGAGCCTCCACTTGTCAGGGGAGGTGGCAAAACGAAGTTTTGACGGAGGGGTAGTTTCTCTCCCTCAGTCTTTTGCTACGCAAAATCCAGCTCCCTCGTCAGAGGGAGCCAAGGACGATTTGTCTCTAATTTAACACAAGCATATAATAAAACAAAGGATATGCGGGCGTCTATTAAAAGGTTGAAAGGAAGCATCCGGATAAATGGAAAACAAGAAAACGTTAGAAGAAGTAAGAAAGATATTTGAAGGCGACCGATTTGCAACGAAAAATGGGGCAGTGATAGAAGAAATCGGTGACCACAGCGCAACGTGTAGTTTGGTAATTACCGAGTCACACCGCAATGCCATGGATGCGGTCATGGGTGGAGTATACTTTATGTTGGCGGATTTTGCTTTTGCAGTTGCCGCCAACCGGGAAAGTATGGGGTGTGTATCGGTGCACTCTGACATTTCTTTTTTAGGCGCTGCTAAGGGTAAAAAGTTGATTGCAAAGGCAGTTTGTATTAAAGACGGTAAGAATATGGCCTGCTATCGTGTGGATGTGACGGATGATTTGGAAAATCTAACAGCCACCATAACGATAACAGGATATCATGTTGGGTAACGATAGTGGAATCCCCCGGTTGTCTCATGTAAAAAAACGGCTTGGAAGTGATAACTTCCAAGCCGTTTTTTATTATTCTCTTTATTCCCACTCGCTCCCGAAAACCGTGACTTAAACAATTTTGTATGGGTATTTTTACTCATATTATCGGGAGTGTCCAGATTATCCATAAAATATGGACTGTCAAGATTTTTGTTGTCGGTATGTTGTCACGCTGACAAAGATATTATAACGGAGCGAAGGGGGAAATTCAATAGTTTTGCTCAAATTTCTCCAAGGATTCGATCAAGCGTAGCTTGAATTTCTTCCTTATTTGTTTCAGCCCCGAGCACACGAAGCGTATAGAAAACATTGTCCTTCACTCAATAGGCAGTTGGATCGTAATAGTCATCGTTATAGTAGCCATTGTTATTTGACTCATTGGTGGTTATAATCAGCACAGGAATACCGGAGTCGGTGGTTAAAGACTCTTCTTCGATAGTACCCGTAGAGATACGAGTCCTACCCTTTTATATTCGATTTGCGCTTTTTATGACCTGATAGAGTTCAGTGGCTTTTTCATCCGAAAAGTCGCTGATAGAAAATTGCCATTTCCAGTTGTTTTCCGCCTTTCCTGGAACGTTCATTCGGGCCTTGTCGTCAAGATCCAATAAATCCTGAAGTGGGAAGATAACAATGGGAGCGGTGCTTTCCAGCAAAAGCTTCATCACGTCCCTTGCAGAGCTCACCAAAACGGGATTTTCCGAAAGGAATCCCAAGAGCGTTTGATTATCGTGGGTGCCACTGTAAAGCACGGCGTTTTTCTTGGCCACGTATCCGTTTCCCTTTAACCGTTCCGGGTAAGAAAACTGAAAGACATCGGTGCCGAGAAAACCGCATCCGGACAAAAGGTTCTTTACTTGTATGGTGATATCACCCAGATCTTCTGCTAAAACAGGAAGGAATCCAAATTTATCTTTCGCTTTTTCAAAAAGCTTGAGACCCGGTCCGAATTTCCAGCACCCGGCGGTAGACTTTTCTCCGGCAGGAATGGACCAAAACTGTTCAAATCCGCGGAAATGATCCAGTCTTACCAGGTCATAGCGGGAAAAGGCTTGCTCCAAGCGGTTCAGCCACCAAGAAAAGCCGTCTTTTTCCATCTTTCGCCAATCGTATAGCGGATTGTTCCAGATCTGGCCCTCTTCGGAAAAATAGTCCGGCGGAACGCCTGAAAGCGTTGTGCCGAAGCCTTTTTCATTGAGTAAAAAAAAGCTTTTGTTGGCCCAAACATCTGCACCGCAAAGACCTACGTAGAAGGGAACATCCCCAATGATCTGAACGCCACATTCACTGGCAAAGCAGTGTATTCTTTCCCATTGCAGAAAAAAGATGTATTGACAGAAGCACTGAAAATCCGCTTCTTCTTTTAGAGCTTCCGGCAGATCCACTTTTGGATTCAGGTGCTCTTTTGACCACAATTGCCATTCTTTTCCTCCGTAATGACTTTTTAGCGCCTCAAATTTGCAAAAATCGGGAAGCCAATGTGCTTGCTCTTGGCAGAACTTGAGAAAATCATTATTTTTCTTAAAACGGGAGTAAGCTTTTTTGAAAAGTGAGAGTTTAAGTTTTTTTAATTCGCTTCTACCATTTTTTTGGAGGTAGATTTCTGCTTTTTCTTCTGCCTTTTCCAGTTCATTTCCCGAAAGGAGACCCATTTTCAAAAGCTCTTCCGGTGATATGAGCTGAATATTTCCCGCGAAGGCAGAGGAGGTGGCATAGGGAGAATCGTATTCATCAATCGGGTTCAAGGGGAGAATCTGCCAGTAAGACAGACCTGCATTTTTTAATTTTTCAATAAACGCTTTTGTTTCATCACCCAGAACACCTTGACCCCATTTTGAGGAAATAGAGGTGATATGGCAGAGTACTCCGCAAGACCGTTTGTGATCGTTTTCGCACAGTTTTTTGTCCTGACGCAATACTACCGCGCCACAAGGGGGGAGCGAAATGGTACAAACTCCGTTTTCTGCCTTGTAAATCTTAGCGCTTAAAAGATCGTACAGATCACAATCAGAATTGATACGATGATTTTCGCTACTAAACGGAGAGCGATTGAGAAAAACGAAAAATTCCTCTTCTTTGTTTGTCCGTTTGTAGCCGAAAAGATTGTTGGATTCTGTAGTGATGATGGAAAAACCGCCATCTGTAAACACAGGCCATTCTTTGCGAAGAGAAATGGCGCTGCGATATGTATTAAGAACATCTTTGTTTTCTTTTCCCCAGGGGAAGGTTTTGCGGTTATCGGGGTCAAGTCCGCCGGTAAGACCGGCTTCATCGCCATAGTAAATGCAGGGAACACCGGGAAGGGTCATCTGCATTACCAAAATCAGCCATAGTTTTTTCAGCGCTTCTTCGCCTACGGTATCCTTCGGTTGATTGTTTTTAGGATTATGTTCATCAAAGCCTGAAAGCATGGTAAGAATTCTGGCTCGATCGTGACTGCTGATGAGATTGAAATTGGCTTCCACAGCGGGCTTCGGATAATTCTCATAAAGGCTCATAAGCTTCTTGCCTGCAGAATGGGAAGAAATCTTTCCGGTTAAAAAGTCAATAAGAGCTGTGCGCATAGGATAATTCATCACGCAGTCAAGCTCATCACCCAGCAAATATTTGCGCATTTTTCCGTAACTGATTTTGTTGCTGGCGTCTTCCCAAACTTCTCCTAAAAGAAGTCCATTTGCATCGGTTTCTTTTACCGCCTTTTTGATTCCCGCGATGAATTCATCGTTTAGCTCATCTGCAACGTCCAGACGCCATCCTTTTGCCCCAAGTTTCATCCAGTGGCGGATCACAGAATCCTTTTTGCCGAAAATAAAATCCTGGTATCCTATGTCGTTTTTATTGAGAGCAGGCAGGTCTTTTACCCCCCACCAGCTTTCATATTCGTTTTGCTCGTCATTTTTAAACTGGTACCAGGAGGCATAGGGAGAATCCGGGTTCTGATATGCACCGGAAGTGCTGTGATTTTGGTAGGCGTCAAAATAGATGCTATCATTTCCGGTGTGGTTGAATACACCGTCTAAAATAATGGAAATCCCGCGCTTTTCTGCTTCCTTACATAGGGTTTTAAAGCTTCCCTCATCGCCAAGTCTTGGGTCGATTTGCATATAGTCGCCGGTGTCGTATCTGTGGTTACTCAAGGCCTTGAAAATAGGATTTAAATAGAGGGTGCCAATACCAAGAGACTCTAGGTAATCCAGTTTTTCCGTAATGCCCTCAAGAGTCCCACCGAAGAAATCCCAATGGGTAACCTCTCCTTTTTCGTTTTTTGTGTAAGAAGGGGTATCATTCCAGTCCTGACGAAGGAGGGTTCTGGGCCCGTTTTCTCTTGTTTCTAAAAGACAATTCGCACTTCTTTTGACAAAATCCGATCCTCTGTGAAAACGATCGGGGAAGATCTGATAGGCGACGGAGGTTTTATACCAGGTGGGGATTTCATAGTCCCGAAAAACGGTAATCTGGTAGGAGTCAGGTACATTCAAATACATACTGCCGACCCCACCTAATTTTTCTTCATTATTTCCGTAGTAAAAAGTAGAAATATCGTCGAAAACGAGGAAACTGTACCAAAGAAGGCCAGGCGTTTCCGGCACCTTAAAAGAACCGGAGAAGAGAAGGCCTTCCGGGGTTTCAGAGGGGGTCATTTCCACCCACTGCTCACCGTTTAAATCAGTCCAAAGGCGAATTTTTGCCTCTACTTTTCCTACAAAGTCGGAAACAAAAATGCGCAAGCAAACTTCTGTACCGAGTGTTACGGCTCCGAAGGGAATCCGGTATTTTTCGTCCTGAGAGTTATGGTATATCTGCATAGTCTTTTTGCTTTTCGTCAGAGACTTCCTTCCATCAATTTCTTATAAATATCAGCATATTCCTTTGCGTGAATCTTCCAGCTTACGTCTGTTTCCATTGCCTGGATAACAAGTTTATTCCAAGCCTCTTTATCGTTGAGATATACGCCGATGGCATCCTTCAGCACAAAAAGGAACTGATGTGCATTAAAATCGGAGAAAGAGAATCCGGTGCCTTCGCCGGTATATTTGTTATAGGGAATAACACTGTCCTTCAGACCGCCGGTTTCACGAACCACAGGAAGGGTGCCGTAGCGCATTGCGATCATTTGAGAAAGGCCGCAAGGCTCAAAGCGTGATGGCATCATAAACAGATCTGCGCCGGCATAAAAAAGATGAGATAAGGCGGAATCGAAGGCAAGATATGCGCACATTTTGCCTTTATACCGATTTTCTGCCTCTCTGAGCGCATTTTCATATTTTTCATCGCCGGTGCCAAGCACTGCGATCTGAATGTCTTCCTGAAGAAGTTCATCCAGAATACGAAGGATAAGATCAAGGCCCTTTTGCTCCGTCAGTCTTGTGATGAGAATGATGAGAGGCGTGTTTTCTTTTACTTCAAGGCCGATTTTTCTTTGCAGCTCTACCTTGCAGATAGCTTTTCCGGACAGGTTATCCTTGTCAAAAACTGCCGGGATTTTCTTGTCCTTTTGGGGATTGTATTCAGCGGTATCAATGCCGTTTAAAATGCCAAACAGTCGGTCGGAGCGCTTATTGAAGATGCCCTCCATCTTTTCACCGAAATAACTGCCCTTAATTTCTTCGGCATAAGTGGGGCTTACCGTTGACAATACGTCACTGTACAAAAGAGCACCCTTCATTAAATTAATAGCGCCTCTGCCCTGACAGAGCTGGCTTGCCGCGGCTTTGGAATCAAGACCAAGCACGTCACCCAGCATCTCTTTTGAAAAGATTCCTTGGAATTTTAAATTATGTACGGAGAAGACGGTCTTGATTTTGGCCATCTTTTCTGAGCCCATATAAAACTCCCGCAGGAAAACAGGAACAAGAGCGGTATGCCAATCATTGCAATGGAGAATATCGCACTGAAGTTCCTCCACTTTTAAAATGCTTTCCAGTACCGCCTTGGAGAAAAAGGCAACCCGTTCACCGTCGTCCAGGTTGCCGTACACCTTGTCCCTTTCAAAATAATATTTATTGTCAAGAAAATAGAAGGTAACGCCGTGGTAGGTCAGCTTTTCTACACCGCAGTACTGGTTCCGCCAGGATAGGGGAACGGTGAAAGTCTGCACCGGTTCCATTTTCTTTTTGTATTTTTCCGGTATGATGGAAAGTTTGGGCAAAATCACTTTTACATTGCAGCCGGATTTGTTCAGCGCGGGTGGAAGTGCTCCGCCCACATCGCCAAGACCGCCGGTTTTAATAAACGGGGCAGCTTCAAATGCTGTGAAAATTACGTTGACCTTTGTTTTCATTTTTATCCTTTCAAACGCACTGCTTTTCTAAAATGCTCTTCATAGGGGCCTTTTTCGTGGTCTGCGCCACCGCTCCATTTTGAAGCGGTGGTAGGTTTTTCCACCAGCCGATATAGTCATTTCCCAGCTTGTTACCGGAAAATAGTGCGCGAAAGGCTTCTTTTCCTTCTTTTTCAAGCTTTTTGATCTCTTCTTCGGGAAGAAATTTTCAATTCCGCTGATGGTGACCCTAATTATAGCGTCCCTCTTTTTTAGAGTTTGTTTCGTCTTAAGGTGTGCCAAATATCGTCTACATATTCATCAATGGTTCTGTCGCTGGAGAAATATCCGGCGCTTGCAATGTTATTTAAACTCATTACCTGCCACTGATTCTTTTCTTTGTAAATGTCGTTGAGATCTTTCCAAGCGTCTACATAGGCGTGGAAATCCTTTAATACAAAGAAGTAGTCGTTGCTGTGCATAAGGGAATCATAGATTTCATTAAATTCGTCGGTATTCTTACAGAAGGTACCGTCACGTAGCTGGGATAGAATTTTGCTTATTCTTGTGTCTTCGGTAAACTCCGTCCAAACGTTGTAATTGTGATCGGAGCGTAAATTGGAGACTTCTTCGGATTTTAAGCCAAAGATTTTGATGTTTTCCGCACCAACCTGTTCCAAAATCTCAACGTTGGCACCGTCCAGTGTTCCCAGGGTAACAGCACCGTTGAACATAAATTTCATATTACCGGTACCGGAAGCTTCCATACCGGCAGTTGAAATCTGTTCGCTGATATCAGCAGCGGGGTAGATCATCTGCGCCAAAGAAACATTGAAGTTTTTCAGGAAAACGACCTTAATCTTGCCGCCGACTCTTTCATCGTTGTTAATTACATCTGCCAGGGAATTGATCAGTTTAATCACAGTTTTGGCAAAAGAGTAACTCTGGGCTGCTTTTCCGGCAAAGATGAAGGTATGAGGCACCATATCAAAATCCGGATCTTCCAAAAGTCTGTTATAAAGATCTATGATTTTGAATGCATTCAGAAGCTGACGCTTGTATGCATGCATTCGTTTTACCTGAATATCAAACACGGAATCGGGGCTGACGGTAATGCCGGTAGTTTCTAAAATATAAGCGGCAAGACGCTCTTTGTTTTTGCGTTTTACCAGGCTCATCTGATCCAAAAACTCGGGATTATTTACCTGCTTTTTCAGTTTGGAAAGTTCAGTGGCATCGCGCATCCAGCCGTCACCGATGGTTTTGGTAATAAGATGGGCCAGTTCCGGATTCGCTTCAGAGAGAAAACGACGGGGAGAAATACCGTTTGTTTTGTTGTTGAATTTTTCCGGAGTTAGCTGATAGAAGCTATTTAAGGTATCGTATTTTAAAATTTCAGAGTGAAGGGCAGATACGCCGTTTACTGCGTAACTGGAAATTATAGAAAGATTTGCCATTTTTGCCTTACCGTCCCAAAGAATAGAGGTCTTTGCCATCAAATCGTACCAAGAATCCATATTCTTGGGGAAATTCTCTTTATAACGGCGGTCGATCTCTTCCACGATCATATAGATTCTGGGAAGTACCTCTCGCAGCATTTCAATGGGCCACTGCTCCAAGGCTTCGGGAAGAATGGTGTGATTGGTATAGGAAATGGTATTGGTTACGATTTCCCAAGCCTTATCCCATTTCAGACCTAATTCATCCAGGAAGACTCGCATCAGTTCCGGTCCGCAAAGAGCGGGATGGGTGTCATTGATATGAATTGCCACACGGCTTGCAAAGGCATCCCAGGCGTCATCGCCGTAGTTGTTGCGATAGTGACGCACAATGTCTGCAATGCCGGCAGAAACCAGAAAATACTCTTGTTTCAGACGCAGGATCTGTCCTGCTCTGTGAGAATCGCTGGGGTAGAGAACCTGAGTAATGGCATCAATCTGGGCGCGTTTGCGGAAGGCATTGCTGTAATCGCCCTGATTAAAGGCAACCAGATCCAGTTCTTCTACGACCTGTCTTGCGCTGAAGAGGGAAAGACGGTTTACGGTGTTTGCCGTATAGCCAATAACGGGAATCTCGTTAGGGATCGCCAGCACTTCTTCTTCGGGCGCCCATTCATAAGTGTAATTTCCGTCTTTTCCGTGCCACAAAACCTTTCCGCCGAATTTTACTTTAATCGCTTTTTCAGGATTGCTTACTGCCCAAGGATAGCCGTTTACTAGCCAATCGTCGGGCTTTTCGATCTGATAACCGTTTTCGATCTCCTGTTTAAAAAGACCGTGACGGTAGAAAAGGCCGTAACCGTAACCGGGAACGTCTTCGGATGCCATAGAATCTAGGAAACAAGCGGCAAGTCTGCCAAGACCGCCGTTCCCAAGTCCGGGATCCAGTTCCTGCTTCACAAGGTTATCAAGATCGGAACCGATTTCTTTCAGACCTTCCTGAACGATTTCCAGAACGCCTAAATTTTGCAGATAGTTATATAAAAGTCTACCGATCAAAAACTCCAGAGAGAAGTAATATACTCTGCGGCAATCTGCTTTTTTAAAGCGTTCATTGGTGGCCCGTCTTAAACTGTTTGCTTTTGCGGTGACCATAGCGGCCAGCGCGTTATATTTTTCCAGATCATTGGTATCGGCAAGAGCCTTGCCGTACTTTCTGGAAACAGTGTCCTGAAGACTTGCGATGAAATCTTTTTTGCCATCAAACATAAGTGAACTTTTTCCCCTTTAATTATATTGTTTTTTATCCTTTGTCCGGCGTTGCTTTACGTGCTCTGCCGTAACGTTTTAAAACGATTCCGCCAATAGGTGGTACAGTGACCTTCACCGATTGTTCCATCCCTTGCCAATGCACATCTTCCGTTTCAAGGAGGAAGGGATTTCGTTTCCCGGAACCGCCAAAAGAAGTTTCGTCCGTATTGAAAATTTCCTTATAACGGCCTTTCTCCGGCACTCCGATTCGATATTCGGTGTAAACGTCGGGTCTGAAATTAATCAAAACCACAAGGTCATCTTTTGCATTCTTTGCTTTTCTTATAAAACTTAAAATGGATTGCTCGCTGTTGTTTGCATCAAGCCAACGAAAGCCCTCCCAGCTGTGGTTGTTTTCCCAAAAGCCTCTTTCCTTCAGGAAAAGCTTATTTAATGCCTTGACAAATTCCTGATGCATCCGGTGATGGTCGTATTTCGTTAGAAACCATTCAATGGATTCGTAATAACGCCATTCAATAAATTGACCGATTTCGTTTCCCATAAAGTTTAGCTTTGCGCCGGGATGGGTCATTTGATATAAGTACAAAAGGCGCAGGCCGGCAAACTGCCGCCAGTAATCACCGGGCATTCTCTGTATCAGGGAGCATTTCCCATGCACCACCTCATCGTGGGAGAGGGGGAGTACAAAGTTCTCATTAAACTGATACATCATAGAAAAGGTGAGGAGCTCATGCGCACCGCTTCGATAAGGAAAATCGGTTTTGATATACTTTAAAGTATCGTTCATCCAGCCCAGATCCCATTTATAGTGGAAGCCAAGACCGCCGATTGCGGGTGGCATAGTAACAAGAGGCCAGGTACTGCTGTCTTCGGCAATGGTAATGGCACCGGGGAAGTTTTGACCCACGGCTTGGTTCATATTCCGCAGGAAATCAATGGCATGGATATCTTCTTCTCCACCGTACACATTCTTAATTTTCTTGTGCTCTTCCAGCGTGCCAAAATTCAAGTTCAGCATACTGGCAACACCATCCACACGGATACCGTCTATGTGGTATTTTTCAAACCAGAAAACGGCATTACTGATTAGGAAGGACCGAACTTGACCTTTATCAAAATTGAAGCGATAGGTACCCCACTGCTGGTGGTCTTGGCCTTCATAGAGAGCAAAACCGTTAAACCTTGCAAGGCCGTGGGCATCGCGACAGAAGTGACCGGGCACCCAGTCCAAAATCACACCAATTCCGTTTTTATGGCAACTATCCACAAAGCACATAAACGCTTTTGGGTCTCCGTGTCTGGCAGTAGGGGCATAATAACCGGTGGTTTGATAACCCCAGGAGCCGCCGAAAGGGTGCTCCATAATGGGGAGTAGTTCAATATGCGTATAACCCATATCTTTTACATATTGAATCAGATCGCTTGATAGTTCATCCCAGGAGAAATAGTCGCCCTCTTCCTGACCTTCTTTTACCGGATGCCTCTTAAAAGACCCGGCATGTACCTCGTAAATATTCAGTGGATTTTCATAGTGATTCTTTTCCTCTCTTTTTTTCAGCCAGCCTTTATCGTGCCAACTGAAATTTTCAAGATCAAAGAGGCGAGATGCGGTTTCCGGGGGACATTGGGCAAAAAATGCAAAGGGATCTGCCTTGTAAAAGCAGCGGCCGTCATGGGTCTCAATGAGAAATTTATATTCATCGCCGCTTTTTGCTTCGGGAACAAATCCTTCCCAGATTCCGCTACTGTCTGCCGTATGAAGCTCGAATTCGTCTTCGCGCCAGTCATTAAAACTACCGGTCACAAAGATGCGTTTTACATCCGGTGCCCAAACGGCAAAATAATATCCGTCTTTGCCGTTTATTTGCATCGGGTGCGCGCCGAGTTTGTCGTAGCATCTGTGATATGTACCTTCTGCAAACAGGTATTTCTCCATATCTGTAAAAATACTTTTCATAATTCCTCTTCTGAAAGTGTACCCTCTTTTTTAAAGGGAAGAGAGATACAAACGTGTGCGGTTTAAGACTCTTATTTACCTTTTCTCAAAACGTAAGGGCTTGTTTCCGTTCCTCTTATAATAGAACCGTCGTTTACAATGCATTTCTTATCTACAATAGCATTTTCTACTACCGCATTTTGTCCAACTCTGCCGCCGGGAAGAATAATGCTGTTTCGTACCACGGCACCTTCGGAAATGTAAACGTTTCGGAAGACGATACTGTTTTCCACGGTGCCAAAAATGTTTCCGTTGGAATTAATCAGAGAGTTTTTCACTGTTGCACTCTTATAATAACGGGTGGGTGCATTGTCGTGGATCTTGGTCATGATATGACGGTCGGAGAAGAACTGTTCGCGGTGAACGGTTTCCTTCAGAAGATCCAGACTGCAACGGTAATAGTCACCTACAGAGCCGATATGCCCTACGTATCCGGTATGCTCATATAAGCGAACGTCCCAGTTTTTCAGATTTCCGATCACAATATCAAGGAAGGTGCGGTTATCCGTTACATCACTGGCCTCCACCAGGGATAACAGCAGTTCGCGACGCATCACAAAGCTTGCTACGAAAGCATAATCGTTTTCCTTGGGCTTTTTGGTAATGCTTTTAATTCTTCCGTTTCGATCGGCGGAGAGTTTTAAACAGTACTCGTAATTCCGAAAGTTTTTTGCACCGATGAGGCAAAGATCTGCGCCAGTCTCTTTCATATAGTCTGCAATTTTATCGTAGTCGATATTGTATACCATATGCGTACAGCTATATGCAACATACCTTGCCATACTTCTTAATAAAAATTCTTTATTTTTACTTAAATCGTGCAAAATATAGTTGATTTTGGAGCGATCTTTGCGATATCCGGATTCCGGCAGGAAGAAAAGGCCGCCCGCTTTGCGGTCAAGACGCCAGTTCTTTCCAAAGCTGATGTGGTCCAAAAGGGAACGGGACTGGGCGGGGATAACGGCACCTACGGAGGTAATACCGGAGTTTACAAAATTGGAAAGGGCGAAGTCGATCATACGGTACTGTGCGCCAAAGGGAAGAGATGCGATGCTTCTGTTATCTGTAAGGCCTTCCATTCTGCTATTAGAATAGTTTGCCGAAATAATGCCAATCATTTTTTCCATAATGCGCTCCTCCTTATTTCGCTTCTTCCAAATCGTCGCCGGCAACGGAAATTTCTTTTTTGCTACCGAATTTCACGTTTTCGCCGATCTTTACATTTTCAGCAACAATGGCGTTTTCAATGCAAGCATCCTTTCCGATTCTAACGCCGGGCAATACAATGGAGTTTTTAATTTTAGAGCCTTCACCAATGACTACGTCAATGCTGATAATGGAGTGCTCAATCTCGCCAAACACTTCACATCCGGTGCAGACGATAGAGTCCTTCACCTTTGCAGAGGGCCCGATATAGGCGGGCGCGTGGTTTGTTAGGTTACTCATGATTCTTCCTTCGTAAGGATTGAAAAGACCCAGATCGGAGGAAGGATCCAAAAGCTCCATACAAGCATCGTAGTAGCTATCAATGGTACCGATATCTTTCCAGTAGCCGTTAAATTCATAGGTGAAAAGGTTTTTGCCTTCATCCAGCAGCTTGGGGATGACGTTTTTACCGAAATCGTGGGCAGTTTGCTTCGCACTGTGATCTTCAGTGAGTGCTTTCTTCAGAACATTCCAATTAAAGATATAAATACCCATGGAAGCAAGGTTACTGTCAGGATTTTCCGGCTTTTCAGAGAATTTCACTACTCTGCCCTCTTCGTTTGCAGTCATAATACCGAATCTGCTGGTTTCCTTCCAGGGGACCTCAATAACCGAAATGGTAAGGTCGGCATTGTTCTTTTTGTGTTCCTCCAGCATAGCAGAATAGTCCATACGGTACAGATGGTCGCCCGACAGAATCAAAACATATTCCGGATTATACTGGTTGATATAGTCAATGTTTTGATATACTGCATCGGCCGTGCCTTGATACCATTTGAAAGAAGAGCTGGTTGCGTAAGGAGGCAGAACCGTAATACCGCCGTTGGGAATATCCATATCCCAGGGCGCGCCGGTTCCAATGTAGGAATTCAAAAGGAGGGGACGGTACTGGGTCATAATACCTACGGTGTCAATGCCCGAGTTCATACAGTTGCTCAGGGCAAAGTCAATAATGCGGTATTTGCCGCCGAAGGAAACACCGGGCTTTGCGATATGTTTGGTTAAAGCACCCAGTCGGCTTCCTTGGCCACCGGCCAGTAACATTGCTATGCATTCCTTTTTCATCATAATTTATGTCCTCCTTATCTATTTAGTTGTTTTTTGTTTTAAAATAAAAAGCGCACAAGGCATGGCATGTTTTGCCACCTTGTGCTGAAGCTTATAAACATTTACATATGTAATATGAATATTGAAAACTCTTCGCAAAGAAGGCGGTCACTCTTTCATATTTTTTCCAACTGAATCATGTTTTCACCTTCATTTCGCTTCTCTTATATGTTCTATTATAATAATACCATTATCTTTTATGTATTGCAAGGGATTTTTCATATTTTGTTCATATGTTTTAAAAAGCCATGACATTTGAACCGCTTTTTGTTTGCTATATAATCTTATTTACAGGATAGGTAAGGTAGTCAAAAATGAAATAACATTAAAATGCCCATTACAAAAAGAAGCAAATCCAAACACTGCTATTTATGGGATTCCATTGTAAAAATGAGTCCGTAAAGATTGAAGAAGGCGTTGTTGTAATAAAAAGCGGCTTGAAAGCAAAAGCTTTCAAGCCACAAATAAACGATACGAAATCATTCCCACTCAATCGTGCCAATCGGCTTCGGCGTCAGGTCATACAACACGCGGTTGATGCCCTCGACCTCATGAGTGATGCGGTCGGTGATGTGGTGCAACAGCGCATAGGGGATTTCTTCAATGGTGGCGCTCATCGCATCGGTGGTGTTTACCGCGCGGATAATAGCGGGCCAACCCTCATACCGTTTGCCGTCGCGTACGCCAACACTTTTGACATCCGGCACGGCAATGAAATATTGCCAAACCGATTCGGCAAGGCCGCTTTTGTCAAATTCTTCGCGCAAGATGGCATCGGCTTCACGCAAGGCATGCAAACGGTCGCGGGTGATGGCACCCAGGCAACGCACGCCCAAGCCGGGGCCCGGGAACGGTTGACGATACACCATCGCGTGCGGCAGACCCAACGCCTCGCCAACCACGCGGACTTCGTCTTTGTAAAGCAGTTTGACGGGTTCGACGAGTTCCATTTCCATCTCTTCGGGCAAGCCACCGACGTTGTGGTGTGCTTTAACACCGTCCGATTCCAAAATGTCGGGATAAATGGTACCTTGTGCCAAGAAAGAGATGCCTTTGAGTTTGCCGGCTTCTTCGTCAAAGACTTTGATAAATTCGCCGCCGATGATTTTGCGTTTTCTTTCCGGTTCAGCCACGCCGGCGAGCAGGTTTAAGAAACGGTCGGTAGCATCAATATAAATAAGGTTGGCATCGAGTTCTTTGCCGAAAACTTCAATAACTTGTTCGCTTTCGCCTTTGCGCATTAAACCGTGGTTAACGTGAACGCAAACCAATTGTTTGCCAATGGCTTTGATAAGCAATGCTGCCACGACTGACGAATCCACGCCACCGGACAGTGCCAACAACACCTTTTTATCGCCAACTTGTGCGCGCACCGCCGCTACTTGTTCATCGATAAACGCTTGTGCGAGTTCGGGGGTGGTGATGCGTTGCATGGTTTCGGGACGTACATTCTGCATGGAAAAGCCTCCTTAAAAAATAGGGTTTTAGCCCAATTAGTATACGAGATTTGATACAGTTTATTATAAACTTTGAGCAAACCGCTGTCAAGGGAAACAAGAAAAAAGCAGGGCATTTGCCCTGCTTTTTTAATACTTATTTGGTTTTTTCAGCCATGATTTCTTTGATTTTGCTGATAACTTCAACAACTTTCAATGCTTCCTCATGGGTGATGCGATAGGGTTTGCCTTCGCGGAAATCTTCGTACATGCCAACCCATGTTTCGTCCAAGGGTTCGCGGCGTTCCTCGGCAGTCATTTCGCCTTCTACCCATTCGAGTTTTTGGGCTGTACCCCAACCTTGCGGCGTTCCTTCACTTGCGGGGGGTTTGACAAATTCCGTACCGGGTTTCAAGTATTTCCAGGTGAAAATTTTGGTTACCGGATCGTGCCATGCAGCACCGCGGTCACCGTAAATCATCAATTGCGGGACAAAGGTGGCCACGCAAGAGCTGATTTCCATATCCACAATGCGGCCGTTGATACCGGTCATCACCAATTTGATGTGGTCTTCGCAGTTGCCGCTTGCCAGGGTTTGGCGAGTTTCGGCATAAATATCGGTGTAGTCACCGCCGCAGAAGTTGAGCGCATGGTCAATGACGTGGGGACCCCAGTTGAGCAATTGTCCGCCGCCGAATTTGTTGATGGTTTGCCAGTCAGCACGGCCGGTAAAGCCGTTGCGTGCCAAGCGAACTTCTACCACGTTACCGAGCAAGCCGGAATCGGCCAGTTCCATACCTTTTTCGAACATTTTTTCCCAACGGCGATTGTGACGAATATACAGTTTCACTTCCGGATGAGCATCAGCATAATCCATCAATGCTTTGGCGTCGGTGTAATTGCAGCAAATGGGTTTTTCCAAAAACACGTTTTTGCCGGCTTTTAATGCCATCATAGCATGGGTAAAGTGGTCGCACGAACGGGTGGCAATATCGACAATTTCCACTTCGGGGTCGGCAATCAATTCTTCAATCGTGGCATAGGATTTGCAGTTGTATTTTTCCGAAACTTCTTTGCGGCGTTCTTCGATGATGTCGCACACCGCGTAGATTTCGAACATGTTGCCTTTGCCGGCGAGTTCTGCCAAATGCATGCCTTTACCGGCACGTCCCAAACCGACAATACCTAATTTGATTGGTTTCATAGTTTAAATGCCCCACTTTCTTAAAATTTCACGGCTTTCAGCCAAATCTTCCAAAGGTTCGCGCAGATGAGTATCGTGTTCAATGAAAATCCATTTGTCAAACCCTTTTTCCAAGGCGGTTTTCACAACGTGTTCGTTGTCGACAGGGAAGTTGCCTTGACCCAAGCCACAGAAATACCCGCGTTGTTGCCAGTTGGATTGGTTGGGGTCTTTCATGACCCAACCTTTAAGGTGAATGGCTTCGATGCGGTCATAGTATTTGTCCATGATTTCGCGCACATTGCCACCGGCAACCGCCAAGTGTCCCACGTCAAACACCATACCGGCATCGGGGCAGGCTTCCAAAAAGGTTTCTAATTGTTCTTGCGTTTCCACCAGGGTTCCCAGGTGGTTGTGCATGGCAGCACGAATACCGTATTTTTTGCACGCTTCGGTTAAATAATTTACCCGACGGCAGAGAACATCCAAGTTTTCGGCGCGGATAATATCTGTCCAAATATAGGATTTGCCGAAAGCGGCAGTCCACTGAATTTTTTGCTCAATGGTGGGAGCCAAGCAGGTGGCAAAATCCATTCCCTTTTTAGCCAAAATCGATGCTTTGTGCAGAGCGTCCGCGGCATCGGTGGGGGAAAGGCGTTCCAAGCCGTCAAATCCGAGGGCTTTAATGTCGTCCATGCGTTGTTCGTAGTCATAAAAGCCACCGTACCATTGGTTCATACCATAATCCGCTATACCAATTTTCAACATTGTAAAACCTCCGTTCAAAGACACTTTCATTATAGCAATATCTTTGAAAAATTACATTGTAAATGTTCTCATTTACTTTGCAAAAAAGATTCAAAAGAGCGGAGATTTACAAAAGTTGCATGCTTTGTTCGAGCAGCGCCAGTTTTTCTTGCAATCGTGCGGCTTGGTCGCGTGCCGTTTGCACCACGTTTTCGGGGGCTTTGCCCGTGAACGCGGGGTTATTAAGGCGAGCAAGCACGCCGTCCAATTGTTTTTGGGTGTTTTCCTTTTCTTTTTGCAAGCGGGCTTTTTCCGCTTCCTTGTCCACCAGTTCTGCCAACGGAATTTTGACGGTGGCATCGGCGGTAACAATGCTGACAGCACCGTCCACGTCAAAATGTTCGCCTACCGAAACGCCGGAAGCCGAAGCCAACCGCACAAAAAACGGTGTACCGTCGGTAAAGGTTTGTTCAAAAGCGGTTTCCACGTACACGTGCGCTTTGCGGGAGGGCGGAACGTTCATTTCGCCGCGGCGATTACGAATAGCGCCGATAACTTCCATGATGCGTTCCATTTCTTTTTCCTCTTTGGGGAAAGAAAGAGTCTCTTGGTATATCGGCCACTCGGCAATCATGAGCGCGTCGCCTTCGTGGGGGAGAGATTGCCAAATTTCTTCTGTGATGAACGGCATGAACGGATGTAACAGTTTTAACATACCCGTCATGATATACACCAGCACTTGGCAGGTTTGCACGGCGTTTTCGCCTTGCAAACGGTTTTTGCAGAGTTCAATGTACCAGTCGCAGAAATTATCCCAAATGAAATCATACAGTTTTTGTACGGCAATACCCAGTTCGAACTTATCCAAGTTTTCGGTGACCGCTTGCACCAAGGTGTTAAAGCGGGAAACAATCCATTTGTCTTCCAAGGTGAGTTCCTCGGGAAGAGTTAGCGGAATCGTTTTGTCGCCGATGTTCATCAAGATAAAGCGGGCGGCATTCCAGAGTTTGTTGGCAAAGTTACGCGAAGCCTCGACTTTGTCGGTCATAAAGCGCATATCGTTGCCGGGACTGTTGCCGGTTGCTAACATAAAGCGCAACGCATCCGCACCGTATTCGGCAATAATTTCCAGCGGGTCAATGCCGTTGCCCAGTGATTTGGACATTTTACGACCTTGCGAATCGCGCACCAAACCGTGAATCAATACTGTTTCAAACGGGGCTTTATCGGTATATTTTAAAGCCGAGAAAATCATGCGGCTGACCCAGAAACCAATGATATCATAACCGGTAACCAGCGTGTTGGTGGGATAAAAATACGTAAAGTCTTTGTGGTTTTCGTCCGGCCAACCAAGGGTACTGAACGGCCACAAAGCAGAGGAGAACCAAGTGTCCAACGTATCAGGGTCTTGCGTTAAAGCGCTGCTGCCACATTTTGGACAGGTGTGGGGCGCCTCTTTGGCAACCACCGTTTCACCGCAATCGGCACAATACCACGCGGGGATTTGGTGACCCCACCACAACTGACGAGAAATACACCAGTCGCGGGTGTTGCTCATCCAGTTCATATAGTTTTTGGTAAAGCGTTCGGGAACAAAACGAATGTTGCCGTTTGCCACCGCTTCAATGGCGGGTTTCGCCAGCGGTTCCATGCGTACAAACCATTGTTTGGACACCATCGGCTCGATGGTGGAATGGCAACGGTAACAAGTACCGACATCGTGCTTGAGGGGTTCGATTTCTTTGAGGAAACCGCCGGCTTCCAAATCTGCCAAAATTGCTTTGCGAGCTTCGGGGCAAGTCATGCCGGCGTATTTGCCGCAATCCAGCACTTCAGGCTCGTCCACAGAGGCTCTGCCCGAGGCAATATATTCTGCCGCTTCGGCGGCATCTGCCGCACCGGTCAAATGACCGTCGTAAGTCAGCATACGAATCATGGGGAGGTTGTGGCGTTTGCCAACCTCAAAGTCGTTGGGGTCGTGCGCGGGAGTGATTTTTACCACGCCGGTACCTTTTGTCATGTCGGCATGTTCGTCGCAAACAATCGGAATTTCTTTGTTCAAAAGCGGCAAAATGACGTGACAGCCGTGCAAGTGAGCATAGCGCGGGTCTTCGGCGTTGATAGCCACCGCGGTGTCACCCAACATGGTCTCGGGACGGGTGGTAGCCAGTTCCAAAAACTCGCCGGTTTCTTTGACCGGGTATAACAAATGCCAAAAATGGCTGTCTTGGTCTTCGTATTCCACTTCGGCATCGGAAATGGAAGTGTTACAATGCGGGCACCAGTTTACCATGCGGTTGCCGCGGTAAATCAACCCTTCGTTATAAAGACGAACAAACACTTCTTTGACCGCTTCGGAGCAGCCTTCGTCCATGGTGAAACGTTCCCGCTCCCAGTCGCAGCTGGAACCGAGTTTTTTGAGTTGTCCGACAATGCGGTTACCATATTGATTTTTCCAAGCCCAAGCGCGTTCCAAAAACCCGTCGCGCCCAATCATATCTTTGGTGACACCCTCTTTGCGCATGGCTTCTACCACTTTGGCTTCGGTGGCAATGGATGCGTGGTCGGTGCCGGGCAGCCACAAAGCTTCAAAACCTTGCATACGCTTAAAACGAATCAAGATGTCTTGTAACGTTTCGTCCAAAGCGTGTCCCATGTGCAGTTGTCCCGTCACATTTGGCGGCGGGATAACAATGGTATACGGTTCTTTTTCGGGATTGGGTTCGGCATGGAACCAACCACCCTCAGTCCAAAAATCGTAAATACGAGCTTCTACTTCTTGCGGTTCATAAGTTTTTGCCAGTTCTTTATTTTTTGACATATGCGCACAGCCTCCATATTGAAAAGCAATATATGGGTATTGTAACATACATTTTCAAATAGTACAAGAAAAAGAAACCACGACAGCAAAGTTTTTGCTGTCGTGGCAAACATTAATGAACAGCCGACGAATAGTCGAGGTCTGCTATGGCTTTATTGTTAACGTCCTCGGGGCTTTTGTAAGTGGGAACCACTTGTTTCATCGTCGTAATGATTTGTTCAACCGAGTCGGTTTTTAACGCTTCTTCCAAGGTGCTGAGCACGGCTTGAAGCTGGGGTAAAGTAATGGGATTATGGCGGTGCTCAATGAAGATTTTGTGATTCTCGGTGGAAGTCAAATCTTCGCTGCGCATGAGCAGTTCTTCATACAATTTTTCTCCCGGCCGCAAACCGACTTCTTGGATTTGAATGTCGACATACGGGGTAAACCCGGAAAGGCGAATCAAATTTTCTGCCAATTCCAAAATACTTACGGGAGCGCCCATGTCCAACACAAAAATTTCGGAATCTTGTGCCATGGAACCGGCTTGTAATACCAACTGTGCTGCTTCGGGAATGGTCATGAAATAGCGAATAACGCGCTTGTCGGTAATCGTCACGGGACCGCCGTGAGCAATTTGACGACGGAACAGCGGAACAACCGAGCCGTTAGAGCCCAACACATTACCAAAGCGAACGGCGGCATATTTTGTTTTGCTGGCAGAACCAACACCCTGAACCACCATTTCACACAACCGTTTGGAGGCACCCATAACGTTGGTCGGATTCACGGCTTTGTCGGTGGAAATTAAAATAAAGCGTTCGGCCTCATAGGTGTTTGCTGTTTTAGCAACAATATAAGTGCCGAAAACGTTGTTGCGAATGGCCTCTTCGGGACAATTTTCCATGAGCGGTACGTGTTTATGTGCCGCTGCGTGGAAAACAATTTGCGGATGATACTTTTCGAACAAGCGTTCAATTTTATGTTCATCACGAACCGAGGCAATCTCAACTTGCAAATCCAACGCATTTCCATAATCATAGCGAAGTTCTTGTTGGATATCATACGCATTGTTTTCATAGATATCCACAACAATCAATTTGCGCGGTTTGTGTCGAGCAATTTGGCGGCACAACTCCGAACCGATAGATCCGCCGCCACCGGTAACAAGAACAACCTTATCTTTCAGAAAATCATAGGCACTGTCGTTCTCGAAAGAAACGGAATCGCGCCCCAACAAATCTTCCAGCTGCACTTCGCGTGCGTGTTGAAGCAGCGGCTTGCTGGTGTCCCTGTCAATTAACTGTAAGATGTTCGGCAAGACACGAACTTTGCATTTGAGCGAGGTGCAGATACGCAACACCTCACGTGTGCGTTCTTCTACCGCCGAAGGGAGGGCGACAAACACGTCGTGAGAATGATAACGGGAAAGAACATCACTTAACCGCTCGATAGGGCCTTCTATCGGGACACCGTGGATTTGTTTGCCGATTTTGGAAGGGTCATCGTCCAACAAACAAATCGGCCGATAAGGACTGGCACTGTTGTTTTTGAGTTCTTCGAGAATTAAAACACCGGCTTTGCCGGCACCGATGATAACTGCCGGAGCACGATGCAAAGAGGAACGGTTAACAAAAGACTCACGAAACCGACGGTAGCACAGTCGGGTTGTTAACATGAGCACCACGGCAAACAAGGTGGAAAACAACATAAAGAACGCAGGGGGGGAAGTCTTAAAAACACTCCAAGCCAGCAAAATATAAAGACCGTAACCGGTTCCTCCGGCAAACAACAAATGCAAATATTCACGACTGGCGGCGTAGCGCCAAAGACTGGCGTACGTGCGAAAAAGAAGCATTGCTACAAAGATGCAGCAGCCAAGCAGCAAAAAATGCAACGGGATTGGGGCGCCGGAAGCAGCAAGCTGGGATAAATAGGAGCTGGTGTTATGTGCGGACAAAACCGACAAGAGAAAAAAGCTGCCGGATAAAATCACAATATCAAACAGCACTAACAACAACTCGGGAAGCGGGGATGTGCGGAGAAAAGATTTTTTGTCATAAGAACCGGACAAACCATATCACCTCACAAAAACGGTACTTAAGTAAGCCACCGATTTTAAGATTATACGTCAGGAGACTGGGAATACGAATAGTCGTAGGCTTTGTAATATTTACCACGCACATAACTGCGATAAGGACGGGTAACGTCATTGACATCCGAAATGACCACGCCCAACAAGTTGCCGTTTACGTTTTTGATAGCATCAACCGAACTGCGCAATTCGTCGTAGGTTGTTTGTCCTTGGCGTGTTACCAGCACGATACCGGCAGCTTTTTCGCACAAGACCAACGCATCCGAAACCACAGCCAGCGGCGGGGTATCGATTAAAATGTAATCATACTCGACGACCAGTTTGTTTAACAAGTTTTCCATAGCTTCCGAACCCAACAATTCGGAAGGATTGGGCGGCAGAGAGCCGCTGGGAAGCAAATCCGTATTTTTTGCCACTTCGCGGCAAACACAATCTTCAAAGGTGAGTTCACCGGACAAAATACGAGACAAACCGTTGTGTTTTTTCACACGGAACGTACGATGTTGAGAGGGCTTGCGCAGATCGGCATCAATCAGCAAAATCCGCACACTGTTTTGTGCCAAAGTAATAGCTAAATTAGACGAAACGGTGGATTTGCCGGCATTGGGTTCCGAGCTGGAAACCAAGACGATTTTTTTATTGTGAGGTGCCAACGCAAACAACAAGTTGGTTCGCACGGTTTTGTAAGCTTCAACAATCTGAAAAGTGGTGGCAATGGGGCGTCCACCGGAGTTTTTTTGATTCTTTTTAGTCATGGAGGCCACCTCGTTTCGATGCAAGAGTAAAGCTGGGAATTTCCCCTAAAACAGGCACGGAAATTTGCGCTTGCAAACTTTCTTTATCGCGAATCGTGTTGTTGAGCAATTCGCGCACAACAAAAAACGCGGCAGAAACAAGAGCACCTATCAAAGCACCAAGAAGAGCGCTGCGCGTGACGTTTGGAGCGGTTTTAGAAGCAGTAGAAGCGGTTCCGATAACCTTCGCAGAACCGACTTCCCCGATTTCGACAAACGAATTGGCAGACACTTTCGCAATGGTAGAACAAACCAGTTGTGCGGTTTGGGGAGAGTTATGTGTGGCAGAAATCTTCAAAAAAGATGTTTCCTTCACGGAGCTGACCGAAACACAAGAGGCTATTTCGCCCGGAGATAATGCTCCGCGTAATTGCGCGGAAGCTTCTTCCAAAACGGGAGTGGTTTTAAGAGCAATGGCGTAAGTGTTTACCAAATACTCCGAGGCAGAAAGATTGTTAACGGTAGCACTGCTGGTTTCTGTCCCGGTGGCAACGTTACGCACGTACACATACACCCACGACGTATACGCATCCGGCACGAGAAAATAAGCGTATGATGCAAAAAGCAAAACACCGACAGCAACACAGGCAATAATCCATTTGATTTTGGCCAATAACAGCGCAAAAATCAAATTAAGGTTTAGTTCTTGCATAAGAGCAATCCTTTCTTCTTTTCAAGAGGAACAAAGACACTTCCCCAATTTTTATTATACCTAAAATAAATTATACGGCTGTCAAGACGTTTCGTCAACCCCTAATTGATTGGTTTGTGCAAACAAATTTTTGTTTGCAGATAAAAACTTAAAACAAAAACGGTTTTTGGTGTTGAAAAAACAAAAAAACTTTTATATAATGATATCATGTGAAGTTTGTCCTTGCACGAAGGGCGTTACATTATGAAAGGATGTTTAGGCGTGGAAATTTTAGGGCATTTTAGTTTTTTGTGGGACAGTTTGGCCTTTTTCTTCACCGGTGACGGATGGAAAAACCTGGTGATGATTGCCGTGGGCGGTTTGTTAATTTATTTGGCGTTGGCCAAAGATTTCGAGCCTTCGTTGCTGATGCCGATGGGTCTTGGTGCCATTTTGGTCAACTTGCCGTTTTCCGGCGCTGTCGGTCAGGCTGCCGACGGCTCTCATGGTATTGTGGATTGGCTGTTCGAGGTAGGTATTGAAGCCTCCGAAGCGATGCCCCTTATTTTATTTATTGGTATCGGTGCCATGATTGACTTTGGCCCGTTGCTTTCGAACCCCAAAATGTTTTTGTTCGGCGGTGCAGCTCAGTTCGGTATTTTCTTAACCGTAGCGGTTGCCACGTTACTTGGTTACGATTTCAAAGACGCCGCCGCCATCGGCGTTATCGGTGCGGCAGACGGCCCTACTGCCATCTTGGTAGCTAACGTGTTGCAAACGCCGTTGTTGCCCGCGATTATGGTGGCAGCGTATTCGTACATGGCGTTGGTTCCGATTATTCAACCCTTCGCCATCAAATTAGTTACCACCAAAAAAGAGCGCATGATTCGCATGAGTTACAATCCCAAATCGGTGTCGAGGTTAACGCGTATTTTGTTCCCGATTGTGGTAACGGTTATTGCCGGCTTGATTGCACCGAAATCGGTATCGTTGGTTGGCTTTTTAATGTTTGGTAACTTGTTGCGTGAGTGCTTGAAACTGGATAACCTGTCGCAAACGGCACAGACGTCACTTGCCAACCTGGTTACCATTCTGCTGGGTCTTTCCATTTCGGCCAGTATGAAGGCCGAAGCGTTTGTTCGCTTGGATACTATTGTGGTTATGGCACTTGGTTTGGTAGCCTTTGTGTTTGATACCATTGCGGGTGTGTTGTTTGCCAAATTCCTCAACGTTTTCCTGCCGGAAGGCAAGAAGTTCAACCCGATGGTCGGCGGTGCCGGTATTTCGGCCTTCCCGATGTCGGCACGTGTGATTCAAAAAATGGCGCTTAAAGAAGACAATCAAAACCACTTGTTGATGCACGCCGTAGGCGCAAACGTGGCCGGCCAGATTGGTTCGGTGGTTGCCGGCGGTATTATCTTGACAGTGGTTCCCAAACTTCTCGGCGCATAAAGGAGGAAAAAACAATGTCTGTTGCTACAACGAATGCATTACTGCTGATGCTGTCAGGTATGGTAGGTATTTTTGCGGTGATGTTACTGATTATGATTTCGGTGAATTTGCTCAACAAATTTGCCAAGGATAAGGAAGATTGATGATGGCTGATAACAAAAAAATGGTGGAAGAAATTACTTCCATGGAACAAGATTTTGCCCAATGGTATACCGATGTGGTCAAAAAAGCGGAACTTGCCAGCTACGGCGGCGTGCGCGGTTGCATGATTGTGCGCCCGTACGGCACCGCTTTGTGGGAAAACATTCGCAACGATTTGGATTCGCGGTTCAAAGCATTGGGCCACGAAAACGTGATGCTTCCGATGTTTATTCCGGAAAGCTTGTTGCAGAAGGAAAAAGACCATGTCGAAGGTTTTGCGCCGGAAGTGGCATGGGTTACGCACGGCGGCGAGGAAAAATTAACCGAGCGTTTGTGCGTGCGTCCTACATCGGAGACTTTGTTCTGCGAACATTATGCCGATGTGATTCACTCGTATCGTGATTTACCAAAATTATATAACCAATGGTGCTCGGTGGTACGGTGGGAAAAAACCACCCGTCCGTTCTTGCGTACCATGGAATTTTACTGGCAAGAGGGCCATACCATGCACGAAACTGCCGAAGATGCCATGGCAGAAACCGAACGTATGCTCAATGTGTACGCCGATTTTTGCGAAGAATCGTTGGCGATTCCGGTGGTCAAAGGCCGCAAAACCGACAAAGAAAAATTTGCCGGTGCGGAGGCAACCTATACCATTGAAGCCATGATGCACGACGGCAAAGCCCTACAAAGCGGAACCAGCCACTATTTCGGTGACGGTTTTTGCCGTGCATTTGACATCAAATTTACTGACCGTCAAAACCAACTGCAATACCCGCACCAAACCTCGTGGGGCATGTCTACCCGCATCATAGGTGCTATCATCATGACGCATGGTGACGATAACGGCTTGGTGTTGCCGCCCGCAGTGGCACCGATACAACTGGTGATTTTGCCGATTGCCCAACACAAAGAGGGCGTGCTCGATAAAGCACGCGAACTCAAAGACCGTTTGGCAACCTTTGTGCGTGTTAAATTAGATGATTCGGATAACTCTGCCGGCTGGAAATTTGCCGAATACGAAATGAAAGGCGTTCCGCTGCGCTTGGAGATTGGTCCGCGCGACATTGAAAACAATCAATGCGTTATCGTTCGTCGTGACAACCGTGAAAAAACGGTGGTTTCTCTTGATGAACTCGAAACTAAAATCCCCGAACTGCTCAAAGCGGTACACGATGGTTTGTATCAAAAAGCGTTGGCGCGTCGTGAAAGCATGACCTACACTGCCACCACTTTGGACGATTTGTGCGCGATTGCCAACGAAAAACCGGGCCTCATAAAAGCCATGTGGTGCGGCGACGAAGCGTGCGAATTAAAACTCAAAGAACAAGCGGGTATCACCAGTCGTTGTATGCCGTTTGAACAAGAGCATGTAGCAGACACGTGTGTCTGTTGCGGAAAACCTGCCAAAACGATGGTGGTTTGGGGCAAAGCCTATTAAGGTGGCGCGATTAATCCAAACCTGCCTTAAAGCGATATATTTCGGGCATTTTTGCCCAATTTGTCCTCGCAAGGCGAAAGCCTTGCTTCGCCCAACTTGAACACAAATCCCTCGAAATCTTCTCGCTTTCAGGTCGAAGATTTTAAGAAGAGCGGATTTCTCGGTCAAGCAAGGCAAAAACGCAGTCAATACTCTCGTATTGGCGAGTATTTTAACGACGGGTGAGCGAAAATCCGCCTTCTTAAAACAAGGTTCGGATTAGTCGTGTCACCTTAAAGGAGGATATACCATGAATCAATTAGATTTTCCCAAAGCGGGCGAAACCGTTGCGATAATGCATACGAACCACGGCGATATTTCGCTACGCTTGTTTCCTGAACAAGCACCGCAAACCGTGGAAAACTTTACCACCCATGCCAAAAACGGTTATTATAACGGGTTGATTTTCCACCGTGTTATTAAAGATTTTATGATTCAAGGCGGCGACCCCACCGGCACCGGTTGTGGCGGCGAAAGTATTTGGGGCAAACCGTTTAAAGACGAATTTGATGTTTCTTTACACAATCTGCGCGGCGCGCTGTCCATGGCAAACGCCGGCCCCGGCACCAACGGCAGCCAATTCTTTATTGTGCAAGCATCAACGGTGCACCCGCAACTGCTCGGTCAAATGGCGGCGTTGCGCGACTATTTCCCCGAGGAAATTGAAAATGCTTATCGCGAAAATGGCGGCACACCGCATTTGGATTTCCATCATACGGTGTTCGGACAAGTGTTTGACGGCATGGATGTGGTGGATGAAATCGCCAATGTGAAAACGGGTGCGGCGGATAAACCGTGTGAAGATGTGGTGATTGAAAGCATCGACATTAAGGAGTACCAAGCATGAAACGACTAACAAAAACAGTTTCCGTGATAGCGATAAGTGCCTTGTTATGCTTATGCTTGTTTGGTTGTGACAAACAAGAAGATGACTCAACCGTTTATGACGACAAAAACGTTGGTTTCCAAACCGAAAAACCGTCGGCAGGTGAAGAAGTGGCAATTATGCACACCAGCATGGGTGATATTTCGATTCGCTTTTTCCCCGAAGCCGCGCCCAAAGCCGTTCAAAACTTCATCACTCACGCGAAAAACGGGTATTATAACGGCGTCACCTTTCACCGTGTAATTGAAGATTTTATGATTCAAGGCGGTGACCCCGAAGGCACCGGCCGCGGCGGCGAAAGCATTTGGGGCGATTCTTTTGAAGATGAGTTCGATAGTAAGTTGCTCAATATCCGCGGTTCGCTTTCCATGGCAAATGGCGGTGTGAACACCAACGGCAGTCAGTTTTTTATTAACCAAGGCGATGCCAAGGCATTTGGCAAACGCGAAGATTATACCGCCGCTGCACAATATCAACAAATGATTGATATATACGGTGAGGCAATGGTCAAACAATATTACCCCACCGTGGAGGATTATGCCGCACAGTTGTTGTACCGTTATGACTGGATTCCCGACGAAGTTTGGGATTTGTACGAAAAACACGGGGGCAACCTTTCGCTGGATGGCGCGTGGCGCCCGAGCGGCGGACACACCGTGTTTGGTCATGTGTTTGACGGTATGGATGTGGTGGATGCCATTGCGGCAGTGAACACCGATGCCAATGACAAACCGTTGGATGCCGTTACCATTACCGGTATTGATATTATTAAATATGCACCGTAAGCAAAAGCAAAACCCGCATTCAGCATTTGCTGAATGCGGGTTTTTTGTCAAAAATATTAGTCCTCGCGGGAAGCGGGCTTGCGAAGCATTTGACGGGTTTGGCGCAAATCTGCCATGTGTTTTGCCAAATCTTCTTCGGTGCGTTTGAGCAAATCGTCCACAAAATCTTGGGCGCCTTTGCGCATTTCGCGGCACTTTTGTTGGGTTTGGGTGGTGATCTCGTTGGTTTTTTGTTGAGCCAACTTGACAATTTCTTCTTGCATGACCAAACCGCGGGCGCGTTCTTCGGCGGAACGGACAATGTCTTCCGCCTCTTTTTTGGCGGTTTCGATAATTTCGGCGCGGTCGTTAACAATGGATTTTGCTTGACGAATTTCGCTGGGAATGTTGCCGCGGATAGAATCAATAATATCGCGCAGACGGTCGGCTTCCAGCAAACACTTGCCGCCGGAAAGCGGTAAGCCCCAGGCTTTGTCAATCATTTCGTCAATTTCGTCTAATAAGTTTTCGATGCTCATGTTGTTTCGTTCCTTCCGTATTTTTTTAGAATATCGTTTACAATGCACTTTGGCACAAATTCCGAAATATCGCCGCCCAAACCGGCCACTTGTTTTACCAAGCTGGAGGAAAGATACATATATTCCGCATTGGTGGTCAAAAAGACGGTTTCCACATCCGGATTCAGTTTGCGGTTGGTAAGTGCCATTTGAAACTCGTATTCAAAATCCGAAATGGCGCGCAAACCTTTGACAATCACCGAAGCGTTCTTTTGTCTGGCATAATCTGCCAATAACCCGTCAAAGGAATCCACTTCCACGTTGGGCAAAAAGGCAGTGGCGCGTTTGAGCAAATCCACACGTTCCTCTTGTGAAAACAACGGTTGTTTGCTGTGATTTACCATAGTAGCCACAATCACACGGTCAAACATGCTTGCCGCACGGGAAATAATGTTGATATGACCGCAGGTTACGGGGTCAAAGCTACCGGGACAAATTGCCAGTTTCATAGGCTCTCCTGTTCTTTCTTTCGATAAATGCGGACAAAAACGCGTCCGTAGCGGTACAAACGATACAAGCACCAGTCCCCAACATTATCGGGTAACGAAACCTCTTTGTCCGTTTCGCACACGGCGGTAGCAAACGAAGAGGTTTTTGCCCCTAATTGCTCCAAACAAGGGACCAACAAATCCGAGGCATAGGGCGGGTCCAAAAACACCAAATCAAAACAGTCTGTCGTTTGTGCCAAAAAACTCAACGAATCGCGGCACAAAACGGTAGCAGATGCTTCCAAATTGGCACTGCGCAAATTTTGCCGTACCACCTCTGCCGCTTCGCGGTTGTTGTCCACAAACACACACGATTTAGCGCCGCGGCTGAGCGCTTCCAATCCCATTTGCCCTGAGCCGGCAAACAAATCCAACACCCGTCTGCCCTCAATCTCAAAACACAAGGCGGAGAAAATGGCTTCTTTGACGCGCTCGGCGGTGGGGCGGGTGTTTTGCCCTTCCAAGGTTTTCAGACGGCAACCGCGTGCCGTTCCCGTAATAATTCTCATACTTCTCCTATTATCCCATTATCCGAGAATAATGTCAATAATTTTTCAAAAAATGCCAAAAATCACCGCAAAACGTCAAGTAAAGCGTCCACACGGTCGGTTTTTTCCCACACAACGTCCAAATCTTCGCGACCCAAATGACCGTACGCTGCTAACTTGCGGTAGATGGGACGGCGAAGTTGCAACGTGTCGATAATAGCGGCGGGACGAAAGTCAAACACTTTGCCGACGGCTTTTGCTAATACTTCATCTGAAAATTTGCCGGTGCCGTGGGTATCCACACGTACCGAAACAGGGTTGGCAACACCAATTGCATAGGCTAATTGCACTTCGCAACGCGATGCCAAACCGGCAGCCACCACGTTTTTAGCAGCGTAACGCGCCATGTACGAGGCGGAACGGTCAACCTTTGTCGGGTCTTTTCCCGAAAAAGCGCCGCCGCCGTGACAGGCATAGCCACCATAGGTGTCCACAATAATTTTTCTGCCGGTCAGTCCACTGTCACCTTGCGGACCACCCACAACAAAGCGGCCGGTAGGGTTGACAAAAATTTTCGTGTTATCGTCCAACAAATCAGAGGGAACAATGGGTTTAATCAGTTTTTCTACCATGTCTTGGCGAATGGTTTCTAACGATACGTTTTCATCGTGTTGGGTGGACACGACCACCGCTTCCACGCGCACGGGTTTGTCGTCTTCGTATTCCACGGTAACTTGCGTTTTCCCGTCGGGGCGCAAATACGGCAAAGTGCCGTTTTTGCGCAGAGCCGCCAATTTTTTTGCCAAACGATGGGCAAGCGAAATGGGCAACGGCATTTTTTCCGGTGTTTCATCACACGCATAGCCAAACATTAACCCTTGGTCACCCGCGCCGATTTGGTCGTACGCATCGGCTTTAACAGTACCGCGAGATTCGAGCGCATCGTTAACACCCATGGCAATATCGGGGGATTGCTCGTCCAAAACGGTTAATACCGCACACGTGTTTCCGTTAAAGCCGACGGCTGCGCTGTCGTAACCGATATCGCATATCACATCACGGGCAATGCGCGGGATATCCACGTAGCATGAGGTGGAAATTTCGCCCATCACCAACACCATACCGGTGGTGGCAACCGTTTCACACGCCACGTGTGCCGTGGGGTCTTTTTCGATAATGGCATCTAAAACCGCATCGGAAATTTGGTCGCAAACTTTGTCGGGATGACCTTCTGTTACGGATTCGGATGTAAAAAAGTGTTTTGCCATAAAAACGTCTCCTTTTTTCATAAAAAACGCCCCGCCACAGAGAGCGGAGCGTTTATCCACCTCATCTATCAGGATTTAGCACCTTGCACGTTGCAGGTTGCCGGGCTTCGCAGGGCCTGTCCCTCCGCCGCTCTTGATAAGGACCTATT
>JAZNKF010000045.1:0-3958 GCA_045578425.1 Acutalibacteraceae bacterium
TATACTGTATCTGTAAAAATGTGCCTATGATTTTAGATTTTGAAGGTGAGAAAAATGCTTGCTAACTTTCACACTCACACAACCTTTTGCGACGGCAAAAACACCCCCGAAGAACTGGTGTTATCCGCCATTCAAAAAGGGCTTTCGTTCCCGTTTGGCAAATTGAACGAACCCACCAAAGAAACCATGCAACACTTAAACGCGCTGTTATAAAACACCAAAACCCTCGATAAACCGGATGTTTATCGAGGGTTGTTTTTGTGTATAAAAAAGCAAAATTATGGTGCTGCATCGGGAGATTCTTGTTGATGGTCCAGTGCATATTCACAGCATTGGATGACTAGTTGGTTAAACGAAATATCATTTTCATCCGCTACGGTTTGTAGCCGTTCAATCAATTCATCCGGCATACGAATGGTTTTGTTGGAGTTTTGCGGTTTTTTCACGGTAAACATGTCTCCTCACCTCTTACCTTTTATTGTATGTCATTTCGGCACGGGGTTAAACAAGTAATTTTGCAAGTAAAATTTACTTGCAAAATGCATGGCTGGGTGCTATACTATGTTCGTCGTAAAAATAATGCAAAAGAAAAGAAGGAAAGTGTATGGCAAGGAGTGGATATAAATATCGGTTAGGGTACCAGGGGAAATGGCGGTTTGAACTATTGCCAAACAACAATAACACTCAACCCGTAGCAAAGTCAGATGGATATGACTCCAAGGAACAGGTTTTGCTGGCATTACAAAATTTCAAAGAATATTTGCGCACAGCAGAGCATGAAAAAATAAAAATTGAGTTTTGTAAAGCATCAAAAGATTCTTTTCAAAACAAGCACTATGCTTGTTTTGAAATTTCACCTGACGGTAAGAAAATATATACTCGTCGATATCAAGAAAAAAGTCAACCAAAATTAGGGATTGAACGAATTTTTAAAAATTTTGATGTGCCAATTCGAGATGATTTGTGTGGAAAGGGATGGTTGCAATGAAAAAGTTTTTGGCAACAGTAGTAACAATTACTTTGATAATTTCGATGTGCCCGCTTGGGGTGTTTGGAGTTACTGTGAGTGCAGCGGGGAATACAACCGAATTTGCAGGTGGTAGCGGAACGAGTTACGACCCGTATTTGATTGCTACAAAAGAACATTTGAGTAATGTAAACAACTATTTAAGTGCGCATTACAAATTGATTGCGGATATCTATATGTTTGACAACCCTTGGTGGTATCCGATCGGATACCACAACAGTTATCCTTTCAGAGGGCAATTTGACGGCAACAATCACAGTATAGTGGGGTTTATAAGCGATGGTTATGCTGTTGGTGGTTTGTTTGGATATGTTGTTAGCGGAAAAATTCGAAATCTTGGTGTGTATACTGACGGACAATATAGCTATGAATATGCTGGCGGTATTGTAGGATATATGATATCCGGTACTATCACCAACTGTCACACTGCGGGAAATATTAATGGCGTAAAATCTGCTGGCGGTATTGTGGGGTATATGGAAAGTGGTACCGTTACCAATTGCTACAATATGGCAAAAATTAAAACGCTTTCCAGTGGATCTGCTACCGATTCTGCCGGTGGTATTGTGGGCGGCATGTCGGAAGAGGGAAATGTTTATTATGATGCATCGCCGAAAATTACCAACTGTTTTAATCAAGGTAGCGTTGTAGCTGATAATTATGCTGGCGGAATTGTGGGATGGGTGAGTGACGGCGACATCACCGACTGTTATAACGAAGCATTTATTTCAACATATGATATCGTCGGTGCTTACTGCCAAGATGAGTATGTCGGTGGAGTTGTAGGATATGTGAATGAGAGTACCGTTACCAACTGTTACAATACAGGAAGAGTTGTAGCGGATAATTATACCGGCGGGATTGCGGGAAATGTGAATAAGAGCAATATCACCAACAGCTATAACACAGGATTGGTTTCGGCGGAGAATATTGCCGGAAGCCTTGCGGGAAATGTAAGCAGTAGTACCATTACGAATTGTTATTATTTAGATATTTCTCTTGGGGGAGTAGGTAGCGGCACGGAAGCAGGTGTCAAGTGTAGTGCAGAAGAAATGCAACAACCAGAAACATATCGAGGTTTCGATTTTAAAACAATTTGGGAAATGAGCGGTGATGGTTACGTTTTCCCGCAACTGCGCAAAAACCCACACAAAAAAACGATAACGCTCGAAATCACCCAAAAGCCAGACAAACTCGTTTATCTCGAAGGTGATGCGTTTGATAGCACCGGCATGGTTGTTACTGCTTATCGCAAAGAAACGCCGTTTGAAGTGACGGATTATGTGGTTTGTGGAGACACTTCCACACCGGGGCCCAAAACCATTTCGGTTGTTTATGGCGGAGAAGTGGCAACCTTCCAAGTCTCCGTAGAAGCGATAAAGATAAAGGGCCCCACTTTAGTGAAACATACTGATGGTGACTGGTACTATGTTAAAAATGATGCATTTGACTTTACCCAAAACGGATTGTTCTATTACAGCGGCAAATGGTGGCATTTGGTGAACGGTAAAGTTACCTTTGATACCACGTTGGTACTGCACGGCGATGGCAACTGGTACTACGTCGAAAATGGTGCTGTGGACTTTACCCAAAACGGATTGTTCTATTACAGCGGCAAATGGTGGCATTTGGTGAACGGTAAAGTTACCTTTGATACCACGTTGGTACTGCACGGCGATGGCAACTGGTACTACGTCGAAAATGGTGCCGTGGACTTTACGCAAAATGGGTTGTTCAATTACGACGGCAAATGGTGGCACTTGGTAAAAGGAAAGGTTATTTTTGACACCACTTTAGTGTTGCACACCGACAAGAACTGGTATTATGTCGAAGGCGGCGCTGTGGACTTTACGCAAAATGGCTTGTTCAACTACGACGGCAAATGGTGGCATTTGGTAAAAGGAAAGGTTATTTTTGACACTACCTTAGTGTTGCACACCGACAAGAACTGGTATTACGTCGAAGGCGGTGCGGTAGACTTTACTCAAAAAGGTTTGTTCTACTATGGTGGGAAATGGTATCACCTGGTAGGTGGTAAAGTTGTGTTTGATACCACTTTAGTGCTGCACGGTGACGGCAACTGGTATTATGTTGAAAAAGGCGCGGTTGACTTTACCGAAAGCGGGTTGTTCTACTACAGCGGCAAATACTATCACCTTGTGAAAGGCAAAGTCGTATTTGATACCACACTGGTTCAGTACAGCAACGGCAGATGGTATTATGTCAAAAATGGTGCCGTGGACTTTACCAAAAACGGGAAAGTAGCCTATGGCGGCAAATATTACACCGTCAAAAACGGCATGGTGGTATAAACTGCAAAGAGCGGGGTTTGCTTGGCAAACCCCGCTCTTTTTTGTTTACTTATGAAATGTTTTGTGTTATACTGTATTCGTGAAAGTGTGACGTTTATACAATGTTCAGATTCCAATGAAAACAGTAAAGAGATTGTTTTTGGTAAAAGAGGGATTTTTATGCAAAAGAAAAAAGCGTTAATCATCGGCTCCGGTCCTATCATTATTGGTCAAGCGTGCGAGTTTGACTATTCCGGTACGCAAGCGTGCAAAGCGTTGCGTAATTTGGGGTATGAGATTGTGCTCGTCAACTCCAACCCCGCCACCATTATGACCGACCCGGAAATGGCGGACGCCACGTATATTGAACCGCTCAACGTCAACCGATTGGAACAAATTATCGAAAAAGAACGCCCCGACGTATTGCTCCCCAATTTGGGCGGACAATCCGGTCTTAATCTTTGCTCGGAACTCGCCAAAGCGGGTGTTTTGGAAAAATATAATGTGGAAGTTATCGGTGTTCAGGTGGATGCCATTGAGCGTGGTGAGGACCGTATCGAGTTCAAAAAAGCAATGGATGCGCTGGGAATTGAAATGGCACGCAGTGAGGTTGCTTACAGTGTAGATGAAGCACTTCAGA
>JAZNKF010000046.1:0-2853 GCA_045578425.1 Acutalibacteraceae bacterium
GCTTTTTCCTCCTTGTCACTTCTATTTTTGCCCATACTTCTTTGCTTTAATCATCAGTCGGTATATTTTCAGTGTATGCTCGTCCGATAAATTTGTCATAAAAATTACCGTTCTTTGATACGATATACAAAGGAGTGAGTGTCGTGGGAGTCACGGAAGATATTTTTACCCGTTGTCAGCAAATATTAGGAGAATCTGCCATGTTATTGGCAGGCGACCAAAAAATAACCACAGAAGAAACAGAGATTCGGCGACGTGCGGCGACCATTGCCGGCGAAGCGTCTTTTGTTTTGTTACAAAAGGCCTTTATCACACCTTTTGACCGCGAGGATATTTGGAATTTTCGACAAGCGTGCGAATCCGTTTGGGATGCCGCACAAGAATTAGCGCTTGCGGGAAAAACGTCCCTGCAAGGAGTTACGGTGTGTCGGGAACTCGCTCTCGCCACAGAGCAATTATCACATGCTTCTTTTGTACCTACTGCTTCTCTTTTTTCCATAGAACGGCAATTAAAAGGAATCCCTTTGCCTGCTTTTCGAGATTTTATACGTTGCGGGCAGCAAGTTGTGTTTTGCTTACAACGACTGCTGCTTAAAAACAATTAAGAAGGACCGCAAAGAGTAATCTCTTTGCGGTCCTTTTTTGACAAATCATTTCTTTCGACGGATATTAAAACTGAACAGCACCACGATTTGCGCGGGAATCCACACGAAAACCAGTTCCCATGGATGAATTACTTTACAATACACGTGAAGAATGTAGTATACCATGGCAAAAACACCAAGTAACAGCAGCGATACCACCATCGGATGATATTTTACTTTGTGAAACACGCTATTGAGCACTAACAAGGTAACGAGTGCCACCGGTACAGCCGCAACAAATACCAACCATATCGGCTCTTGCAAAATCCAACGCAGCAGCACAAAAATCAAGGTTGCCATGGTGAAAATACCAAGCAATGCTACCGCGGTTATCATGCCGGTGCTGTATTGCATTTTTGCCGGTTTACCATCCCATCCATCGTGCGAGGTTAACATAAAATCCACACTGACGCCAAAGATGGTTGCCAGTTCTTTGGCAACCGCCAAATCCGGCAGGGCTTCCGCACGTTCCCATTTAGAAACCGATTTGTCGGAATAGTTGATTTTTGCCGCCAATTCCGCTTGTGTCAATCCCGCTGCGGTACGCAGTTGAATCAAGTTACCGGCAAAAACATCTCTTAATTGCTCCATAAATTTTTCCTTTCTGCTTCGCGGCGCAACACAACTTTGACAATTTCATCTGCTACATCCACACCGGTAGAAGCAATAATCCCTGCCATGTGGGCATTGGAATTCACTTCACATACGAGCGGGCCGTTTTGCGAAATCAACAAATCCACACCGCCAAAGTGCAGTTTTAATAATTGACAACACCGTATAGCAAGTGCCGTTTCTTCGGCGGTGGGAGTATACGCCTCTGACGTGCCGCCTTGACCCAAATTTGCCCGAAAATCCGAGTTGGAACGACGTTTCATGGCGGCAATCACACGGTCACCCACCACGTACAAGCGCCTATCTTCCCCTGCGGCTTCATGAATAAAGCGTTGTACCAAAAAAGGACGTGCTGCACGGGTATAGGCAAGGGTTTTGAGTTCCTCGCGATTTTGCGCCAAAAACACTTGGTTACCAAAAGAACCGTAGCATTCTTTGAGTACCATGGGATACCCCAACACGTTTTGGGCGGTATCCAAAAATGATTCTATGGGGTCGGTAACATCCACATACGTCATGGGCGCTACCAAGGTTTCGGGCATAGGGATACCTGCCGCTGCCAAAATACGATGCGTTTCGCTTTTGTCGTCGCACTGTGCGATGGAAGCGGCGGTATTATACACCCGCAAGCCCGCGCTTTCGGCGGAAAACGCCAAGCGTGTATCTTTATCCCAAAACAAAAGAAAATCATCGGGGGTAAGCGCAGTGCCATCTTTTTGCAAAATGCGCACTGTGTCCGAAAAGGACACTGTAAGTGCCGTATTGGGCACCATATATGAGGGCACGTTATGCTGTTGTAATGCGGTGTGTAAACGCTGCACCGGGTCGGGTGGTACGGCGTTCCAAAAACCGTTATATACAATATACGCTGTCATATCATACAAAACTATGCTCAATGGTCAGCACCACATAGAGATGCGGATTGACCATTTGCAATCTCCGTTGAATTTCTGCTTGCAGTGTTTCTTTGTGGGCATACTCAAAAGGAACCACGACATCAAAAATCACGTTTGAGCGTTCTTCCCCAAACACCACACGAAAATCGTGCAAGCTCAAAGCTTCATCAATATCCCCAAGTACCGTTTGCGTTAACACTTTCAACTCAGCGACTTCTTCGTTTTCGGTATCCACCGGGTCCATATGTATGCACGCCACTACGTTGAGTTCTTGCATTAACATGCGTTCAATCGTATCTATCTGTTCGTGGCTGTGTAAAATATCGCCATGCGCAGGAACTTCGGCATGAAGTGAGACCAAGCAACGACCCGGGCCATAGTTATGAACAATCAAATCGTGAATACCGACCACACCGTTTTGTGACATAACGATGCGGCGAATCTCTTCGACCAATTCGGGGGGCGGCGCTTCGCCAAGCAGGGGCGAAATTGTTTCCCGCATAATGGAAAAACCTGCCCATATAACAAACAGGGCCACCGCTACACCAACGTAGCCATCCACCGGAATGGCCGTGATTTCGGTAAAGATAGCCGAAACCAACACAACGGCCGTACAAATCACGTCGTTACGACTGTCGGTTGCCGCCGCAAATAACGCGTGGGAGTGAATGCGTTTGCCGATACTGCGATTAAAGTGTGCC
>JAZNKF010000047.1:0-1659 GCA_045578425.1 Acutalibacteraceae bacterium
TTGATTTGGCGGTGTGCGTAAGCATACTGCAAACCTTTTTCAACGGTGTTTTTGGCAACCGTCCATACGTTTCCCCTTGAACCAAAGTTACCCTTGGCAAGTTTTAAAACCTTCTTTCTTCTTGCTCTTGATGCAACAGCATTTACTGATCTTGGCATAGTGTGTGAAAAGTTTTACGAGCTGTCAGCGACGTGATTCTCTCACGTTCTTCGGGGCTGATTTGCTCTTTGATTAATAAAATAAGTTAGTGAAGTGTGTTTAATTACTTAACCAACAACTTCTTGATCTTGGGCTCGTCGGCAGCCGAAACGGTGCTCGAATAGCACAAGTTACGCTTTTGTTTAGTCGTCTTTTTGGTCAGGATATGACTGTGATAAGCGTGCTGACGCTTGATCTTACCTGTGCCGGTGAAGGTAAATCTCTTCTTCGCCGCGGCATTAGTTTTCATTTTGGGCATTTTAGTAAACAGTTAAATTTAGTTAAACATAGCGTGCAAAGATAATGCTTTTTTCTCAAACACACACTTTTCTCCCCAAAATATTTCAATTTGGGGCACTTTTGGGGTGTTTGAGAGTGGGGTGGCGACGGCTAAAAGAATCGATAAACCTCTTCGATCACCTCGTCGCACGACATTTGTGAGGGGTTGGTGCCTGCGACACCTTCGGGAACTTCGGCGCCATATTTCTCGAAATGTTCGATCCACGTCGAGTCGATCTCGCCCGTCTGCATATTGCGGAACGACATCGGTACGGTCGAGAAGATCGAACGACCGTCCTCGTCGAGGTATGCCAACGCAACCAACTCGCTGCAATAGATCGAGTCGTTCACGGGGCTGAACACAAAGTCGTAGGTGCAGCCGATATACTCGCGGGCACGCTCGACGGCAGCCTCGCGCAGATGACGAAACTCGGGCTTGACGCGCGCAACGGTTACAATGGGACGCCCACCAATGGTGTCCGAGTTGCCGAGGTAGTGGTCGAGCGTAACCTCGCGCACACCCTTGAACACTGCCTCAATTACCGTCGTGTCGTTCTCGTTGATCGAGAGCAGGCCCACGTGCGAATAGCTGATGTTGTCGCGTCCGACGGCCACACCTTCGACCGCTTCGGCGAAATCACTCGGCTTGAAAACCTGAAAAAGCAGGTCGCCGTGTTCCAAATTGGGGACATCATTCGGGGTGGTCGGGGCACAAGCTACGGCCGCCAGAGCCATACCTATATATAATATATAGCGCAATTTCATCATTTTCTTCGGTTTTTATAAGCGTACAACTTACAAATATACGAAAAGTAATCGGAATAACCATAATTTCACCCCGAAAAATGAATATCTGGCAGAAACTTTTTGAGTGCCGAAATCCCGAAAATGTGCCCAAAACGCCCCTCAGTGGCATATTTGACCGAAAATGTGCTCAAAAAAGTTAGTGCGCTAAGTTGCTGATGTTCAAAATGATGAAAAATCGGGGCAAAAATATTTTGAAAAAAGTTTAAAAATTGTTTGGAAGATTGAAATCAAATGCCTTATCTTTGCACCCGCAATCGAGAAGCAAACACGGTTGCAGAGTTCTTAACAGAAAGTTTTTTCGAAAAAAGTTCTCGAAAAATTTGGTGGATTAAAAAAGAGTTCATACCTTTGCAGTCCCTTTCCGAATGTTTCGAG
>JAZNKF010000048.1:0-5842 GCA_045578425.1 Acutalibacteraceae bacterium
TTCGACCAAAAAATCGTGGATTGGATGGTCGATGGTTTCCGCAAAGAAACCGGTGTTGACCTTTCGGCAGATAAAATGGCAGTGCAACGTTTGCGTGAAGCTGCCGAAAAAACCAAAATTGAGTTATCGGGCGGCATGACCAGCAACATCAACCTGCCCTTTATCACAGCAGATGCCAGCGGCCCGAAACACTTGGATATGACGCTTACCCGCGCCGAATTCAACCGTTTGACGGCCGATTTGGTGGATGCTACCATGAAACCCGTCAAACAAGCACTGGCAGATAGCGGTCTTTCCGCTTCCGAAATCGACAAAGTGTTGTTGGTGGGCGGTTCCACCCGTATTCCCGCCGTGCAAGAAGCGGTACAGAAATTTTTGGGCAAAGAACCGTTCAAAGGTATCAATCCCGACGAATGTGTCGCCATGGGCGCCGCATTGCAAGCCGGTGTGTTGGGCGGCGAAGTAAAAGGTTTGTTGCTTTTGGACGTTACGCCGCTTTCCTTGGGTGTAGAAACCATGGGCGGCGTGATGACCCGCGTGATTGAGCGTAACACCACCATTCCTACCAAAAAATCTCAAATTTTCTCTACCGCACAAGACAATCAACCGTCGGTGGAAGTGCACGTGTTACAAGGCGAACGCGATTTTGCTCGCGACAACAAAACCTTGGGTATGTTCCATTTGGACGGTATTGCTCCCGCACGCCGCGGTGTGCCGCAAATTGAAGTTACCTTCGATATTGATGCCAACGGCATTGTGAACGTAAGTGCCAAAGATTTGGGTACCGGCAAAGAACAACACATCACCATTACTTCCAATACTAACATGTCCAAAGAAGACGTGGAAAAAGCGGTGAAAGAAGCCGAGCAATACGCCGAAGAAGACAAGAAAAAACGCGAATCGGTGGAATTGCGCAATGGCGCCGACCAAGCGGTCTACCAATGTGAAAAGACCATGGAAGAATTGGGCGACAAGTTGGAAGAGGCCGAAAAAACCGAATTGCAAAGCAAAGTTGACGCCTTAAAAGAAACCTTAAAGGGCGAAGATGACGAAGCGATTAAAGCCGCACAAGAAGAATTGATGAAGAAGTTCTACGAAGTGTCGGAAAAAATTTACAAAGCAGCGGCTCCCGAACAAGGGGCAGCCCCTGCCGGCGAAGACGGCACCGTTCCGCCGGATGCCGATGAAGGATACTACAACGGCGAAGTACACTAATTTATGATAAAAAGTCGGTCGGGGTTCCCCCGACTGACTTTTCCCGTGTAATAGCGGGGGAGAGGTTCGTATGGCAGCGGATAAACGTGATTATTATGAAGTGCTTGGCGTGCAAAAAGGTGCCGCCGAAGACGAAATAAAAAAAGCCTATCGGCAGATGGCAAAAAAATATCATCCGGACTTGCATCCGGGTGACAAGGATGCCGAGGCAAAATTCAAGGAAGTCAACGAGGCGTACGAGGTGTTGTCCGATTCGCAAAAGCGGGCGCGCTACGACCAATTTGGTCATGCCGGTACCGACCCGAATTTTGGTGCGGGTGGCGGCTACGGCGGCTGGGGTGCACAGGACTTTGACTTTGGTGATATTTTCTCGTCGTTCTTTGGCGGCGGCGGGCGTCGCAGCAATCCTAATGCCCCGCGTCAGGGGAGCGACGTGGCTGCCAACGTGATTATTTCTTTTGAAGAAGCGGCAAAGGGATGCAAAAAGCAAGTGTCCGTTCGCGTGGTGGAAACCTGCCATACTTGTGGCGGTTCCGGTGCGGCAAAAGGGACTTCCGCCTCGACGTGTCCCGTTTGCCACGGAACAGGTCAAGAAGCGCGGCAACAACGTACCCCGTTTGGTGTTATTCAAACCCAAAGCGTTTGTTCACGATGCCACGGCAAAGGAAAAATCATTGAAAAACCGTGCACCGATTGTAACGGTGTGGGGCAAGTTCGTGTGGCATCTACCGTGGGAGTGAATATTCCTGCCGGTATTAACGACGGGCAAGTACTTACCGTTCGCGGCAAAGGTAACGCCGGGGTAAACGGCGGTCCTGCCGGCGATTTGGAATTGCAAATTGCAGTACGTCCTCATCCCATTTTTGAGCGTGACGGATACGATTTGCTTTGTGAATTGCCGCTTACCTTTTCGCAGTTAGCGCTGGGTGCAGAAATTCAAGTGCCTACGCTGGACGGCAAAGTTCCGTATACCATCAAAGAAGGTACGCAACCGGGCGATATTATTCGGTTGAAAGGTAAAGGTGTGCCGTACTTAAACGGTCGCGGGAACGGGGATTTGATTGCGCGAATCACGGTGGAAGTACCCAAAAACTTATCCGGCAAACAAAAAGAATTATTGAAGGCTTTTGAGGAATCTTTGGGGGACAAAAACTATCAACGAAGGAAAAGTTTTTTTGATAAAGTAAAAGATGCGTTTAACGGATAATTGGTTGCGTTTCTAAAAAGTTTTTGATATACTGATTTTATAACGGAGGTGTCAGCGCGTGAAAACCAATAAAAATCTTGCCCAATGGGTATCCCTGTTTTTGTTGGGTCTTGCTTTGATTGTGGTCTATAAAACGTTTGATAATTTAGGTCAAATCGGTTTGATTATCAGCAAGGGATTTTCCATTCTGACTCCGTTTGTCGTCGGTTTTGCGATTGCGTTTGTGTTGTACGGACCGATGAGTTGGATAGAACGCAACCTAAAACGAATCAAAGGTAAATTTTTTGAAAAAGCCGCGCGTCCTCTTTCGGTCGCGTTGGTGTATCTGTTAATGATTGGCCTGTTAAGTTTGTTGTTTTATATTGCCGTTCCGGCGTTGGTTTCCGCTGTGGCAGAATTTGTGAGCAACGTTCCCGCTTATTACGAGAAAGTGATGGGCTTCATCAATGACCGCGCGGGACCGGGTACGTTTTTGGAAAGTTTAGATTTGCCGCAGCGTGCCAAAGAGATTTATGCCTTTTTGCAAGAGCAGGTAACGGTAGATAAACTGTTATCGTATTTGAGCAGTGTGTTGAATTTCACGTCTTCTTTGGTAGAAGTAATTATGGCGTTTATTGTTTCGGTCTACATGCTGCTCGGCCATGAATCGTTATTTGCCGCGGTCAAATCTGTTTTGGGCTTGGTGTTTAAACCAAAAACGCTGAACTTTTTCTCTACCTATGCACACAAGACTGCCAAGATTTTTTATAACTACTTTTACAGCCAAATGCTGGATGCCTTGGTCGTCGGCGTGCTGGCAACCATTGGCTTCTTGTTAGCCAGAATGCCGAACGCAGCAGTTATGGGCATGTTACTCGGTATTATGAACATGATACCGTATTTTGGCGCTCTTATCGGCGGCGTGTTGTCGGTGCTGGTGGCGTTATTGTCGGGTAATTTCTACGGTGCGTTGTTTGTGGCGGCCTATATTTTGGTAATGCAACAAATTGATGCTAACATTATCCAACCGCGTATTGTCGGTCAAACCGTTGGCATCAAAGCCATTTACGTCTTGCTGGGAATTACCGTCGGTGGCGGACTGTTTGGTTTTTGGGGTGTGTTCTTGGGCGCGCCGTTCATCGCGGTGGTTCAAATGCTGCTTACCGATTACATTGCGTACCGCAACCGGATAAAAACAGCAAAAAAAGAATCCTGATAAAAGCAAAAAGCGACGTGAAAACGTCGCTTTTAATTTTTATATTAGGGAAGTAAGAAGGTTTTTTGTGAGTGTGTCAACCACACCCCAGTCGGTGGCAGCGGCATATAGTTTTTCCAGTTGGTCGTGAATGGTTTTTGCCGCCGCAACAAGCTCGGAGGCCTGCTTTAACAATTCCTGTGCCGCCTTACTTTGAAAATGAAGAAGGTTTCGGTGTTCTTGTGTCGCTTCGGTTTTGAGAAATCGAGAAGCGTGCAAACGGCGAAAAACAGGATAATCCACTTCGTGATAACGGTTGGAAGTGACAAAAGCAACGCCGCTGTCCGGAAGAAGCAAATGCTCGACAGAAGTTTTGGGAAATAGAGGACAAGGACAAACCACACAACGCTGACCGTCGGTTAGTGCATGGTCGAGCAATCGTTTGAGCAACGCATCAGCAACGGCGCCGTGGTCATCTTCCACGACAAAAATACGCGGACAAAGCGCTTGAACCGTGCCCGACAGAACGGTAAAGCCGTTCGGTGTAACAGCGCTGATAAAGCGGAGTTCTTGCACACCGCTTTGTGACAACGGTGTCCATTCGGTGTTCGCAAGTTGCCTTGCAATTTTTTCGATTTTGTCTGTGCGCATTGCCTTTTTTTCAAGTTGTCGGTTGTCGGCAAGGATGCCTTGTGCTGCTTTTAACAGTTTTTGACATTGCGTATGGAAGGAGACGTTTTTTTGGCTAAGCAAAAGAACAGTATCTGTTTGAGCCTCCAACACCTTTTGTTGTGTTGCCAAAAACAGTGGGACAATTTCTTCGGTTACGTTCCAAAATGTTGGTTCCGCTACGTGCGGCGCGGTGCCGTCCAGGAACAACCTTTTTTGGTTGGGTAGACGTACGGCATCCAACGAATCGGGGTCGGCAGAACAACAAAACACTTCGGTTTTTTCGTCGCCAAATTGTTCATAAACCGAGCGAAGCAGTGTGGATTTTCCGGTACCGGCGCCGCCTTTTAAGAGGTATGTATGCCAACCGTTTGAGGAATCGTATAAAGCAGAGGAGCACCCCATAAACCCATCAGGGGTATTGGTTCCTAAAAAATAGCGAATTGGTGCATTGACAGACACCATAAAAATCCCTCCTTTGCTTTTTAGTGTATGCCAAAAAACAAAAGAGGGTGATTACGGACATAAATCTGAGTTGCCTTCGTGGATATCTTCCCGTTTTAACACATATTTTACGGTAGAAAAAAGGATATACGCATCCAGTAAAAAAGAATAGTGACGCGCATATTCGGCATCGTAAAGTGCTTTATCCGGTGCCTCCAGCGTGTCTCTGCCGCGTATTTGCGCCAAACCGGTAATGCCGGGTCGCACCGTATCCGCTTGCCATTGATGCCGCAATGCCAATAAACTCTTTTCTGCGGGGATGACGGGTCGAGGGCCGACAAAGCTCATGTCGCCTTTTAAGACGTTGAATAATTGCGGGATTTCGTCCAAACTGGTTTGCCGTAAAAATTTGCCAAACGGCGTAATATACCGATGAGGCATTTCAAAATTTCTGGTTGCAATGTTTTTCGGTGCTTTAAGAAACATGGTACGAAACTTGTATATCACAAACGGTTTGCCGTTTTTTCCGCAACGTATTTGCCGAAAAATTGCGGGCCCGGAAGAATCGGCGCGGATAACGATAATGATTACCAAAAAAAGAGGGCCGAGCACAAAAAGCAACACTAACGAAAAGACCACATCCAAACCGCGTTTTATAACGGCATACAAAACACTCTCGCCTCCCGCATTAGTATGTCCGTTTGAGCATATGGGGACGGTGGAAGTGGTTGGTTGTGCATGAAAAAATTACCGACAGGCAAAAAAGCAGAGGGCGTTTGTGAAAAATTTGTCAAAAATAGACGTCAAAGTAGTGCAAAATAACCAAAAAGAACGATTTTATTTTATGAAAAAGTGGTTGTACGTACAGACTTTTTTATCGTTCACATAAAAAACCTTGATTTTTAACAGACAACAGTGTATAATGCCTTCGTCAAGCGGAAGAAATAGAAATTCAAGAAAAAGAGACTGATAAGGAGGAATAAAAGGATGCGCCGCGTTGTCAGCATTGAGTCTCAATACAAAATAAAGCACACCAATCATTATTCTTCGTTTAAACGTTTTCTCGATATTGTCTTTTCCTTGTTGTTTATTTTAGCACTTTCGCCCATTATGGTTATTGTGGCGGTTTTAGC
>JAZNKF010000049.1:0-1814 GCA_045578425.1 Acutalibacteraceae bacterium
GGTATGACCATCATCAATATGCCGGTAATACTGTATCTTGGTAAGTATGCTTTCCGTACACTGAAAGATTATGAAAAACAACTCAAAAGCGGCAAAAAAATCACGTTTTGTAAAAAAGATATTGACTTACCTCACGAAACGGATTACTGGAATTAAATTTGGCGGAGGTTTCCATGAATTTTCACGAAAAACTACAAAACCTGCGCAAACAACGGCATCTGACGCAGGAAGAACTCGCAAAACACTTATACGTATCTCGCACCGCGGTTTCCAAGTGGGAATCGGGACGCGGATTTCCGAACATCGACTCGTTAAAAGCGATTGCGACCTGTTTTGATGTTTCGGTAGATGACCTGTTATCCGGCGAGGAATTGTTAGCCTTGGCACAAGAAGACCGCAAACAACAGAAAATGCACCTGTGGGATTTGCTGTTTGGTTTGCTCGACTGCTGTACGGCAATGCTCCTCTTTTTACCGTTTTTTGCAGAAAAAAACGCCCACGCAGTAAGCAGCGTTTCTCTCCTTGCCCTAACAGGTGTTCACGGCTATTTGAAAGCCGTATTTTTATCCGTTGTGCTGGCAATGGTGGTGTTAGGTGTTTTAACCCTTGCCTTGCAAAACTACCGTAAAACATTTTGGGTTAGCAAAAAATATTGGTTGTCGCTATTGCTTAACGCTATCGGCGTTTGCCTTTTTACCATCTGTCGACAATCGTATGCGGCCGTTTTTGTGTTTGTGTTTTTGGCCATCAAAACGATAAGCCTGCTGGTGCGCCACTGACACGAAGCGTATCGCCATCGTGACGGGCAGTTTCTTTTCTTTTTTACCATCTTGCCTTATGCTTGTATGTAGGCTTTTGCCAAATACAAGTGAAGGATGGTACTTATGAAAAAAATCACCGTAAAATTTTTTTGGATTTCCCTTTGCCTTTGGATATCTTTTATTCTTTGGACACTTGCTGTTTTGTTTATTGATGTACAAGCTATCGGTCCACACGGCTCGTGCGTTGGATTTGCCACCCTCAATCGGTTTGTTCACGAATTGACCGGCGTACATTTCACTCTATATGCTATCACCGATTGGCTTGGGCTGGTTCCCCTGGCTGTGTGCTTTGGGTTTTTCATTGTGGGGCTTGTACAATGGATAACAAGAAAGCATTTTTTAAAAGTTGACTATACCCTTCTTATCCTTGGCTGTTTTTATTTGCTGGTAATGGCAATCTACCTTTTCTTTGAAACCGTTGTTATCAACTACCGACCGGTATTGATTAACGGGTTTTTGGAGGTATCATACCCGTCATCCACCACCTTACTGGTGATGAGTGTTATGCCAACGACCATCTTACAAATTCGAACTCGCGTAAAAAATCCGGTGCTAAACAAGTGCCTTACTTTTGTCTTGCTTGGCTTTATCTTCTTCATGGTGTTGGGCAGACTGGTTTCGGGCGTACACTGGATAACCGATATTATTGGTAGTATATTGCTTTGTTCTGCAATGGTAACGCTGTATTGCGCAGTTGCTTCGGTTTTGAACGCAGAAACGAAAGCAGCGTCAGCCCTTCAATGAAGGGCTGACGCTGCTTTTTTTGCAAGATTACTTTTCAATTTTCGGTTTTCGCCAGCTGCCCACAAAGTAAAACACGATACCAATCACCAAAGGTGTAAACCCTGCCAGCGCATCACCCAACCAAAAACCAAAGTGCTTCATATCCATAACCAATCCAAACAGTACTGCTAACCCAATACGCATAACAATGCCGTCGAAAATGGCGGTGGAAAAATTGACGGCTGTGTTGGCACTGCCGTTCATGAGCGC
>JAZNKF010000050.1:0-10507 GCA_045578425.1 Acutalibacteraceae bacterium
TAAGAAATGAAGTTATAATATTTACCGGACAAGTTTACGGGCGAACCGTGTGTAAGGTGACCGCCGTGCGCCAGACTCATACCCAAAATGGTCTCACCCGGTTGTACCAAAGCAAAATACACCGCCAAGTTAGCGTTAGCACCGCTGTGCGGTTGCACGTTGGCATGTTCGGCACCAAACAGTTTTTTGGCGCGTTCGCGAGCAATTTCTTCGACAATATCCACGCACTGGCATCCACCGTAATACCGTTTGCTCGGATAACCCTCGGCATATTTGTTGGTGAGCACACTACCCGTAGCCGCCAACACCGCTTTGGATACAATGTTTTCCGAAGCAATCAGTTCAATGTTGTGTTGTTGACGTTTTAATTCTGCTTGACAGCCCTCAAAGACCTCGGCGTCTTGCAGACGTAATTCTTCCATAAAATCCATGTTTATCAACCTCCGTTTTTTATAGTATAACAAAAAAACTTGTATTTGAAAAGAGAAAAGTGTATAATATTTTAAAATGATTCAAAGGGGGCGTATTATGAAATCGGTCACAATCGGTAAAAACGATGCCGGTCAGCGGGTAGACCGTTTTTTAACCAAAACGTTCCCGCAGCTCCCTGTTTCGATGATGTATAAATATATCCGCCAAAAAGATATTAAGCGCAACGGAAAACGTTGCCAAATTTCTGACCGCTTGGAAGAAAACGACGTCATTACCATTTATGCACCCGACGAATTTTTGGAGCCTGCCGCCCGCAAGTTTGAGTTTATGTCTGCCGGGAAAGCGTTGGATATTGTGTACGAGGACGAACATCTCTTACTTATCAACAAACCCGCAGGGTTGTTGGTACATCCGGATGAGAACGAATACGGTGACACGCTGATTTATCGCATTCAACGGTATCTGTATGAAAAAGGCAGCTACGAACCGGAAAACGAAAACAGTTTTGTCCCCTCACTGGTGAATCGTATTGACCGCAATACTTGCGGTATTGTCATTGCCGCAAAAACGGCGGCAGCCTTGCGTATTCTTAACGAAAAATTACGCAAACGGGAAATCGAAAAATATTACTTGTGTTTGGTACACGGATATTTGCAAACACCCGAAGCCACACTGCACGGGTATTTGGTAAAAAACGAGGAACAAAACCGTGTCTACATTTCCAAAGAACCGGTACGCGGGGCACGTTCCATTGCCACCTATTACCGCGTTTTGGAATCGCACGACAACCTTTCACTTTTGGAAATCGAACTGCTGACCGGCAGAACACACCAAATCCGCGCACAAATGGCAGCCATCGGTCATCCCTTGCTGGGTGACGGAAAATACGGCACCAATGCGCTGAACAAAGGTACCGGTTTTTCCAAACAAGCACTTTGCTCTTATCGGCTAAAATTTGCTTTTACCGAAGACGCGGAAGAATTAAACTATTTAAACGGCAAAGAATTTTCCTTGCAAAGTGTCTGGTTTGCCGAAGAATTCAAAAACAAAAAACGTTGAGTATTGCATACTCAACGTTTTTTTAGTCTGTACAAAAATTTAGCCAAGCGAATCAAAAAAGGACGCAACGGTCTTACCGCCATCCAGCACCACGAATATAAACGATACCGTTTGTCGTTACACTCCACTGTTTTCCCTTTACGCACAAAAGCCGTCATCACCGCGACAACACACGATTTCGGCAAATATTCCAGTTTTCGTTGTGCATCACCGGCAAACCAATACCCGTCCGACGTCACTTTGATAACACGGTGTAATACGTATTGACCGTCAGGGCGTTGATACAGCGGAACATCGCCGCGGCGCAGCGGTTTTCCCTCGCACTGCGAAAGCACTGCGCAATCTCGCTTGTGAGAAAATAACGGCCACATACTGTTACCGGTAACCGGAATGGTGGCTGTCATTCCCTGCCGAAACGATTCGGTAATCAGCGGCATCATTTGTTCAAAAGGCAGTTGTGTTTCTTTGGTGTTCATACCAACAAATCCGCCTCTTTAAGCAAAGCAACAAACTCTTCGATATCGGTTGCAGCGACTTCCTTTTCGACATCGTATTCCGAAAGCATCGCTTGCAAAAGCGCCTCTTCGGTAATATCCGCCTCAGCCATTTTCTGCCACAAGAAAGCACCGGTTTCGTTAAGTTTAATCATACCCTTAAAGTTCAGTGTTTGCTCACCCACGGCAACCACCACAAACGAACCGCATAACTCGCGCAATACAAAATTCTCTTTAATTTTCATGGCAAAAACATCCTTTCTACCACTGTAATTCTCGTTTAACAAGCTCCGGTGCTTCCTCGCTGATAGTGCATCCCAACAAATACATCGGAACAGACTCAATCAACTTTTGAGCACAATCCAGCACACGTCTGCCTTGTCCTGCATCGTAAAACGGACGAACCGTTTCGTTGTTAATACGCAAAAAAGCCTCTGTGGGCGACAAGCGGCGTATACGGTTTTGTGAAGCGCGCTCAATAAACACCACCGCGTGTAACGGAACAGAAATGTTATGATTCTTATCGGTTTTGCCACTCCACGGTGTACCGTATACGTGCGGTTGTTCGTTCACAAAACGAATGGCAGGCTTGTCATCGTTTACGGGAGTTACCTTATCACCATACAACTTTTGCCACAATGCGGTATGCGTGGATTTTCCCGTACCTGACGGTGCGGAAAACACCACACCTTTTCCCTCGTAAGCAATGGACGAACCATGCAGGACAACACCGCCTAAATATGCCAGACGGTTGGCAAAAGCCGCACCGGTATACACGTATTCCCAGTCGGTATCCGTCATACCGTCACGCCGACGACCGTTATATAATTCAATATCTACTGCCGAGTAATCAGAAGTAAAAATAGTGTTTTGCAAAACCTTTCCGGATACTTTTCCCACTGTGAAAAGAGCAAAACGACCGTCTTCAAGTTTCAATACCGAAGTGGAACCGTTACGCAACACTTCGCGCCCTTGCGGTTTTTGCAGCGCATCGAAAGACGTCACACGTAACAATAAATCTGCCTGCTTTGGTGCGGGGATACTGTACTCGGCTAAACGCTTTTTAAAAAATTCAACATCATTGCTTTCGAAAGATACCGTCATTCCTGCAATACAGGCATGAAACATGTTACTCCCCCCGCTTTGATTGATTGATACGGTAAGACAGCGTCATCAAGCTATCCCCTAAGTGAACGTTTTCCACCACAGTTTGGGGGTGATGTACGGCAATGTCGTAATGACTGAAATTCCAAAACGCAGTAACACCGCAATTTATCAAGCGTTCCACCAACGGCGGTGCCGCCTCTTTGGGAATACATAAAATTGCCAAAGAGGGAGAATGCTCCTCGCAAAACAACTCCAGCGCCGTTGTCGGTTGCACGGTAATATCATGGATGGTACTGCCAATCAGCGAATCGGCATCATCAAAAATACCAACCAATTCAAACCCTTTGTTGGCAAAACTGATATGGTTGATTAAAGCGCGACCCAGATTACCGACACCAAGCAAAATGGCATGTGACAGGGCACCTACCCCTAAAATGTGGTACAGCTCATCGTAGAGTTGTTCCACGGAATAGCCGTACCCCTGCTGACCAAATTCGCCAAAACAATTCAAATCTTGACGGATTTGCGAAGCAGTAAGTCCCATGCGCTCGGCAAGTTCACGCGAAGAAATACGCATGACACCGTTCTGTTTTAAATCGTATAAAAAACGATAGTAGCGAGGCAGTCGGCGTATTACCGACATCGAAATAGTTTCCTCTTTCAAGGTCATAGCACCCCTTTGTTATTGGTTGGCTTGACGCGTATAATCCAAAAGTCCTCCCGCTAACAACATTTCGGTCTGACGTACCGAAAATCCGGAATTTAGCGGAATTTCTTCACCGGTAGTTTGGTTTTTAAGGACAATCGGTTCCCCGTTTTGTAAGCGACGGCGAACATCCGGCAACTCCAGTTCGTCCCCCAATTGTATACGGTCATAATCCGATTCATTGACAAATGTCAACGGCAAAATACCGGCATTAATCAAGTTGGCAACGTGAATACGGGCAAACGACTTCACAATCACTGCTTTGATTCCCAAATACAACGGTGCCAATGCCGCATGTTCACGCGAACTGCCTTGCCCGTAGTTGGAGCCACCAATAATAAATCCTTTGCCCTCTTTGCGGCAACGCGCAGGGAATTGTTCATCGCAGCGCACAAAGCAATGTTCGGAAATCGCCGGAATATTGGAACGCAACGGCAAAATTTTGGCGCCTGCCGGCATGATATGGTCGGTGGTAATGTTGTCGCCTACTTTGAGCAACACTTTGGCAGCAATCGCCTCTTCCATCGGCTTAGTTTGCGGGAACGGTTTAATGTTCGGACCGCGAACAACTTCCACTTCGTCCATGCGTTCTTCTGCAATCGGCGGCTCAATCATGTTGTCGTTCACCGAGAAAGAAGACGGCAACGTCACCACGGGCGGTTCCCCCAAAGAACGCGGGTCAGTGAACACACCGGTCAACGCTGAAACAGCCGCTGTTTCGGGACTGACCAAATACACCTGCCCGTCAGCCGTACCGGAACGACCTTCAAAATTGCGGTTGAACGTACGCAGCGAAACACCTTTGGAATTGGGCGATTGTCCCATACCGATGCACGGACCGCAGGCACATTCCAAAATACGCGCACCCGCGGCAATCAAATCTGCCAATGCGCCGTTTTGCGCTAACATGGTATACACTTGTTTGGAACCGGGAGCAATCGACAAACTAACGTTGGGATGCACGGTCTTGCCTTTGAGGATTGCCGCCACTTTAAGCATATCCAAAAGCGACGAGTTCGTGCAAGAACCAATACAGCATTGGTCGACTGCCATACCTTCCAGTTCCGCCACCGATTTTACCGCATCGGGAGAATGCGGGCAAGCCGCCATCGGTGTGAGTGCAGACAAATCGATTTCCAACACTTCGTCGTATACCGCATCGGCATCGGGTTGTAATTCCACCCAATCTTGTTCGCGGCCTTGCGCTTTCATAAATTCGCGTGTTACGTCATCCGACGGGAAAATCGAAGTCGAAGCACCAAGTTCAGCACCCATGTTGGTGATGGTCGCGCGTTCCGGCACCGAAAGGGTTTTCACGCCTTCCCCACCGTATTCGATAATTTTGCCCACACCGCCTTTAACAGACATGCGGCGCAACACTTCCAAAATTACGTCTTTGGCGGCCACCCACGGTTGCAAACGACCAACCAAATTCACGCGCACCATTTTGGGCATCACAATATAATAGGTACCGCCGTCCATGGCAACCGCCACGTCCAAACCACCGGCACCAAATGCCAACATACCGATACCACCGCCGGTGGGGGTATGGCTGTCGGAGCCGATTAACGTTTTACCCGGAATGCCAAAGCGTTCCAAATGCACTTGATGGCAAATGCCGTTGCCGGGACGAGAAAAGTAAATACCGTGTTTTTTACAAACGGTTTGAATAAACCGATGGTCATCGGCGTTTTCAAAACCGGTTTGCAACGTGTTGTGGTCAATATACGCCACCGAACGCTCGGTTTTTACGCGGGGAATCCCCATAGCTTCAAATTCCAAATATGCCATCGTACCCGTAGCATCTTGCGTTAAGGTTTGGTCAATGCGAAGACCAATCTCTTCCCCCACGCGCATCTCGCCACAAACCAAGTGGGAACGAATCAGTTTTTGTGCTAATGTATCACCCAAAGTTATCACTCCTTAAATTTAAACACTCTTTATTATACTGTATACAGCGCATCTTTGTCAATTCTTTATCAAATTTACTCCAATAATAATTCACCGCCAAAATTTTCAAAAAAACCTTGACAATATTTAATTTTATGGTACAATGAATTTCGTGCTCAACTGTTGCAAAAGCACATCGTGTACGGGCCTTTAGCTCAGTTGGTTAGAGCAACCGGCTCATAACCGGTTGGTCCCGGGTTCGAGTCCCTGAAGGCCCACCAAACGGATGGGCGTGGGACCGGCATGTACGTTCCCACCCACCATCCATCATATATTTAGGGGCATAGCTCAGTTGGTAGAGCAGCGGTCTCCAAAACCGCGTGCCGAGGGTTCGAGTCCTTCTGCCCCTGCCAAAATAACAGACACCGCTTTTGCGGTGTCTGTTATTTTTGTATGAGTAGTAGACATGACTCCTCGGCATGCGGAGCGTGTCGTGGGGCGCGTATGCGAGCGCCGCCTTACGGCGGATACAGCGAGCATAAAGCGGGTGCTGCGGTCGAAATTCGCCGAGTGAAAGCGAGATAAGCGAATTTCGGGCACCGCAAACGGATAACTTTTTCTGCCTTTCTAATAAATTGAAGCGGCTACGCTTTTTTGTTGAATCCTGCTTGGAAAAAGTATAATTATATGCTATACTTTAACAATCAAATTAAACCTTACTTGCGTTAGGAGCAAATAATGTACATTCCGCTTTCCTCTCATTTTACTTACAAAAAACTCATACAGTTTACTTTCCCTTCCATTGCCATGCTGATTTTCACATCCATTTACGGCGTAGTTGACGGCTTCTTTGTTTCAAACTTTGCGGGCAAAACACCGTTTGCCGCTGTTAACTTGATTATGCCGGTAATCATGATTATCAGTACTGTCGCTTTCATGTTCGGAACAGGAGGCACCGCGTTAGTCGCCAAAACGTACGGTGAAGGAGATAAAGCAAAAGCCAACCGTTATTTCTCGTTGCTTGTTTACGTAGCTTTTGTTTTGGGGGTTGTGTTGGCAACGTTGGGGTTTGTTTTTGTTCGTCCCATTGCTGCGTTGCTGGGAGCACAAGGTGTTTTGTTGGATAACTGCGTTCTTTATTCTCGCGTTATTCTTACCACACTGCCGTTTTTTATGTTACAGGTCATGTTCCAAAGTTTTTTTGTTGCCGCCGAAAAGCCGCAATTAGGGCTTTGGGTAACCGTTGCATCGGGTGTTACCAATATGGTGTTTGATGCGGTTTTGGTCCTCTCTTTACCCCAAGAACACAAACTACTGGGTGCCGCTTTGGCAACTGCTTTTTCACAATTTATCGGCGGTGCTGTTCCGCTTTTCTATTTTTTCGCCAAAAACAGCAGTGTTCTCCGTTTGGGAAAAACTTCTTACGACGGAAAAGCCATTTTAAAAGCGTGTACTAACGGTTCTTCCGAGTTTATGAATAATATTTCCATGAGCTTTGTCGGTATTTTGTATAACCGGCAGCTCATTAATTATGCGGGGGAAAACGGCATTGCCGCTTACGGTGTAATGATGTACGTCAGCATGATTTTTTCGGCAGCATTTGTCGGTTTTTCTATTGGTGGTGCACCGATTGTCAGTTATCACGATGGGTCTAAAAACTACGCCGAACTCAAAAGCCTGCTTCGAAAAAGTTTAACACTCATTGGTATATTCGGCATTACCATGATACTACTAGCTGAACTGTTAGCGGCACCGCTTTCCAAGTTGTTTGTAGGATACGATATCACGTTGTATAACTTAACGGTTTCCGGTTTTCGAGTTTTCGGGCTGTCGTTTGCTTTTATGGGGTTTGGCATTTTTGCCTCCGCTTTCTTCACCGCACTCAACGATGGGCTTACCTCGGCGCTCATTTCGTTTTTACGCACCTTGGTTTTCCAAAGTGCGTCCATCATCCTTCTCCCCATGTTGTGGGGAATTGACGGAATTTGGATTTCGGTTGTGGTGGCTGAATTTTTATCCGTTGTTTTGGGCGTACTTTTTTTGATGATTAAACGAAAAAAATATCATTATTAAGGCAAAAAAATATGCTTTTTTTGCAATTTTTTATTGACAGTCTTGCAAAATGGTAGTATTCTAAAAAAATAAATTATATATTATATAAAGGAGAGAAAACTATGCTTAAATCCGAATACTTACAAAAAGTATACGCTAACGTCGAAGCTCGCAACCCGGGCGAAAAAGAATTCCTACAAGCGGTTTTGGAAGTATTGACTTCCATTGAACCCGTGGTGGAATCCAACCCCGAATATCAAAAATGGGGCATTATTGAAAGAATGGTCGAGCCGGAACGCCAAATCATGTTCCGCGTTTCTTGGGTAGACGACAACGGCAACGTTCAAGTCAACCGCGGTTACCGTGTGCAGTTTAACTCTGCCATTGGTCCGTACAAAGGCGGTTTGCGTTTCCATCCTTCCGTCAATGCCAGCATCATTAAATTCTTGGGCTTTGAACAAACCTTCAAAAACAGCCTTACCAGCCTTCCCATGGGCGGCGGTAAAGGCGGCAGTGACTTTGACCCCCGTGGCCGCAGCGACGGAGAAATCATGCGTTTCTGCCAAAGTTTTATGACGGAACTGGCAAAACACATCGGTGCCGATACCGACGTTCCCGCCGGCGACTTGGGTGTTGGTGCTCGCGAAATCGGTTATCTTTACGGTCAATACAAACGCTTGCGCAACGAATTCACCGGCGTTCTCACCGGCAAAGGTCTCCCCTACGGCGGTTCTTTGATTCGTCCCGAAGCCACCGGTTTCGGTGCTGTGTACTATGTTGACGAAATGCTCAAATCCTTTGGCGACACCATCAAGGGCAAAACCTTTGCGGTTTCCGGTTTTGGTAACGTGGCTTGGGGTACGGTCAAAAAGATTGCCGAACTCGGCGGTAAAGTGGTGACCATCTCCGGTCCCGACGGCTATGTTTATGACAAAGACGGCATCGACACCGACGAAAAAATTGAATTCATGCTTTCCATGCGTTCTTCCGGTCACGACAAGGTAAAAGATTATGCTGACAAATTCGGTGTTCCGTATTTTGAAGGTCAAAAACCGTGGGGTACCAAAGTTGACATCATCATGCCCTGCGCTACTCAAAACGAAGTGGATGTCAAAGAAGCTGAACAAATCATTGCTAACGGCGTAAAATACTATGTGGAAGTTTCCAACATGCCCACCACCAACGAAGCTGTGGCATTGCTCAAAGCAAACGGTGTTGTGGTTGCTCCTTCCAAAGCCGTTAACGCGGGCGGCGTTGCTGTTTCCGGTTTGGAAATGAGCCAAAACTCCATGCGTTACAGCTGGACCGCCGAAGAAGTGGATGCAAAACTCCACCAAATCATGACCAACATCTTCAACGCCTCGCTCAAAGCAGCCGAAAAATACGGTATGCCGGGCGACTTGGTTGCCGGTGCTAACATTGCCGGTTTTGAAAAAGTGGCAGATGCCATGCTCGCACAAGGTGTTGCTTACTAATCTGTAACACAAACAGGCGCCCAAGTTGTAACAACTTGGGCGGGTTTGTTTGGAAAAAACCATGTGAAATGGACACGGGGCGATGTGGGCATCGTCCCCTACAGATTCTATCCCAATTTGATGCGAGTTCGTAGGGGCGGATGCCCACATCCGCCCGCAAAAACAACATCTCTTAAAAGAGCGTCTTTCCTTTCGGAAAGACGCTCTTTTTGTTTTGTTATTACTTTTGCCAAATTCTGAAATAATCCACTTCCATGGGCCAACGGGAATCACCGCTGATGGTCACCGGCAACGAATACTTATCCAACACCGCAAACGGTGCTTCGTAGCGTTCGCCTTTTACCAAGTACATATCGGGGTCAAGACCGCTGCCATCTTCGTTCCAACGTTGCGTAAACAACTCTTCACCGTCAATATACGCGGTAAAGCGGCCTTCTTCCCACAACCAACCCATCGTGTGCCATTCGCCGTCACCAAGGCCGGGATAAACGGGTTTTATGTTTTTACCCCAGCGTGTAGCGCCGTGCCCGTTACCGTACTCGCACGATTGTTCGTGCAAGGTCACGCTGTAAATCCGCTCTCCACCTTCAAAGTAATTACCCCAATACTCCATGTGGTCTACTTCTACCCAGTGGTCAATAAAGCACCAGTACCGCTCGGCAGGCATTGCCCAAATAGCGGGACCGCCTTTAACACCGGGGACGGAGGAATCGGGTTGCACCTTAAAGCGACATTCCACATACCCGTGCTTGTAACCCCAACCCGCACCGGTACGCGAATCTACCATAGCAAGTTCGTAATGATGCGGAGAATTGTGAACGTGTAAATCAATGCCGTTTTCTGTTAATGAATAATCATCGGGATTAACGTTTGTCATACCGTACGGACGCGTAACGTACCAGTGGTACCCCACCTCACCCGTGGCGTTGACGTCAATCGTATCCAAGGTGGTAAAATCATCGTTAAACACCAAATTATTCATTCCCGCCGCGGCGGCAAATTCGGGCACTGCTAACGCTTCGTCAGCAACGCGCAGGTATTTGACAAACACAACACCCGTTTCCCACGTTGTCGGACTCGGCATGGCAAAATTCACCGTTGCGGTAATCGCATGGTTACCTGCCACCGCTTCCCATGCGGGGAAATCAAAAGTTTTGCTTTCGCCGACTTTTAAGCCGCCGTCATAACGAAACCACACAGGCTCTGCTCTGTCGACGTGCAGTTGAATCACCGTTTGTTGTACGGCGGGTAACAAATCCGCGGTACCGTCGTTTGTGAGCGTGACGGTGAAC